>JBBQJU010000127.1:0-7520 GCA_038326215.1 Gemmatimonadales bacterium | reverse complement strand
ACTATATTGGAATTATCCCCCCCCCCCGAGCTTGCGAGCCACGCCATGAGCACACCGTTTCTGCTGAACTTCACCCCGACGGGGATGATCCCGACCAAGGCGATGACGCCCGAGGTCCCGATCCACCCACCTGAAATCATTGTTCAAGTCGGTCAGGCCGTCGCGCTGGGCGCCAACATGGTTCACCTCCATGCTCGCGATCCGATCACAGGGGTCCCGACCTATCGGAAGGAGGTCTATGCAGAGATTGTGGCCGGAGTGCGAGCACAGCATCCACAACTCACGATCTGTCTTTCGACCAGCGGGCGTGACTTCCCGGAGTTTGCGCAGCGCTCCGAGTGTCTCGAGCTCACCGGAGAGTTGAAACCCGACATGGGGAGCCTGACGCTCAGCTCGCTGAACTTCAACGCCCAGGCGAGCATGAACTCGCCGGACATGATCAAGGCGCTCGCGGGGAAGATGCTGGACCTCGGCATCAAGCCCGAGCTCGAGGTGTTCGACCTCGGGATGATCAACTACGCCCACTACCTGATCAGCAAGGGCTTGATCACCCCGCCGTACTACTTCAATCTGATTCTCGGCAACATCGCCTGCGCGCAGGCGAACCTGCTCTCGCTCGGGTTGATGATCAAGGAGTTGCCGGCCGATTCCTACTGGTCGGTCGGCGGGATTGGCGGCACGCAGCTGCGGATGAACGCGATCGGTATTGTCGATGGCGGGGGGGTGCGCGTCGGGCTGGAAGACAATATTCACTGGGATCAGGAACGGAGCCGGCTGGCGAGCAATCGCGAGCTGGTGGAGCGGATCGTCGGGATCGCCACCGCCATGGGCCGACGGCCCTACAGCCACGTCGAAGCGCGTACCGTCCTGGGACTCCCTGCGCATGCCTGAGTCGCGTACACTCTCCGCGCGCGCCGGGCGCACCTGGCAGAATCTCCGCGCCAAAGGCGCGTTGAGTGTAGCGCGTGCGCTGCTCATCCGAGTCGGGGTCCGGATCACACCGTATTACTGGGTCGAGGAACGCCCCCCGACGGATATCCCGGCTGAGCTGATGACCCTTCCGGACGGCTTCACCTGTCGCGAACTCGGGCGGGACGAGGTCGTGGCCCTCACCCCCCCGCCCGAGGGCGAACCGGGATCCCATGAGTACGCCCTACTCGCCGAGGCGGTAGCGGAGGGCAGCATCTGCCTCGGCATTTTCCGAGGCGCTGAGCTCGTGGCGTTCACGTTGTCCTCGACGGATAAGAGCATGAGCCGCTTCCACCCGGTGGAACTCGGTCCTACGCAGGCGTACCTGCACAACATGTATGTCGTGCCCACCGCGCGCGGACACAACCTCGCCGGAATCCTCCGCAACCAGAATTACCAAGCGCTGCGGGCATTGGGTCGCAACACCTTCTACAGTGTGACCGTCGCCAGCAACACGGCATCGTGGCGCTTCAAGGAAAAGCTCAATGCCCGGAAGGTCCTGCTTGGCCTGCACGTGAATATTTTCAACCGCTGGACGCTGCGGCCGGTGCTGAAGCGGTACTGACCGGTGCCGTTGGGCAGATCAATCCGTGACGGCCGTCGGCTTCCCGCGGTGCGACGTCAGGTCGCCGCGGCGTCGCTCCTACCGCTTCGTCAGCCGCGCCACCAACCAATCCGCCATCGCGCCGAGCGCCTGGGGCGCGACCTTGTTGTCGCGCAGCTGCGCGTAGCCACTCGGCAGACCACTTGGGTCCGGCAGGAAGAGGTGGTTGAGGTCCGGAAAGAGCCGCATCGTGACATCCCGATTCCCGGCCGCCCGGAACGCCTTCTCGAGGGCCGGCGCCTGCTCCGGCGTGACCTGATGATCGGTGGCCCCCTGCAGGATGAGGATCGGCACCTTGGACACCCGCTTGGCGGTGGCCAGTGGGTCATGGGAGAGGAAGAAGGCGAGCCAGGAGCCGGGCGTGGCCATCGAATCCGTGGTCACCATGGCCGCGCGATAGGCGGAGTCGCGCGCGGCCGGTGCGATGCTCGGCTCCGCGTCGATCGCCTGCTTCTGCTGGAAGGTGATAATCTGGCGCCCAGTCTGTGATGGGCCTGCCATCAGCACGGCGCCCTTGAGACGCGAATCGGTCGCCGCCACCATCGGGGCAATGAGTCCGCCCTCGCTGTGTCCCACGAGGGCCAATCGGTTGCCATCGATCTCCGGTTGCTGGCGCAGCCAGGCGAGTGCGGCGCGGACGTCATCGGCGTAGTCGGCACTGGTGCCAATCGTGCCCGCCGAGGCGCCGACCATCCGGTCATCGAGGCGGAGCACCGCAATCCCTCGACGGCCCAATGTGTCCGCGATCTGACGGAAGAGGCGATAGCCGCCGGCCACCGGGATGGACTCATCACGATCCTGCTGCCCACTGCCGGTGATGGTGAGTACCGCCGGCACCTTGCCCGTCGCGTCCGTCGGCAGCGTGAGCGTGCCGCCAAGGGTGATGCCGCCCTGTCCCTTCAGCGTGACCTCGCGGGCGGTATACGGTGCGCCCGCGGGTGGGGAGTAGTCGGGCTTGCCGAGCGTGATGGTGGCGGCCGCCGATCCAGCCACGCGGAGGATCGTGAGGTGTTGGTTCGGGAGCGTACCACCGAGGATGTGGCCGGTGGCATCGACATGGAGGCGATGTTCCTGACCCGCCACCGTGAGCTGCAGGGAATCCGTGGTAAGCGGACGGATGCTCACCGTCAGGGTCACGCCGCCGTTGAGGGACCAGGCCGGGATATCGACCGAATCGCCGAGGGCACGGGCTCGCCGGGTGAATAACTCCGTGAAGAGAAACGAATTGTTCATCAGCGGGAGCGCGCCGACCTTGGTGGCGATGCCGATTCGTCGGGTGCCGCTCATCACGATGGCACTATCGCCGCGCATGGTGATGACGTTCTGTTGAATCGGCGCCGCATCGGCCGGGGCATTGGCGCCGAACACACTCATGGTGATCGTGTGGACGAGACCATCCGCCCCGCGCACTGCTTGGTACTCGATCTGCGGCTGGCCGCGCGCGGCAGATCGTCCGGCCAGTGTATCACCATGCTCGGTGAAACGCTCCACCGCGATGGTGTCTCCCTTGAGCAGGAGGAGGAACGCGCCGCGCTGCACCGGTGCCTGGGCGACGAGTCCGGCGGGGAGGAGCAGCGTGGCGAGCAGGAGCATGATGCGCATGGCGACAATCCGTGAACGAGGAACCGCATACGGCGAGAAGTCGGTCGTCCACGAAGTGTAACGTGCCGGTGCGGTTAGAACTCCCCGCTACCGCTTTCCCCTGGCAGGCGGTACCCTCCAGAGATTCCCCCTCCCCGCCGGAGCCCCGATGATTGCTCGTTCGCTCATCCGCCTCGCGTCCGCCCTGCTGTTCGGCGCGACCGCCACCGTCTCGGCCCTTCCAGCCCAACAGGCCAACGCGGCCCTCGACTCGCTCTTCATCCGGCGTGAGGTGAAGATCCCGATGCGCGACGGGGTGCAGCTCTTCACGGTGATCCTGACGCCCCGCCGAGCCCCAAGCGACTTGCCGATCCTGATGTCGCGGACGCCCTATGGCACCGACGGCTGGGGTGGCACGGGCGGCATCGCCGTCGGCTTCAAGGAGCTGATCGCCGATGGCTACGTCTTTGTCTTTCAGGACATCCGCGGACAGCACCAGTCGGAGGGCGTCTTCATCATGAATCGCCCGCCACGCGACCGGACGAAGTCCGGCAGCGTCGACGAGGCGACCGACACCTGGGATACCATCGACTGGCTGCTGAAGAACCTTCGCACCAACGGCCGCGTCGGCATGCTTGGAATTTCCTACCCCGGTTTCCTCGTCAACGCGGCCCAGGTCGACCCGCATCCTGCGCTGCAGGCGATGTCGCCGCAGGCCTCGATGGTCGACACCTGGATGGGCGACGACTTCTTCCATCAGGGCGCCTTCCGCCAGTCGTACGGCACGGAGTGGGTGCATGGCCGCGAGTCGAAGCAGGCCGGCACCGGCCCGCTCACGATCACGCGCTGGGACACCTACGAGTGGTACCGCTCCTTCCCGACACTCGCGGCGCTCGCCCAGGCCACTGGCGCCAGCAAGTGGCCAACGTGGCAACGTTTCGTGGCGCATCCGAGTTACGACTCGGTCTGGCAGCAGCGTGCCGTGCAGAAGTATCTCGGGCATACCAATATTCCGACGCTGACGGTGGGCGGCTGGTGGGACCAGGAGGATGGCTTCGGACCGCAGGCCTCCTATCCCGCGCTCGAGCGCACCGATACCGCCGGCGTGAGCAAGTTGGTGATCGGCCCCTGGTTCCACGGGCAGTGGTTCGACGAAGCCGGCGACTCGCTCGGCGCGATCCGTTTCGGTCGCAACACCGGCGACGATTTTCGGGCGTTGCAGGCGCGCTTCTTCGCGCTGCACCTGAAGGGGCGCGCGACCGCACCGATCGCCGAAGCGACGCTCTTCGACGCCGGCACCAATCAGTGGCGAGAGTTTGCGGCGTGGCCGCCGACCAACGCGGTGCGGCAGAAACTCTACTTCCAGGCCGATGGCAAGCTGTCGTTCACCGCGCCCACCGCGGCCATCGGGAATGACGCCTACCTCTCCGATCCGGCGCACCCGATTCCGTACCGGCCGCGGCCAATTCCGTCCTACGTGGAATGGAATGAGTGGCTCACGCGCGATCAGCGCTTCGTCGATGGCCGGCCGGATGTGCTGACCTGGCAGACCGCACCACTCGACGCCGACCTGACCATTGCCGGCGACGTGGTGGCCAAGCTCTTCGCCTCGACGACGGGATCCGATGCCGACTGGGTGGTGAAGCTCATCGACGTCTACCCCGACAGTGGCGTCGAACGTCCGATGATGCGGGGCTATGAGTTGATGGTGGCGAGCGAGATCATGCGGGGCCGCTATCGCAACTCATTCGCCAAGGCGGAGCCGATCCCGGCCAACACCGTGGTGCCGTTCCGGGTGGACCTGCACCAGCAGGCGTACACCTTCCGCGCCGGACACCGGATCATGGTGCAGGTGCAGAGCAGCTGGTTCCCGCTGTACGACCGCAATCCGCAGACCTTCGTGCCCAACATCTTTCTCGCCAAGGCGAGCGACTATCGCGCCCAGACGCACCGGGTGCAGCGGTCGGCGAAGTGGCCGTCACACGTGGAGGTGGGGGTGCTGCGGTAGCGATTGCGGGGGTGACGCATGTTGGGCAGATGCATGCGTCGCCCCTCCGGTATCTTTCCTGTATGCCTTCTCCGCTTGATCGTGCCCGCGCCATCTGTCTCGCCCTCCCGGGCGCGCATGAGGTCGAGGCGTGGAACGCCCCGACCTTTCGCGTGAAGAACAAGATCTTCGCGATGTACGCCGACCCGAACGATCACCACGGCGGCGGGCGGCCGGCGCTCTGGCTCAAGGCCGCCCCCGGGAACCAGGAGGCGATGATCGCCGTCGAGCCGGAGCGCTACTTCAAGCCGCCCTACGTGGGGCCGAGTGGCTGGGTGGGGGTGTGGCTCGACAAGCGGCCGCGCTGGAAGGAGGTCGCCGAATTGGTCGACGACTCCTGGATGCTGGTGGCGCCGAAACGGCTGCGGGAGGCGCGGTAGGGGCGACGCAGGCGCACCACTGAGTAGCGCGCGTCATGACTCGCCCCTAGCGCGGCACCCGGATGGAGAGGCAGCTGAGGCCGCCGTCCATTTTCTGAAACTCGGACATTGCCAGCGGAACGACACGATAGCCGATCGCGCTCACCAGCGCCGCTGTCTCGGGATGGCCGGCCGGCAGCAGGACGACGTCGTTGACGCGCACGCCGTTGGCCGCGTAGCGCTCCGCCTCCGGCACGACGGTGACGTCGAACTCCGCCAGCTCGGCCCGCGTCGCCAGTGAGGCCACCGCCAGCACCCGATCGCCACCCAGCCAGGTCAGCCCACTCTTCAGGTGCAGCAACTGCGGGTCGTTGTCGAGTGGGACGGTGGACGCCGTGTAGCCGAGTCCTGCCAGCCACGCCCCGAGCTGCGCGGCACCGGCAGTGTTGGTGCGCCCCGACAACCCGATGCAGAAGTGGTCGCCGATCTGACAGACATCGCCACCATCGACGGTGCCGGGGGCAATGATCATCGCCGGCGCACTGCCAAGCATCGTGGTCAGGGCGCGCTGCATGGTGGCGACTTCGCCTCGGCGTGACGCCGCTCCCGGGTGACAACAGATGGCGCCACGCGCCGTGACGATCGCGGTGTCCTCGACGAAGGTCGCATCGGGATGCGCGTCGTCGCCAGGAAGGGTCGTCACCTCGATGCCGGCATCGCGAAGCGCGGCACAGTACGCCGCGTGTTGTGCGCGCGCGACGCTGAGGTCAGGCCGACCAAGTCCGGCGGTGGTGAGGCCGTCGGCGTAGGAGGCTGATGGCGGGCAGCAGATGGCGCGGGAGAAGGGCGTGGTGGTCATGCGCGCGCCCGCCGCGACACGATCAGCCGATAGACAGGGTAACTCAGCGCCAGCAGCGTGAGCGAGCGGAGTGAGTTGTCGCGATCGGAGAGGATCGCGCCGACCAGGAAGGCGAGCGAGCCGAGCAGCACCAACCCGGTGGTCCAGGGGAAGCCCGGCACGCGGAAGGGACGCGGCGCGTCGCGCTCCTTCCGTCGCATCGCAAAGATGGCCGTGAATGAGATGGCATAGTTGGCGACGAAGAAGAACGCCGCCAGCGCAAGCACGGTGTTGAAGGTGCCGGTGAGGACGAAGGCGATTGCGGCGATGACCGAGAGCGCGAGGGCGATCGTGGGCGTGCCGCCCGCGTTGACCTGATCAAGCCGTGCCGGCATCAGGCCGTCACGACTCATCGCGAGCGGCACGCGCGCCGCAAAGAGGAGGTTGGAGTTGAGCCCGCCGAGGATGGCGATCAGCACCACGAGCCGGATTACCAGGTCGCCCTTGGGGCCAAAGAGAATCAGGCCGGCGCTGCCCGCCACGAAGGGGTCGCCGGCCATCGCGTCGATGCCCACGACGCGCAGCATCGCCACATTGAAGAGCACGTAGATCGCGGCCAGGAGGCCGGTCCCGGTTGGCAAGAGGTGCGGCGTCGACTGCAGTACCTCGGGGACGGCCATCGTCAGCCCCGCCACGATCAGTACGCCGAAGGCGAGGGCCTTGATGCCGCTCAAGAGTTGCTGCGCGACGTCGCCGTTCTTGACGCCGTGCCACTGCAGCCACCCGAAGGCGAGGATCAGGGTGCAGGCAATCGCCTTGGTGCCGCCGGGAATTGTGGGGAGGAGTGGCGTGGCAAATTCCGCGAAGACGATGGTGCCGAGCGAGGTCGAGGCCGCGGTCGAGAACCAGTCGCTCCAGCCGACCACGAAGGCGGGGTAGGGGCCGAGAGCACGATGGACGATCGGATACTGCCCACCGGAGCGTCGGACGAGCACACCGCCTTCGGCGAGCGACATCGCGCCGAGCAGTGCATACGCGCAGCCCACCAGCCAGACCGCGATGAACATGCCAGGGGAGGGGAGCCGCATGGCGATCTCGCCGGGGGTGCGCATGATGCCGGTC
>JBBQJU010000126.1:0-7534 GCA_038326215.1 Gemmatimonadales bacterium | reverse complement strand
GGTGCCGGTCTTGCCGGCCACCTTGAGTTCGCGGCCGCCGGAGGCGGCAGCGGTGCCGAGCGAGACGACATCGGCCAAGGCGTTCTGGAGCCCCTTGAGTTGGTCCGGCCTGAGACCAAGGTCCCAACTCTTGGTCACGGTCCGCCGCTTCACCAGGAACGGCGCGCGACGCACCCCGTCGGTGGCGAGCGCGGCGTAGAATGCCGTCATCCCGACCAGCGTCTGGACGTTGCGGCCCTGGCCGATCGCCAGATTCAGCAGCTCTCCCTTCGACCAGCTGGTGCCACCACTCTTCCGGATGTAGCTCCGCACCGTCGGGAAGCCGGCCGATTTCTCACGTTCGAGGTCGACACCGGTCCGTTCGCCGAAGCCCATGGACGCACCATCCGAGAGGATCGGCTCCTGATCGAGCATCAGTCCGAGCTGATAGAAGTAGACGTCACACGAGGTGGCGATCGCCTGCGCGAGGGTCAGCGAGCCATGGCCGCCATCGCGCTTCCAGCAGCGGAAGTATCGACTCCCGAACTGGAAGCCACCGGAGCACGGGGTGCGCATTCGGGTGTCCATCGTGACGAGGCCACGGCGCAATCCCATCGCGGCGGTCGCGAGCTTCCATGGTGACGCCGGCGGGTAGGTCGCCTGGATGACCCGATCGAAGAGCGGACGGTTCGGGTCGGTGTTGAGGACGTTGAAGGTCGGGGCGTCGATCCCCCCGATGAAGTCGTTCGGATTGTAGGACGGAAAGGAGATGTAGGCGAGGATCGCCCCCTCAGGCGTCATCGCGATCAGCGCACCGTTCTTCCCCGGCAGCGCCGCTCGCCAGAGCGAGTCGACGAAGCGCTGCAGTGGAAGGTCGATCGTCGTCTTGATCGAGGCGCCCGCCTGGGGTCGGATCGCGCCGCTGATGCCACGATCGCGAATGGTGTTCCCCTTCCGCGTGACCTCGACGTAGCGCACGCCCTGCCGACCACGGAGGAGCGAGTCGTACTCCGACTCGAGGCCGTTCTTTCCGACGATCTCGCCTTGGCGCGCCTCTGCGAAGGTGCCGGCCTCGAGCTCGCGCTCGCTGACCTCGCCGACATAGCCGACCAAGTGGGCCACGGCCGCTCCATCGGGATAGTACCGCGACGGCTCTGCTTGAATGACGAGCCCAGGGATCGCCGCGCGATGCTCCTCGAGCGTCGAGACGATCCCGAACTCACCCGAGGCAAAGACCAGCACCGGTTCGTACTTCGTCTGCCGCCACCGGCGAACGACGCGCTCGACGTTGACCGAATCGGCGGGGACAAAAGCACGCAGTCGCGCCAGCACCGAGCGCAGGGAATCCTCATTCGCCGCCAGCAGGCGGATCGAGTAGCCCGGAATGTTTTCGGCGATCAGCAGGCCGTTGCGATCGAAGATCTCGCCGCGCGGTGCCGGCAGCGGGATCGAGCGCAGCCGACTGTCCTTGGAGGCGGAACGAAACTCGGCACCATCCACGACCTGGGCCTTGAAGAACGCCCCACTCAGCACCAGGAAGATCAGTGCGAGCACCGCCTGCGCGCGGCCGGCCCGCTCCGCCAGTTGCCACGATTCCCAGGCGCTCATGCGTCGATGCGGATCGCGAGCCAGTCGCGGAAGAGCATCACCACCAGCACGCCGACGGCCGCCGTACTGAGCCCCTGCAGCGGCGACCAGACCGTCAGCTGCACCAGCAACTCGGACGCCGCCGTGCCGCTCAGCAACAGCACAATCAGATTGCGCACCCAGGTGCCGACCGCAAAGAGGGCCGCGTTGACGAAGAGATTGTCTGCGAAGAACACCGAACGGCCCCAGGACGCGCCCCAGCCGACCAACACATGCGCCATGATCCCTGCCCCGAAATGTGCCGGCGAGAGGACATCGGCCACCAGTCCGACGGCAAAACCGATCACCGCGGCGGTGCCGGGTGACTGACGAATGGCCAGGAGCAGCAGCGCGAGCAGCAGGAGGTCAGGCACCCACGGCCCCGTCACCAGCGACGGCAAGAGGTAGGCATCGGTGAAGATCAGCAGCAGGACGACGAGGCCGATGCGGACGCGGTCCGTGGAGCGAGTGCGGCGACGGCGATCCGACGAGCGCAGTGTCATCAGGGCCCCTCCCCGCCGGGGAGGGGCAAGAACATCGAGTCGCGCGGGGCCGTCAGGATGAGCACATGCGAGACAATCCCGGGATTCACGAACGGCCGGATCAGGTAAACCCGTTCGTAGCCCAGCTCGTCCCGACCGATCTTCGCCACGGTGCCGATGGGAATGCCGCGCGGGAAGACGCCGCCGAGACCGGAGGTGAACACCGTGGTCCCGATGGTGAGCGAGTCACGCAGCGCCACCCCGCGGAGCTCCAGCAGGGGCTGGCGACCCTCCATGGCGGGGGACGGTTGCACCAGCCCCAGGACACGGCCGTCACCGGTCACAGCCGAGGCCCGGAACTCAGGATGCACCCAGGTCATCACACTGCTGGACGTCGGCCCGGCATTCCAGATCGCGCCCAGGAGGCCCTCCGCCGTCACCACCGCGGCGAAGGAGTCGACGCCGACCGTGGTCCCGGCACCGACGAGCAACATCCGCCCCTCGGTGGACGCCGGGCGGTGCAGTACCTCGGCGGCGACATACGGGCGGGCAAGCCGCTGACGCAGCGTGACCAGCGAGCGCAGGTTGTCGTTCTCCTGGCGGAGCGCGCCCTGCTGCTGAATGGCGAGCGCGAGGGAATCGCGTTGCTGCTGGATCCCCTTGAGGCGGAAGCGGGCGGTGAGGTCCTCGGCGGCGCGGTCCTGGAGGATCACCATCGGGCGGAAGGCGGTCGTGCGAAGCGTTGCCGTCAGGCCCTGCGCCCACTGCCTCGGCAGTACCAGCGCGATGAGCGCGAGCGCGACGCAGCCGACGAACAGGAGGAGGTCGCCGCGGGCGGTCTCACGTCCGGCGCGACGCCCCATGCTCAGGTCACGAGGACGCTGCGGTACTTCTCGAAGTCGTCCAGGATCCGGCCCGTGCCGCGGACGACGCAGGTGAGCGGATCCTCGTCGACATGAATCGGGAGCCCCGTCTCCTGCTGGAGAAGCATGTCGAGGCCGCGGATGAGCGCCCCGCCACCGGTCATGACGATGCCGCGATCGACAATATCGGACGAGAGCTCGGGCGGCGTGATCTCCAGCGCCCGCCGCACGGCGTCGACGATCTGCTGCACCGGCTCCTGCACCGCCTCGCGGATTTCGCTGGAGTGCACCCGCACTGTCTTCGGGATCCCGGAAACGAGGTCGCGTCCCTTCACTTCCATCTCGCGCTCTTCGCTGAGCGTGAACGCCGACCCGACCTTGATCTTGATCAACTCCGCCGTCGGTTCGCCGACGAGCAGGTTGTAGTTCTTGCGCATGAACATCACGATCGCCTGGTCGAGCTCGTCCCCACCGATGCGGATGGACGTGTCGGAGACGATACCCGAGAGCGCGATGACCGCGATCTCGGTCGTGCCACCGCCGATGTCGATGACCATGTTGCCGGTCGGCGTTTCCACCGGCAGTCCGACCCCAATCGCGGCCGCCATGGGTTCGGCCACCATGAGCACCTGCTTCGCACCAGCGGTCTCCGCCGAGTCGCGCACCGCACGGCGCTCGACTTCGGTAATCCCCGACGGCACCGCGACGATGACCTTCGGCTTCACGCGGAAGAAGTGCTTGTCGATGATCGTCTTGAGGAAGTAGCGCAACATCTTTTCCGTGACATCGAAATCGGCGATGACGCCATCGCGCAGCGGTCGGACCGCCACGATCCCTTCGGGCGTGCGTCCGAGCATCCGCTTCGCCTCGAGCCCGATTCCCTTCACCCGGCCGGTCGCCTTCTCGATCGCGACGACCGAGGGCTCGTTGAGGACAATCCCCTCGCCCTTCACATAGATGAGCGTGTTCGCGGTGCCGAGATCGACGGCGATCTCGTTCGCGGGGAGGAAGGAGCCGAAGGAGGGGAATTTCACGTGACAAACCGCCGGATCGAGTCGAATTCGTGCGAAGATCTTGTCCTAAAGTGACCGCGGGGCCCATAAGGCGCAACCGCTTACCGGGAACCACTTTGGAGAGAGGGGTGAGCGGTCGCTCACCTTGGGGTAACCTGACGGAGACGCGTGAGTCGAATGAGCAGGCACTCACCAGGGCGCCACGACTTGCCGCCCCGCCCCACCGGACCCATACTCCGCCCGTTCACGCTTCCACTCACTGCCCGTCGTCCGGGAGTCGCCCATGCCGCGCACCATCGCCCTCGCCTACTCCGGCGGCCTCGATACCTCCATCATCGTCCCTTGGCTCCGCGAGCAGTACCCCGGCGCCCGAGTGGTCTGCGTGGCGGCCGACATCGGCCAGGGCGACGAACTGGCCGGGGTCCGCGACAAGGCGATCGCCTCAGGGGCGGATGAGTGCCAGATTCTGGACCTCCGCGAGGAATTTGTCCGGGACTTTGCCTTCCCCACCCTACGGGCCGGTGCCATTTACAACCGGACCTACCTGCTGGGGACCGCCATCGCTCGCCCGTTGATCGCCAAGGCGCAGGTCGATGTGGCGCGGCGGGTGGGTGCCGACGCACTTGCCCACGGCTGCACCGGCAAGGGGAACGACCAGGTCCGCTTCGAACTCACCTACATGGCGTTCGCGCCTGAGCTCGAGGTGATCGCCCCGTGGCGGGTGTGGAATATCCGTTCGCGCGAAGACGCGCTGCGCTATGCGGCCGAGCATCGGGTGGCGGTGACGGCCACGAAGGAGAAGCTCTTCTCGCGCGATCGGAATCTCTGGCACATCTCCCACGAGGGTGGCAACCTCGAAGACCCCGCTTCGGCGCCGGTCGAGTCGATGTTCATGTTGACGGTCGATCCGCGCGAGGCGCCGGACGCCCCTGAGGAAGTTGTGATCGGCTTCGAAGGTGGTACACCGGTCTCGGTCAACGGCGAGACCCTCGGTGCCGTGGCACTCCTCGAATGCCTCAACACCATCGGGGGCCGACATGGCGTGGGTCGAGCCGACATCGTCGAGGATCGGCTGGTCGGGATGAAGTCGCGCGGCGTCTACGAGACGCCCGGCGGCACCATCCTCTATGCCGCGCATTCGGAGCTGGAGCAGTTGGTCCTCGACCGACGCACGCTCGACGCGAAGGATGTGATCGCGCCGCGGTACGCCGCGCTCGTCTACGAGGGGCGTTGGTGGACCACCGAGCGGGATGCCTACGACGCCTTCATCAATGTCACCCAGGCCCGGGTGACCGGCGCCGTCACGATGCGACTCTTCAAGGGCTCGTGCCGGGTGATTGGCCGTACCTCGCCCCATTCACTCTATGACGAGGCGACGGTGACGTTTGGCGAGGACAATGTCTACCAACAATCGGATGCGGCCGGATTCATCCGCCTCTTCGGGCTGCCGCAGCGGGTCGCGGCGATGAAGGGGCGCACCACCACGGGTTGACCCGAGACAGGGACGTGAAGAACCGGCCGTCGGCGAGTAGATTTGCGGGGTTCCCACCCTCATGCCCCGCGATCCCCTGCCGGCCCTGGAGTCCCGTGATGCCCCTGTCCCGCGTCCCGCTGTCACGTTGTGCGCTCGCCTTGACGCTGTTCGGCGCTGCCCCGCTCGCCGGGCAAGCCGCCCTCGGCACCCGCGACCCTGCCCAGACGCAGGACACCGCCTTCGCCCGGCTCTATACGCTGTGGACCGGCAAGACGAAGTTCGGCTCCCCCTTGGTGGACCACCTCCCGCTCGTGAAGGGGATCCCCACCCCGGCCGACATCATCGGCCACCATGTCGGCGCGCCACGCACGCTGACCTACTACGCCGACCAACTCAAGTACTACCGTGCCCTCGCGGCCGCCACGCCGCGGGTGCGGGTCGAGACGATCGGCCGCTCGGACGAGGGGCGCGAGTTGGTGGTGGTGTGGGTGTCGTCCGACGCGAACATGACAAAGTTGCAGCAGAACCGCGACCAGCTCGCGAAGATCGCCGACCCGCGCGGTCGGAGCGACGCCGAGATCCAGGCGCTGATTGCCGCGACCAAGCCGCACTACCATTTGATGGGCGGGCTGCACAGCGGCGAGACCGGCCCTTCGGAGATGCTGATGGAGCTGGTCTATCGGCTCGCGACGGAGACCTCGCCGGTGATCGAGCAGATCCGCAACAACGTCTATGTCTCGGTGACACCGGCGGCCGACGCCGATGGGCGTGACCGCAACGTCGACTGGTTCTATCGCGGCCTGGATGTGCAGCGTGCGGCGGCGGATGCGGCCGCGACGGCGGCGAAGGCGGCGCCAGCCCCACCGGGCGCAGCGACACCGGGCGCAGCGACACCGGGCGCAGCGACTGCTCCGGCCGCCGGTGGAGGACGCGCGGGTGGTGGCTCGGTCCCCTACTGGGGCAAGTACGCCTTCCACGACAACAATCGCGACATCAACCTCTCGCTGGTGCAGATGCGGGCGATCGCGGATTGGTACTTCACCGCGCATCCGCCGATCATGCACGACCTGCACGAGTCGCTCACGCTGCTGTACACGTACAGCGGCGCGGCACCGCAGAATCCCAACCTCGATCCACTGCTCTTCGCCGAGCTCCCCTGGTTCGCCAACTACGAGATGGCGCAGATGACCAAGTGGGGGATGCCGGGCGTCTACACCTACGCCTTCATGGATGGTTGGTCGCCGGGCTACCTCGGCTCGATCGCCTACAACCACAACGGCCTGATGAAGATGTACGAGACGCAGTCGGGCCGAGACCTCGACACCACCGCTGCCGTCGCAGGTCGTGGTGGCCGTGGTGCGGGCGGTGCCGCGCCGGGTGGCGGACGAGGCGGTGCCGGTGGTGCGGCGCCGGTGACGCCGCCAGCCGGGGGCGCCGTCCCGCCGCCGGTGGGTGGCGTCACGGCTCTTCCAGCAGCTGGCGCGGCAACACCGCCGTTTGGTGGGCGGGGTGCTGCACCGAGTGCGGCCGCCCCTGCGGCGGCGACCGCTGCTGCTGCGCCGGCTGGTGGCGGCGGACGCGGTGCGGCGGGCGGTGGCGCTCCTCCAATTGGCGGTGGTGGCGGGGTGCCGACCGGCAAGGGTGGCGCGCAGGATCGCGAGTGGTACCGGGGCATCCCGGTCGGCTTTGATGACGTCGCGTCCTTCTCGCGCCGGGCCAATGCCAACTACATGCAGACCGGCGTGCTCTCCGCATTGCAGTTGACGGCAATGTTCCCGGGGACGGTGGTCGAGAACTTCTACATCAAGACCCGCAATGGCATGGCAGCTGGTGCGAGTCGGGCACCGTACGCATACATCCTTCCAAAGCAGCGCGACATGACGCGCGCCGCCGAGATGGTCCGGATCCTCCGGGTGCAACGGATCGAGGTCGGAATGGCGACGGCGCCGATCACGGTTGGCGACTCGACCTACGCGGCGGGCTCGTACGTCATCAAGCTCGATCAGCCCTACGGCCGCCTCGCGAAGAACCTGCTCGAGAAGCAGCAGTTCCCCGATGCGCGGCTGACGACGTATGACGACAGTGGCTGGTCGATGG
>JBBQJU010000125.1:0-7634 GCA_038326215.1 Gemmatimonadales bacterium | reverse complement strand
GTGGTGCTGGCGCGGCTCCGGGGCATGGACACCGCACTCGAAGAGGCGGCGCTGACGCTCGGTGCCGACGAATGGACTGCCTTCCGTCGAGTAACGCTGCCGCTGTTGATGCCGGGAGTGATCGGTGCGGCGTTGCTGGCGTTCACGCTCTCCTTCGATGACTTCGTGATCACCTTTTTTACCGCTGGCCCGGGGACCACCACGCTGCCGCTGATGGTGTATGCGATGGTGCGTCGGACGGTGGAGCCGAGCGTGAATGCCATCTCGACGCTGCTGGTGATGGGGACGACGGTGATGTTGGTGGTGGCGGCGCGCTTCGCCTCGCCCCCTCGCGGAGCGAAGCACGATGCCTGACACGCGAGTCCTCCCCGCCCGCTCGCAGAGCGAACAGTGATGCCTGACACGAGGCGTGATCTCCCCGCCCCCTCGCAGAGCGAGGGCGGCGGGGACTCCAGAGCAGATACACTCGGTACCTCGATGATTGCGCGGTATAGAGGGATGCCTGACGTGGGTCGACCGAGTGTATCTACTTCGGAGACCCCGCCGCTCGCGCTGCGCGCGAGGGCGGGGGAGCCCCACGCCGCCACCTCTCTCCTACGCGCGAGGGCAGGGGAGCCCAGTACGGTCGCCTCCCTCCTGCGCGCGAGGGCGGGGAAGCTGCCCCGCCGCGCCTTTCTGCTCCGCTGCGCCCAACTCGGGCTTTCTGCGTCCACCGCGTCGCTGCTGCTCGGCTGCATCACCAAGCGCACGCCACCGCCCACCGATGAAGCGGCGGCTTCGGCTGCAGGCCCACTCGAGCGCGAGCTCCGGATCTTCAACTGGTCCGACTACATCGGGCAGACGACGGTGGCGGACTTCGAGCGCGAGTTCGGTGTCCGCGTCTCGTATGACACGTACGAGAGCAACGAAGAGCTGCTCGCGAAGTTGGTGGCGGGGGGTGGCGGCTACGACATCATCTGTCCGACGGGCTACATCGTACCGCTGCTGGCGGAGGGCGGGATGTTGCAACCGCTCGACCATGGCGTGCTGACCAACTGGGGCAACCTGCTGCCGCTCTTCGCCGAGCAGAGCGGAGTTGGCGGCGGGCGCTACGCGATGCCGTATCAGTGGGGGATGACGGGGGTGGCGTATCGAACCGACATGGTCCCGGCTGCGCCCGAGAGCTGGGCCGCCTTCGCGGAGACGGCGCTGCGCGGGCGCGCGACCATGATGGACGATGGCCGGGAGGTGCTCGGTGCCATGCTCCGGTGGCGGGGGCACTCGCTCAACGCGACCGATCCGGCGCTGCTTGAGGCGGCGAAGCGCGACGCGCTCGCCATCAAGCCGAACCTGCGCGCCTATATCTCGGCGGCGGTGAAAGGGCAGCTGATCAGCGGCGACATCGCGGTGGCGCAGATGTATCTGAACGACGCGCGGATGGCGCGCGGCGAGGAATCACGCGTGGCCTTCACGGTCCCACGTGAGGGATCGACGCTCTATGCCGACTATTTCGCCATCCCGCGCGATGCCCCGAATCGGCGCGCGGCGCACGCCTTTCTGAACTATGTTCTGCGCGCGGACGTCGGGGCGGCGATCAGCAACGAGGGCGGTGGTGCGTCTCCCAACGGCGCGGCGTTGCCGTTGCTCCACGATCCGGTGCCGCCCCCCGATGCGGCGCTATTGGCGCGCCTGGAGTTTCAGCGTGACCTGGGCGCGGCGACCGACCTGTGGGACCGGATGTGGACCGAGGTGAAGGCGGGGTAGGTCTGCACGAGGGTGCGCTCGGCTAACGCTTCGGCGGGCCGGCTGGATGCATGGTGCAGGCGGGTGGCTGCACCGCGGTGTACACCAGGCCGGCGATCTTCCAGCCCTCGTCGCTCTTGATCAGGGTGAAGATGTCCACGCCGCAGTGCGACCAGCGTCCATCCCGATGGAAATCATAAGGAAGCCAGACCATCGCGATCCGGCCGTCCACCTTGGCTTCCCCGCGAAACCCCCGCTCCAGAAAGGGCGTCGTCGAGGTGACGGCCGCCATCTGACTCCGGGTGCTGGCGCGGAGCTGTAACCGCCCGCCGGCTTCCTGCGTGGCGAAGGTCATCGCTTCCGGCAGCATCATCGTGCTCAGGCCGGCAAAGTCGTTACGCGAGATCAGGGCGAGCGCCGAGTCGGCGAACGCGAGGACTGCGAGGGAATCGGCACGGGTGCTTTGCGCCGGTGCGATCGCCGGAACAAGGAACAACATCAGGGAGAGCAGTCGGCGCACAGATACCTCATCGAAAGCGAAGTGGGAAAGGGTGGGGCCGTCTCACGTCGCGGGGACAGCGACTCTGCTCATGGCACCAAGGCGATCGACCGGCGGTGTCGCGGTCGGAGTACGCCGAAGTGCCGCCTGTCAGTGGTCAGGATCTCGCGGGCGCCGAGTCGCTCGGCGGTCGCGAGGACGGTCGCGTCCACGAAGCCGAGGGGGAGGTCGGCGTACTCCTGCATCAGTGCCGTGGCCCGGGCGACGTCCTCGACCTCGAGCGGCTCGGTCACGAAGTCGCCGTCGGCGACCGCACGAATGAAGGCCAGCTCGGCGGCTGGGCTGATCCGGGTCTGCAGCAGATAGCTCACTTCCGGGAGCACCGTGACGGGGATCACGATGCGTCGCGGCTCGGCAGCCCACCACACGCGCACCCGTTCATGCCAACTGTCCGCCTTGTCGATGAGGGCATAGAGCGGCCCCGTGTCGGCGATGGTGATCACGCGTGGGGATCGCGCCAAAGGAGTTCGTCGACGCGTTCAGCCGTGTCGTGGTGCTCGCTGGAGAACTGTCCGGCGATCGCGGGAAGTGGGTTGCCCGTCGCCGGCGCGTCGAGGTAGCGGGTCACTGCCTCGCGGACGAGCATGGCCGCGCTGACCCCCTGCCGCTGGGCGGTGCGCTGGAGCCGCTGGAGGGTCTGTTCGTCGAGGAAGATGGTGGTCCGCTTCATGGCATATATGGTACAGCATATATATGCTGTCCGTCAAGCGGACCACTTTGGGCGCTACTTGGCGGCCTTGTCGACGGCCGCCTTCATCTGGGCCACCCAGTTGGGGATGACCCGGAAGTAGCCGGGACTGCTCTGCTCCGGACCTTGGACGTAGATGATCCCGCCGTCGTGGGTCGGGACATTCGACCAACCGGAGGTATCCGAAAAGCGTGGGTCGGTCGCCCATACCACCGGCGCACCGCTCGGTTCTCCCGTCGTCGGGTTCACGGCAGTGACCTTCCACGTGGCACCCTGGCGGTACAGTACCGTCGTGGGCGACAGCCAGAGCGGCTCCACCCCTTGCGAGGCGATCTGCCATTGACGACCGGGCCTGCCGAAGGTCGTCACGACAATCTTGCTCCCCTCCGCCGCTTGGTACGCCACCAGCTGCCCGTTCGGGGAGATGCTCGGAAAGCGGGCTCCCGTTAACACGGTATCCATCCTGGGTGCTGCGTCGCGTGGATTGAAGCGCGCCACCGTCGATCGGCTCCAATCCTGCGCGATGGCGAGCGTGTCGCTCAGATAGCCCACGGGATCGAAATTCTCACCGTCGGCGCTGAATCGGGCGAGCGTATCCAGCGAGGTGCCTGACCCCGGCGATCCTCGGAGGATGAACCATTGATCGCCGGTCCGGGCCGCGAGGAGGATGGTCTGGCCGTCGGGGCTCCACATCGGATGCCGAATCGACTCGGCGCGCTGCCACACCGTGTGCTGGCCCGTGCGCAGGTCGTAGATGCGCAGCTCGTTCAGGCCGGTGCCTTGGACGACCGCGGCGAGCCAGCGCCCATCCCGACTGAGATCATAGCGTTGAAAGTTCGCGGCCTCGATCGGGAGGAGTTCAGGCAGGCCGCCGTTGCCACGGCGCACCAGCCGCCCGATGGAGACGTCGATTCCTGGGGCATAGATCAGTGTGCCGGTTTCGGCGATGTCGAACTGCGCCTGTCCTTGCGCCTCGCGCCGGACGCCCGACACCAACGGGATGGCGCGTTGGGCGAGGTGTGTCGCGGGATCGTAGCGAGCCGCCGAGAGCACACCCTCGGCAGATATGAAGACGAGATAGTGCCGATCAATCAGCCGGAACTCGGAGCCCGCGAGCGGACCTCCCGGGGTGCCGTCTCCCTGGACCGCGCGCAGTTGCTGCACGGCACGGCTCTCCAGGTTGATCGTGGAGGCCGAACCATTGAAGGAGCAGAGCAATTCGCCGAGACTCGGTGCCCAGATCCCCAAGGGGCAGCGCGGGATCGGCTTCTCGCGAGGTTCTCCTCCACCGGGGTTGATCCAGAGGGCGCGGTCGCCGTCGGAGCCGAGGGAAAGGATTTCGGTTGGCGAAAGCCAACCGAGCATCCCCCCATTGATGATCGAGGCAACCGGCCGGGGCGCGCCACCCGCGAGCGACACGACCATCACCCGATCGGTGCCGAAGTACGCCACCTGCGATCCATCGGGTGCAATACGTGGCGCACTCGCCCCGCTGGTACCGGGAAGCGGTCGCGTCTCGTCGGTCAGCAGGCTGCGATACCAGAGCGATCCCACCGAGTCGGCGCCCAGGGCGACGTACACCGCGAACTCGCCATTGGCGGCGATCGACACGCTGCGACTGACCGCGCCATAGGTGCCCATGCGCGCGCCGCCGTTGATGAAGGAGACCTTGGCGCTGTCGGGCGTCGCGACGTCGTAGATGCTCGGGCCCGCATTCGTCGGCGAACGAAACAGCGCCCACGCGGCAAGCCCCGCCAGTCCGACGGACATGAGGCCGAGGAGCGCGCTCACGTTCTGCCCCGATCCGCCGGTGGGCGTTGCCCGATGCGCGGCGGAGCGTGTCGTAGCGCGCGCGGTCGCCCCGCCGGCCAGTGCCGCAGCGAACTCCGCCGCGCTCCCGAAGCGGTCCGCCGGCAACTTCTCGAGGGCGGTGAAGATGGCATCCTCGATCGACTCGGAGACGGTCGCACGGACGCGCGCGAGCGACGACGGCTTCTCGGTCAACACCTTCGCGACGATCGCCTGCGCGGTGCTGCCGGTGAAGGGCGGGTCGCCGATCAACATCTCGTAGGTGACGCACCCGAGGGCGTAGACGTCGGAGCGGGCGGTGATCTCGCGTTCACCCATCGCCTGCTCGGGGGACATGTAGTGTGGTGTGCCGAGGGACATTCCGGTCTCGGTCATCCGGGCACCGCCGGCCTTGCTGGCGGCGAGTGCGATGCCGAAATCGGCCACCAGTGCCTGACCCTCGTGGAGCAGGATGTTCTCGGGCTTGATGTCGCGATGGATCACACCGCGGCGATGAGCGTAGTCGAGCGCCGACGCCACCTCGCTCGCGATGCGCACCGCCTCGGCGATGGGTAGCTGCTTCTCGCGGTCGAGCCGATCGCGCAGTGTCTCGCCGTCGATGAAGGGCATCACATAAAAAAGGTAGGGGCGAGGCATGCCTCGCCCCTCCTCGTCCCCGGCCGTGCCGGAATCAAACAATGGCAGGATATGCGGGTGCTGCAGATTCGCGGTGGTCTTGATCTCGGAGAGGAAGCGCTCGGCGCCGATCACGGCGGCGAGTTCGGGGCGCAGTACCTTGATGGCGACGTCGCGGTCGTGCTTGAGGTCGCGGGCGAGGTAGACCGTGGCCATGCCGCCGGCGCCGAGTTCACGGACGAGGGTGTAGCGGTCGGCGAGGGATGCGGTGAGGCGGTCAATACTCATGTTGGGTCACCATGGACGAACCTCGACGGCAGGCTTGGTAGCAGCGGGTATTCATGTCGCACTCTCACCGCCGGCAGCGTCATCGGCCGCAAGCATCTCGCGAATGATCATGACATCCTGGCGATCTTGGGGTCGGTCTGAGGCAACTTTTGACCGGAGAATATCACGCAGCGACGCAACGAAGAGCGGTCTGCCGTGGAGTGTAAATGCCACGGCGCCGGAGCGGAGATCCTCATACCCCTCTGTGCCTGCAGGTCGAAAAATCAGATCAATCCTCCCAACCGTCGAAACCAGATTCCACAGTTCGGACCGTGCCAGCGCAGTCGCCGAGCAGTCGAAGGCGAGGCCCTCGGGTACCGACTCCGTGAACACGCGTGCGTCGAGTGTGCCCAACGCCGCGGCGAGCCGTTCCAGGTTGGCGGTGCTCCGCTCCGGCGTCAGGTCGGCATCGGCGGTGAGTCGTGGAAAGCCCTGGAGCCGCGCCGCCAGCGCACCAATCAAGACGAACTCCACACGGTGCGCCGCCAGCGTCGCAAAGAGTCGTTCCGGATCGAAGGGCGCCAGACTAGACACGGTGCACCAGTGCGCCGAAACGACTGTAGTTGGCCACTTCCTGAAGGCATGCTTCCGGAGAGAGCCCTCGGATCCGTGCGACGTCGGAGAGCATATGGGAACCCGAGACGGGGCGCAGGGCGATTCGGGGATCGAGGGAAAAGCCGGCAGCATCTACCAGCCGCGTGAGCGTCTCCCAAGTGGGCGAAGTCTCGCCCAACTCGATCCGGGCGACCACTGATTGGCTGGTCTTGGCGCGCTCTGCCAGCGCCCGCTGACTGAGGGCGGCGCGTTCGCGGACGGTTCGCACGATGGAGGCGGGATTGTCAGGCATACTATATGATAGCTTTCAAGCTATCAGGCGTCAATCTGGCCTCTCCACTCACGTGGTGGCCGCGCCCACAACACGCTCCATCTGAGCGACCCAGGTGGCGGCGAGTTCGGGGCGCAGCACCTTGATGGCGACGTCGCGGTCGTGCTCGATGACATGAGCCAGGTAGACCGTGGCCATGCCACCCTGACCGAGCTCGCGCTCGATGGTGTAGCTACGGCTAAGGGCGGCGGTGAGACGCTCGAGCGCGCTCATTGCGTCGGCGCGCGTCCGGCCAGGATGGTGATGTTATCGCTGCCGCCTCGGCTCAGCGCCAGCTCGAGCAGTTCATGGCAGAGCTGCTCCGACGAGGTCATCCGGTCGAGGTGCTCGGCGAGTTCGACATCGCTGACGTGCTTCGTCAGGCCATCGCTGCAGAGCAGGATGACCGAACGCCGATCGCGGATATCAAACCGCGAGACATCCGGCTCCGCCTGCTCGCCACCGATCGCGCTGACGAGGACGTTGTTGAGCGGCGACATGGTCACCTTCTCGCGCGGGAGCACGCCCTGATCGGCGAGTGCCTGCGCCATCGTCTGGTCCTTGGTGATCTGGGCGATCTCGCCGGAGAGGTAGCGATAGCAGCGTGAGTCGCCGACCTGCACCACGTACACCCACGGCCAGGCGATGATCGCCAACGTCAGCGTCGTTGCCATCTTCGAGCCATCGCCATGCGCGGCCGCTTCCGCACGCACGGCGGCGTGGGCCTGAAACGCCGCCGAACGGAGGGCGGCCTCGAATTCGCCATCGTGCGCGCCACCGGCAAGGTGGTAGCAGCGCAGCGTCGACGAGACGTAGCCCATGATGGCTTCGACCGCGAGCTGACTCGCCTCGGCGCCACCAGCGAGGCCGCCGACACCGTCGGCGACCATCATCAAGGTGGCAACCCGCTCCCCGCGAAGCGGGAGCGACTCGGCGTCGGCCAGTGACGTCGCGTGGAGCACCACCTGCGGATGGATCGTGGCGAGGAGGAACTGGTCCTGATTGTTCTTGCGGACATTCCCCGTGTGGGTGAGTCCGAAGAGATCGAG
>JBBQJU010000124.1:0-7698 GCA_038326215.1 Gemmatimonadales bacterium | reverse complement strand
GGCCGTCCGGTGTTTCCTGCTTCCTTGCGGCATGCACTCCGCCCTGCCCGTCACGTCCTCCGTCGCACGTACCGATTGTGCTGGCGCTGGTACACTAACTTCCCGAAAACGGATGTGTGCCGGTCAGGAGCTCAACCGCCTTCCAGAATCAGGGTACACGTCATTGCCTCCTGCGGGCGATCCACCGGCTCCCCAAGCATGCAGACGCCGTCGCTAGCACTGCGGGCCCCATAAAGACGATGACATCAATCCAGTCTGGGCTGAACGTGTCCCGGAATACGCGGTCACTGATTCGCAAACCGAGCAGGAAGAGCGGCAAAGTAAAAAGGCCCGCAGTGACGGAGGACGCCGACTGCTGGAATAGAGACGGGGTACGGTGCCCTCTTTCGACGACGAGTAGAGTTGCCAAGTGCAGCGCAACCGAGAGCACACTGAACAGCAGGGCGTCACCCCAAGCGGCACTCAACCGTCGCTGGAGAAATATTGCGCTCCCCGCTTCCGGTAACTCAGTAGCCCTAGCCAGCGATAGCACCACAGCAACCGCGCCGAACGCCCCTACCAGGAATCCCGCAAACGCAGCTGCGTAACGGCGTGCGGCCATTTCTCTGTGCTCGAAAGTCATTCTACGCATACACCTGGGCAACGACAGATGCCTGTGGGCTTCCCAAGTACCTCGTACTGCTCGTGGCTGAGGTTGAGGTCGGAGTATTTCAGGACGTTGGAGATGAATCGATTGGAGCCGAGGGAGTACCATTCGTAGGCAAACTCGCCTTGCGCTCGCGTCACCGCAGCGTGGACGGCTGGAATTGAGGCCACCTCGCCGACGCGCACCCACTTGTATTCCGCGAAACTCCCATAATACGGGGTTTCTGCGCTGCTGAAGTGATTTAGGAGATACTCCGACCAGCCCAACAATTCGTTTACTCTCATCGGAGGCGTTGTCAGGATCGCCGAGTGCGAGCGGATGCCATCAATCCTCGCGATGGGCCATGCCCCTACCCAAACGCCCGGCAAGGAGTCCATACATGCGGCTGAGCGACACACCTTGATTGCTGCTGGCGGCTCAGCGTTCCAGAGGCCGAAGAACGAAATGGAATCTTGTCCCTCGCTCGGGATAGAATCTGTCGGAGAAACGCACGCAGGGTGTGGTGTCACCCGCGGAAAAACCGAATCTCCCGGGGCCGGAGTGGCAGGCATCGAACCGCTGGACGGATCCCAATAGTGTTCCACCCAAGTACACTCCGCGGACCGACCAGTGGCAATGTACTCACCCATGATGGGGATGTACGTCCAGTAGGTTGTGACTTCGCAGTGGTAGGTGGTGTAGAGATATATCAGCCCACCCTCACCTCCCTCCCCGCCAGGATTCCCGCTCTGCGCGGATGCCCCGCCAAGGGCGCTTGCGCCCGCCTCCCGATATCGGCGGGTCGCTGCTGACACCGAATCTGACGCTACTCTCGCGCACCGGAATCGCGCGAAGCCGCCACCGAAGCGCTTGACCGCAACAGTCGTCGAGTCGCGCTGGCCGGTCTGCACGGTGCATCCAATGTCCGTCAGGTAGGGGTCCGGCAGAATCTCTTCGAGCGAGCGATCGTTCCCGCCGATTTGCCGAGTGGCATCCGGGTCGGGACCGCTGAGCACCTCCGAGCCGCACGCCGAGAGAAGCAGGGTCAGGGCGAGGCCGTTACGGAGTGCGCGAGAAGCGAGAAGCGAGAAGCGAGAAGCGAGGAGCGAGAAGCGAGAAGCGAGAAGCAGAGGCACCGGTGGGCTCGCGGAAAGAGGCGAGGCTTGGCGAGTTCGGGGGACTTTTTAAGCTACCCACGGCCGCAGCGTTCTGCAACCAGTGAGGAACCGGCGCGCATTGCTCGGTGCAGTGCGGCGAAATTTCCATCCCTGCCGTCCGGGTGTTTCCTGCTTCCTTCGGCATGCCCACCACGCCCCCCATCGCCCGCCACGTCCTCCGCCGCGTCTTCGGCTATCCCGACTTCCGCCCGATGCAGGCGCGGGTCGTCTCCGCCGTCCTCGCAGGGCACGACGTCCTCGCCGTCCTGCCGACCGGCGGTGGCAAGTCGATCTGCTTCCAGGTCCCCGCACTCGTGGGCGGTGGACTCACGCTCGTCGTCTCGCCGCTCGTGGCGTTGATGCAAGACCAAGTGACCGCGCTCCGGAACCGGGGCATTGCCGCCGCCGCGCTCAACAGCACCCTCGATGCCAGTCAGCAAGCCGCGACGATCGCCGACGCCGCACGCGGCATGCTCCGGCTGCTCTACGTCTCGCCCGAACGGCTGCCTCGCCTCTGCGATGAACTGAAGGCCCGTGACGCGCGCGTGGAGCGCCTCGCCGTCGACGAGGCGCACTGCATCGTCGAATGGGGCCACGACTTCCGGCCAATGTATCGCGGGCTCCGCGCGGCTCGAGCAGCACTCGGCGCACCACCCTGCGTCGCGCTCACTGGTAGCGCGACGCCTGCCGTCCGCGAGGAAATCGGCAACGCCCTCGGCTTCGGCCGCAGCGCGGTGGAGATTGTGGCGTCGTTCGATCGCCCCAATCTTCACTTCAGCGTGGTGCCGGTCGTGTCGCGCGATGATCGCCTCGCGCGGCTCGCGGTGCTGATCCGCACGACGCCGGGCGCAGCAATCGTCTACGCCCCCACGCGCGGGATGGTCGAAGGTCTCGCCCGCGTGTTGGTGGAGGCCGGTGTCTCGGCTGCGCCTTATCATGCCGGGATGACCACCACCGAGCGGAGCGACACGCTGGTTGCCTTTCTCGACGACCAGATCCGCGTCGTCGTCGCCACCTGCGCCTTCGGCATGGGGATTGATAAAGCGGGGGTCAAGCTGGTGGTACACTGGACGATGCCGGCGACGCCCGAGTCCTACTATCAAGAGGCCGGGCGTGCCGGGCGCGATGGCCACGCCGCACGCTGCATCATCTTTCATCACCCGAGCGATGCGGTGCTGCCGCGGCGCCAACTCGACGTGACCTACCCGCCGGAGCGGACCCTCGAGCTCCTCTGGAAAACGCCCGAGCTGCGTCCTCGCCACCCGCCGAGCATCGTGGCCGCTGCCGATCGGCTGGCGGCAGAGTTGCGGCCCGACCGGGGTGCGGTGGACTGGACGCGGGTTCGCCGCCGTCGGCGCGAGGCGGAGAAGCGCCTCGCCGCGATGAGCAGTTACGCGCTGACGCGCGGCTGTCGGCGGCGGCTCTTGATGGAGTGGTTCGGGGAGAAGATCGTCCGCTGTGCCGGATGCGATCACTGCAGGGGAGCAGGGCGCTGAGCGCGCCATGCTCCCGCAGGTGTCAGGGTCGGACGATCGGCCGCACCACACCGGTCGGGTCGACGGTGGAGGTTGGGCTGGTCAGCACCTCGTTCAGTCGACTCGGCACCGAGTTCAGCTCCCGGAGCATCGCGACTAGCGAACCCGCAAAGGCGTCACCGGCGGAGTAATTCACCACGTAGCCGAGGTCACGCATCGACGCGATCGTCATCCGTGACAGCGGCATCGGCACCCCGGGTGACTCGATGAAGCCGGTCATCAGCTCCGCCCGGAATACGCTTTCGCGCCAATGCGCGTCAGCGGTCCCCGGGCCGAAGGAGTTCTCGAGCGGAACCGGGCGACCGACATACCCCAGGGTGAGGGTCGGCCAGAGCGCCAGCGCCTGCGTCCCGACGAAGATGGGGTCGGCGCTGCCGCGGTCGGAGATGACGCCGCGGTCTGTCCAGATCGTGCCGAAGCCGAGGACGTGCCCCATCTCGTGCAGGATCAGCGGTACGAGTTGGTTGGTCGCCTCGCGCGTGTCGAGGTCGGCCGCATCGAAGCGCATCCGCCCGATGACCGGGAGGGCCGTGACCGACCGGATGGTGCAGGGGCCAGCACTACCGAGAATCCCGCCTGGGCCGTCAATCCCCTCGACGGTGGCGAAGATGATGACATCGTCGACGAATTCATTCAGCGCGGGACTGTTATTGCCGCAATCTCTCGCCGGTCGACTGACGTTGAGGTCATCGATATCCTCGATGATGATCGCCATCCATCGCTCGGCCGCCGTGACGAAGGCATCCCGCTGGCTCGCCTTCATCGTGGTGAGCAGCCGGAGGTCAATGACAAACTGCCGCGCGGTGCCGGTCGCCGTGAACTCTGCCCGTGGGCCGACGAAGCCGGGGACGGTGGCGGCGAGGGTGCTGGCGGGGTTCACGCGGCCGAGCTTCCAGTCCTGCGGCGAGGCGATGCCATTGGCGTCAGAGATGCCGATCAGGCCACTCAGGGTCGCGTCCCCCGCCGAGGTCAGGGCGAACGCCACCGGGATATTCGGGATCGTGTTGCCAAGGGCGTCGCGAACGCGGACGCGCGGCAGGATTGGCACCTGGAAGCCGAGCGTGCCGCTCTGGGCGGATGGAGAGACGATCTCGAGCGTTGTGATGTTCGCAGCCAGCCCTTGGGCCGTGAAGGTGAAACTCTCCCCGGTCGGAAGCTGCGCCGTGAGCTGATTGACGCCCGCGATCGGGCCGAGGGTCCATCCCGTGGGTGCGGCGCGGCCAGCGCCGTTGGTCACCACGGTTCCTCCGCTGACACTGCCGCCGCCCTGCGTGACGGTGAAGCTCACCGTCACCCCCGGCTTGAGGGCGCCGAAACCATCGCGAACTTCCAGCACGGGAAGCGCGGTGAGGGGCTGGCCGGCGAAGCCCACAAAGTTGGCGGTCCCCACGGCCGCCACGCTCGATGGCGGAATGACAACGGCGGTGACCGAGATGGTGTTGCCGACTGTGGTGTTCTCCACGGCGGCGCGAAGCGTGTTGACGCCCGCCACCGGGCCCATGGTCCAGGTCGTCGCCTCGGCGGTGCCGTCCGTGCCGGTGACGACCCGGGTCGGTGTCACCGAGCCATCACCGGCCTCGATGCTGAAAATCACGGCGACGTTGGGCAACGCGGCCCCGCCGGCGTCCTTGACCCGGACCCGTGTGGCAATCGGCGCGACGCCGCCAATCGGGACCGTCTGGGCACCCCCAGCGAGGACTTCCACGGTCGCGGGGGGGCCGAGCATTGGACCGCTCTCACCGCCGCAGGCCGCGACCAGGACTGCAACGACGAGCAGAACGGGGTGCTTCAACCGAAGGATGGATGACATAGTACCAAATATGGTGGGGAACCGATCCGAACGTGGTACCCACCAACCGAGTCGATGGGCGTTCCTCCCTGAGCCGAGAATGCTCGGGGCCGGGAAACTCGGGCCGTGGTCGTCGGCCATTGCCGTAAGTTGCTGTCCCCCATAGCTTTTCATGGATGCGACTCAGACTCCGCCGCCACAGGGCCCCGGGGGCCGGATCAGCCATGGTGCTGACCCGACGATTCGCATGCGGTATCGTGACACAGTTCCGCCGGTCACTACTCCTCGCCAAATCGCCGCTCCATCCCATCTTGCGACAGCCTCGGCTTCTGGCTCGCGCCGGAGGGGCATCGGGCGCGCTCGACACGATTGTGTCGCGCACGCCCGCCGCCATCCGCCGCTCCCGAACGACTGCGGGGCTTTCCTCTGGGCGGCAGCACGAGCCTCGACGGCTCGGGCGCAGGGGTGCTGGTCGGTTCGTGGTCGTCCCCGCGGGACGATCCTCCCCCACCCCTATAGTCGCGGATGGCAGCGCCCCCGGGCGCGTGTGCACCGCGAGGACTCTCCGTGAAGCGCGAGATTCTCATTTCAGGCACCCCGCGCGAGACGCGGGTAGCCATCCTCGAGGACGACCGCTTGGTCGAGCTCCTCGTCGATCGACCCGATCAGCGGCGCACTGTTGGTGACGTCTATTACGGGCGCGTAGACGCCGTCCTCCCCGGGATCCAGGCCGCGTTTGTTGATGTCGGCCTCGAAAAGAGTGCCTTCCTCCATGCCTCCGATCTCCTCGAGCCGGAGGACGACGAGAGCCCGGTCGAGGCCGAGGCAGAGCCCGAGGACGTCGACGACGAAGCAGAGGAAGAGGGCGACGGCGAGGACGACGCGGAAGCGGCCAAGGATCCGACGGCGGCGCGGAAGCGCCGTGGTTCGGGCGGCAAGCGCGAAGTCGGCGCGCGGCGGGCCGTGCCCGACATCGGCGAGATGCTGAAGAAGGGGCAGTTTCTCCCCGTGCAGGTCACCAAGGAGCCGATCTCGACCAAGGGCTGCCGCGTCACGGCGCAGATCTCCCTGGCCGGGCGCTTCCTCGTGTATATGCCGTACGCCTCGAAAGTTGGCGTCTCGCGCAAGATCGAGAATCGCGAGCAGCGGGCGAGCCTCCGTGAGATGGTCTCCCGCCTCCTCCCGCGCGATGCCGGCGGCGTCATCGTCCGGACCGTCGCCGAAGGGGTCACCGAGGACCACTTCCGGCGCGAGATCGATTCGCTCCTGGCGACCTGGAACAAGATCCAGCGCAAGCAGCAATACGTGAAGGCGCCGGCGTTGCTCCATCGCGAGGCGTCGCTCACGCGGTCGCTCATTCGCGACGTCTTCTCGGCCAAGGTCGATGCCCTGTGGGTGGACTCGAAGGAGCTGCACACCGAGATCGTCCAATACCTGCAGCTGATCGACCCGGAGCTTGAGGCGCGCGTCCACTTCTACCAGGACCCGACGCCGCTGTTCGATGCCTACAAGATCGAGCACGAGATCCGTGATCTCTTCAAGCCGCGCGTGGACCTGCCGACGGGTGGCTACCTGATCATCCAGCCAACCGAAGCGCTGGTCTCGGTCGACGTGAATACCGGGCGGTACACCGGCAAGCGCGACCCCGAGAAGACCATCCTCCGGACTAATGTCGAGGCCGCCCGGGAGATTGCCCGGCAGATCCGACTGCGGGATGTCGGTGGCATCATCGTGGTGGACTTCATCGACATGGAGTCGAAGGGGAACCGCGACCGGGTCCTGGCCGAGTTGCGGACCCATCTGGGGCGGGACCGGGCACGGACCCGGGCCTTTGCCGTC
Source organism: Gemmatimonadales bacterium (assembly GCA_038326215.1). Classification (GTDB taxonomy): domain Bacteria; phylum Gemmatimonadota; class Gemmatimonadetes; order Gemmatimonadales; family GWC2-71-9; genus Palsa-1233. Next base: position 753 of record JBBQJU010000124.1, on the reverse strand, counting down.
TCCGAACTGGGGCTGATCGAAATGACCCGCCAGCGGGTCCGGCCGTCGCTCTGGGCCTCGATGACCCGGGAGTGCCTGACGTGCAGCGGGACGGGGCGGGTCTTCTCGCCCGAAGTGGTCTCCCGCCGACTGGAACGGGCCCTCAAGCGGGCCGCGGTGGACCAGAAGGAGCGTCGCCTGGCCATCCGGCTCCACCCGGACGTTGCCCTCTACCTATTGGAAGAGGAGCCGAAGCTGGTCGCCACGCTGGGTCGGCAGTCTGGCTTGGAGCTCGAAATCCGGGACGACCCGATGCTCCGGCTGGACGAGTTCCGGCTGATGTCCCGTCCCGCCGGGCGGGATGTCACCGAACTCTATGCGGTGGCGTAGCTTCGGGGTTGCCCCCCGGAAAACGGGGGGCTATATTGGCTGGCTTGGCAACTCAGACCCATTGGAGTAAACAGGTTCTATGTACGCGATTTTCAAGGCCTTGGGCAAGCAGTTCCGCGCGGAAAAGGGCGCGACGCTGAAGTTGCCGTTCATGGACGGGAAGGAAGCTGGGGACACGCTGACCTTCACGGATGTGCTGCTCGCCTCCAATGGCGATACCATCACCGCTGGTGCACCGACCATCGCGGGCGCCTCGGTTTCGGCCGAAATCGTCAAGCATGGCAAGGACGAGAAGATCTACGTCTTCAAGTTCAAGCGCCGGAAGGGATACCGCCGGAAGACCGGACATCGGCAGAAGCACACCGAAGTCCGCATCACTGACGT
>JBBQJU010000123.1:0-7868 GCA_038326215.1 Gemmatimonadales bacterium | reverse complement strand
CGTCAGTTTGACGGTCACGCGGATGTCCTGCCCGCGATTCGACTCGCCCTGCGCCCGCCCGCCGCCGAAGAGACTCTCCAGGCCACCGAAGCCCCCGAAGTCGCGCATGAAGATGTTCAGCGCCTCGGAGAGATCGATATGCTGGAAGCCGGGGCCGCCGCCGTAGCCGCCACCACTCCCGGGCGCGGAACCGGTCCGATCGTAGTAGGCGCGTTTGTCCGGATCCGAGAGGATCTGGTAGGCCTCCGAGATCTCCTTGAACTTCGCCTCGGCATCGGGCGACGGGTTCCGATCGGGATGGAATTCCATCGCCTGCTTGCGATAGGCCTTCTTGATCTCGTCGTCGGAGGCACCGCGCGCGATGCCAAGCATGTCGTACAGATCGCTCACTGCAAGAGTCCCTCGACCAGTCGTCCGGTATGTTCGACGAGGCCGATAATTTTGTCGTAAGGCATCCGCGTCGGTCCGAGCACGCCGATGACACCGGTCGCGCCGCCGCGCCGGTAGGTGGCGGTGACGAGGGTGAAGCCGGCCAGGCCAGGATCACCGTGTTCGCCACCAATGGTGATGGTCATGCCGTCCTGTTTCCGCTGCGCCAGTGCCGCTTGGAGCACGTCGCGCCGGTCGGTAAGCGACAGGAGCGATCGCATCCGCTCGCTCGAGGCGAACTCGGGCTGATCCACGAGCACCGACGCACTGCCGAGCAGCACCGCGCCGCTGGCATCCGAGGGATCAAAGAGACCATCCCCCTCGGCGAGAATGATGTCCAGCAACTCCGCCGCCTCCGGGGACGCTGCCGCGTCGCGCAACCGATCGCCCAGGGTGGCCCGCACCTCGCGCAGCGTGAGGCCGCCGAGCCGCTCGTTGAGCAACCGCTGGACCTCGTCGACCTGGTCGCGCGTCAGCGCACTCGGGAGTCGCACGTAGATCGTCCGCACCGTGCCGCTGCGAAGGTTGAGCACCATCAACAACCGCTCGACCGACACTGCCACCAGATCGACCCGCTCGAGCACGATCTCGTCGAGCGCGGGTCCCACGGCCACCCCGAGTTCCTGCGTCAGGATCCCGAGCACCTGCGCGGCACGCTTCAGCAACTCTTCGCTGGCGTTGGCCGCGACCAACTCGACCTCGAGATGTTCGCGCGACTGCGCGTCGGGTGGGGTACCGCGCACCATCCGATCGACATACACCCGATACGCCCGATCGGTCGGGATCCGCCCCGCCGAGGTGTGCGGATGGTAGAGGAACCCCTTCGCCTCGAGATCCGACATCGTGCTGCGGATCGAGGCCGGGGAGATCCCCAGCGCTGAACGCCGCGCCACAGTCTGGCTCCCGGCCGGTTCGGCGGTCGCGATATAGGTCTCGATGACCGCTTCGAGCACTCGGCGCTCGCGGTCGGACAGGGATTCGGGATCGGCCATTGGGGAAAGCTAGGAATCCGAGATCGCGGAAACCAGCGCATCGAGCCGGAGCCACCCCTCGGCGGTCAGCCGGATCCGGCCATCGCCGAGCACCGCCCACCCCGTCCGAATCCAGTTGGCGCGCGCCCCCTCGGGCACTTCCCACTCCGCCAGCCCCTCGGTGGTTCGGAGGCCGAGGTAGAGGCGTTCGAGGCGGCGGGCACCACCGTCAAGCGCCTCGTCACCGGCGGTCAGCGACGCCCCCCCGGCTGCGAGCCGGGCGTATTCCGCCCACTCCCGCACGTTCCAGGAGCGAATCCCGTGCAGCAGCGAGTGGGCCGACGGGCCGAGGCCGATGTAGTCGGCACCACGCCAATAGGCCGAATTGTGGCGCGACCGGAAACCCGGCTTGGCCGCATTCGAGACCTCGTAGTGCTCGAAGCCCTGATTCACGAGGAGGTCGTGCGCCTCGAGGAACTCGCTGGCATAGGAGTCATCCCCGATGGCCGCGGCCTCGCCGCGCGAGGTCCAGTGGGCCAGCGGCGTGTGCGGTTCGACCGTGAGGCCATAGAGCGAAATATGCGTTGGCTCGAGCTCGAGCGTGAGATCAAAGTCGCGCAGCCAGTCGCGACGGAGCGCCACGGGCACGCCGAAGATCAGGTCCATCGAAATGTTGTCGAAGCCCGCGTTGCGGAGGATCGAGACTGCAAATGGCACTTGCTGCGCGGTGTGGGTCCGATGCATCCACTCAAGCACGGCCGGCTCGTGACTCTGCACGCCGAGCGAGATGCGATTCACCCCGGCCTCGCGCCAGGCGTTCGCCCGGGCGGGGGTGACGTCGTCGGGGTTGGCCTCCAGCGTCACCTCGGCGTCGGGCGCGAGTGGCCGGTCCGCCGCGATCATCTGGATCAATCGCCCGATGGTCTCGGCCTCAAGGCGCGAGGGGGTCCCGCCGCCGAAGTACAGCGTGCTGATGGTCGGCCAGACATCCCACGCCGGCAGGGCACGGCGTGCGCGCCATTCGACGCGGACGGCGTCGACAAATTCGGCATCAGGCGAGGCCTTCCGCACCGCGATCGCGAAGTCGCAGTAGGAGCAGCGGCGCGCGCAGAAGGGGACGTGGACGTAGACGTGCATCACCGAATGGTAATGTCGGCCTCGACTCCCTGCCCTTCAGGCGCGGGCGGTCAGGCGGTAGTGCCCACCGGGGAGCGCCTGGGCCAAGCCACCGATTTCGAGGCCCAGCAGGGTCGCGAGCAATTCTCCCACCGGGATCCCGACCGCCAGGGCAAGCGCATCGACGTGCGTGCCGGACGCACCGAGGGCATCGAAGACCCTCGCCTCGGTCGGGGAGAGCGTGCAGGGCGGCGCCCGTCGCCCCGTATCGGCGGTCGTCGGCAGCGCTGTCCCGAAGAGGGTGAGGAGGTCGTTCGCCTCGAGCAGGGGTGTGGCCCCTTCGCGCAGCAGGCGATTGGTGCCGCGCGAGGTCGGCGAGTTCACGGGGCCCGGCACCACCAGGACCTCCCGTCCCTGCTCGAGCGCTGACGAGACGGTCAACATCGTCCCCGACCCCTCGGCCGCTTCGACCACCACCGTCACCCGCGCGAGGCCGCTGATCAGTCGATTCCGCCTCGGAAAGGCACCGGGGGAGTCCGGCCGCTGCCCCGGCGGATGCTCGCTCAGCAACAACCCCTCCGCGTACATCCGGCGGAACAGCTCCGCGTTCTGCCGTGGGTACATGATGTCGACGCCGCAGCCCAGCACACCGATGGTCTGTCCACCCGCGTCGAGGGCGCCGCGGTGCGCCACCGCGTCGAGCCCGCGTGCCATGCCGCTCACCACCACAATCCCCGCGCGCGCCGCCACGATCGCCAACTCGCGGGCGATCTCCTCGCCATAGCGGGAATGGTCGCGACTGCCGACGATCGCCACCGCGGGTGCGTCGAGCAATGGCAGGAGGCCACGTGCCCAGAGCAGGACGGGCGGGCTCGGAATGGAACGGAGTGCTGCCGGAAATTCCGCCGATGGCGGCACCAGGAGCGACTGGCCTGCCCGAGCGGCCGCATCGAGCAGCGCGGGAACCGATCCGGGGTTGGCGTCGCGGATCGCGTGGACCACGGCACGCGGAAGGCCGGGTACGCTGCGCAGCTGGGTGGGGGAGGCCGCGAGCACGGCCTGCGCGGTACCGAAGTGCGAGAGGAGGGCGGCGAGGCGGCGGGGGCCAAGCTGCCCGAGGAGCGCCAACGCCAGGTAGGCATGGCGCTCCGCGAGCTCAGTCGTCGTCGGAGGCGTCGGGCTCGTCGGTGAAGGGGTCGGCAACTTCGGCGGCGTCTCGGGCATCGTCCTCATCGCTGGGTGACCACGGTTCCTCTTCGGCATCCTCGGCGCGGATTTCCTGCACCGCACTCCACAGCGACTCCTTCAGCGGCTCGAGGCCGTGCCCGGAGACGGACGAGATGGTGACCACCATCCGCGCGTCAGGCGCGTCCAGCTCGGGCAGCGCATCACCCTCGGGGAGGAGGTCCCCCTTGCTGAGGATGACCAGGTGCGGCTTCGTGGCCAGCACCTCGCTGTACAGCGCGACCTCGCGACGCAGCTGCGCATACACCGCCTGCGGATCGGGCGAGTCGAGCGGCACGAGGAACGCGAGCAATCGCGTGCGCTCGACGTGCTGCAGAAAGCGGAGACCGAGCCCTTTGCCGGCGTGCGCGCCCTCGATGATCCCCGGGATGTCGGCGACGACGAAGGAGCGCGATCCCGAGAGCCCGGCGACGCCGAGGTTCGGTTCGAGTGTCGTGAAGGGATAGTCCGCGATCTTGGGACGCGCGGCACTGATGACCGACAGCAGGGTGCTTTTTCCCGCGTTCGGTTCACCGACCAGGCCGACATCGGCGATCAGCTTGAGGACAAACGCCAATCGCTTCACTTCCCCGGGTGTGCCCTCCTCCCATTCGCGGGGCGCCTGGTGGGTGGCAGAGGTGAAGCGGGCGTTGCCGCGCCCGCCACGGCCACCCTTCGCGACCAGCACCTGATCGCCGGCGCGCATCACCTCGCCCAGCGTCTCGCCGGTCGCGTCGTCGAGGATCAACGTCCCGGGCGGGACCGGCATGATCACGTCGTCGCGCGAGGCCCCGGTCATGTTCTTCCCCTTGCCGTGCCCCCCGCGCTCCGCCTTCCACGACGTGCGGTAGCGATAGTCCAGCAGGGTCGCGAGGTTGGCCTCGGCGCGCACATGGACCGAGCCGCCGTTGCCTCCGTCGCCGCCGTCCGGGCCGCCCTTGGCCTTGAACTTGAACCGGGCGAAGGACGAGGCACCGTCGCCACCACCACCACCCTGCACTTCCACCACCACGCGATCGACGAAGCTCATGCCAAGGGACTCCAGTTGTCGCGCACCCCTTCCCAGAGATCCTTGACGCGCTTGAAGTCGTCATAGGAGAGGAAGGGATTAACCAGCGTGAGGACGCCGTCGACCTGTGCGACGGAGGCTCCCGCATTGAGGGCACCGCGCAGGTGCGAATGCAGCTGCCGCGGTGTGTCGAGGACGGCGGTCTGCGCAATCACGCAGAGTTCGCGGCGCCACGGCTCGAGGCCGGGGCGCGAAAGGGTGCGCCCGTAGCCCTCGGTGACCATCCACTGATCCAGCGCCGGATGCAGCGCCGCGACGTTCTCGCGGAGCTTGCGATAATTGTCGCCATAGATGAGCCGACAGGTGACCTCGCCGCGCGCCTGCCAGTCGGCGTGTGCGGCGTAGTCCAGATCCGTGGTTCCGTGGACGGCCGGTTCGCCGATCGCCTGACGCCAGAGGGTCGCGGCGACGAGCGCCCGCGGCCAGCCGACCATCAGCACGGACTGCAGCAGCAACTCATCCACCCAGAGCGGATCGACGCCGCGGGCGACTGTGTCGGCCACGCGGTCACGGATGGTCGGTTCCTCGCCCTGCGCGATCGCCGCGGCCAAGGTCACGAGGGTACGGGTGGACTCGTCGAGTCCCGAACTGGTCTCAGGCGTCATGGGGGAATCGTCTCAGGCGAAGCGCAGCGCGAGGCGGGGCTGGTAGGACCCCGTAACGACACCGCGCGTGTTGCGGATCTTCGGCGAGCGCCACCTCGCCAGGTTGTCCATCGGCCAGTCGCCGGTGGGATCACAGTGCGCCACCACGGCCTCGAGCAGCGCGACCAGCGCGTAGCCGGCGCACGGCATGTCGCCGTCGTGCACCTTGAGGCTCAGCCCGACCCCGAGGGTCGGCAGGGCCGCACTGAAGACGCCTCCGGCGCCGATCTTGGCGACCACCCGACCAGGCCAGGCCTCCATCAGCACGGTGTCCAACCGTTCACTGCCGGCGACCATCATCGGCCACGCGATCATCGCGTCACGCAGGGCCGCCATCGGCGGGGTCTCGCCCGCGCCCAAGGCGGCGTAGCCGCGGGCCATGGCGGAGAGTGGCAGGGCGACGGCCGCCGCGGTGCAGCCATCAACACCCCACACCAGGCGCGACGCAGGAACAGCTGTGTACCGGGCAATGGACTCAGCAACGCGCTGCTGCACGGGGTGGCCGAGGGCCTCGTAGCCGCTGGTCGGCCAACCGTGCAACCGGGCCAGCGCAAGCAATCCGGCGTGCTTGCCGGAGCAATTGCTCCAGAGCGGGGTCGGCGTCACGCCGTCGCGGATCATCCGCTCGGCCTGTGCCGGCCACAACGAGGGATGCCCGCCGCAGGAGAGGTCCTCTTCGGAGAGCCCGACGGCGGCGAGCCAGCGTGCACCGACGGCCCGATGCACCGGCTCCGCGTTGTGGGACCCGCAGCCGAGCGCCAACATCTCCTGGTCGAGCCCGAAGCGCTCGATCCCCCCGTCCTCGACGAGTGGCGCCAACTGGAACGGCTTGGAGGCCGACCGCCAATAGGTCACCAACTCCGGATCGCCCGCCTGGGCAATCAGGGCACCCTCGGAGGTCACCACCGCCGCTGAGACGTGGTGGACCGATTCATCCAGGGGGCCGCGAACGGCCACGATTGCGAAGTCCGACATGGACGCCAAGATACCCGCGAGCGCCCGAGATCGGGTAGTTTTGGAGGATGACCCAGACCTTGCATCCGCTCAGCCGCGAGCGCGTCGCGGCCCTCCTTGACGCCATGTCCCGAACGGCGGTGTTGGTCGTCGGCGACGTGATGCTTGATCGCTACCTCATGGGCGATGTGGAAAGAATCTCGCCCGAAGCCCCGGTGCCGATCGTGACCGTCGTGGAGGAGCACGCCGTCCCCGGAGGGGCAGCCAACGTCGCGGCCAACCTCGCCGCCTTCGGCGCGTCACCCCGGCTCCACGGCGTGGTGGGCGACGACCTGGCAGGTGAGGCACTTGTCGAGGCCCTGGCGGCCCGCGCCATCGCGACGGACGGGATCCAGACCCAGGGTGGTCGGCCCACGACCACGAAGACCCGGATCGTGGCCCGAGGCCAGCAGGTCGTGCGGATCGACACCGAGGTGACGACACCCCTCCCTGACCACGCCCGCGAGGCACTCCTCGATGCCGCCCTCGCCGCCCTGCCGGGCTGCGGCGCGGTGGTGCTCGAGGACTACGACAAGGGGGTCATGGACCAGGCACTCGCGGCGGCGCTGATTGCCTCCGCCACCTCTCAGGGGATCCCCATCGTGGTCGACCCCAAGCAGCGCAACTTCTTCGGCTATGCCGGCGCCACCGTCTTCAAGCCGAACCGCCGGGAATTGGAGCAGGCGCTCGGGACCCACTTTGCCGGGGAGGATCGCGACCTCGCCGACGCACTGACGCGCCTCGGAGCGGAGCACCTCCTCCTGACCCTCGGTGCCGAAGGGATGGTCTTGGTCTCAGCCAATGCCCCGCTCCGGCGGACGCCCTCGATCGCCCGGGAGGTCTTCGACGTCTCCGGCGCCGGCGACACGGTCACCGCGTGGCTCGCGGCCGCCCTGGCAGCGGGCGCCGAGATCAGCGAGGCCGTCTGGCTGGCGAACCTCGCGGCCGGGGTCGAGGTCGGGAAGCAAGGGACGGCGACGGTCTCGGCAGCGGAAGTGCTGGCGGCGTGGGATGTCGAGGTTGGATGATGGTCAAAAGGCGAACGGCGAACAGCGATTCGCGAACGGCGAAAAGCGATCAGGTTGTGGTGGAATGACTTGCAGTGTGGAAAAGACAAGTTATCAACATTGCACTTTTCCACAATCGTGATTTGGTGAGGCACAAGAACGGCGGCCGCGATCCTGGGATCGCAGCCGCCTTCTTGTTTGTCCTGCCGTTCCGAGCCAGCCCGGGAGGCTCCACTCACTGACTGACTCGGCGGTCCTACGCCACCTAGCGAGATGGTTCGGACCGAGTGGGCGATGAGGGGATCGAACCCCCGACCTCGCGCATGTGAGGCGCGCGCTCTAACCAGCTGAGCTAATCGCCCGAACCGAGCGACGGATATTACCACGCTTCGGATGACCTGACAACCCAGTGGCC
>JBBQJU010000122.1:0-7916 GCA_038326215.1 Gemmatimonadales bacterium | reverse complement strand
GCGCATCGAGTCGGCAGGGTCGGCATTGTCTGGATCGAGGGCGGTCGCATGTCGGGCAGCCCGGCGAGGCGGCGCAGGTCGCGTCGCGTCAGCAGTTCACGATCACGCTTGCCTTCCTTCCGATACCACGCCGCCGTGTCGATCCCCATCAACAGCTCGCAGCCGGTCAACTCACGGTCGCTCCGGTCCCACCGGTCGCTGCTTCGGGTGAGCTGATTGGCGACGCCCGGGACGCGGACCCGGTTGACCACGAACGTCGTCCGTTCGAGGCGCCCCGGTTCGATCGACTTCACCTCGGTCGCGACGCCGTCGTACAACGTCAGCAGCAGGTCGCTGCCGTTCGGGGACTCGCCCATCACGCCGCGCGTGGCGTGGATCACGCGCGAGCCCTGATAGGAAGAGAGGTCATAAATGGTCACATCCCGCAACGCCCCGGAGGTCGGGTCGATCTCGGCGGCGCGCAGGACGTATTGGTTTGGCAGGGGATTGAGCACCTGCGGCCGGAGCGTGAGCGTCGGCAGCTTCTGAACCACGTCCTGTTGCAACGTCGTGAAACGGGCGTTGCTTCGCGGAACGACTTGGTCGAAGATCAGGAAGTTGATGAGGGCGATGAAGACCGCGGCGATCATCGCGGGCCGCGCCATCCGCCAGACCGACACGCCGTTGGCGTACATCGCGACCATCTCGAGGTCGGCGGCGAGCTGGCCGTAGGCGTACAGTGCCGAGGTCAGGACCGACATCGGGAGGGTCAGGGTCAGCAGGGCCGGGAGGGCGAGCAGAATCGCTTCGCCCATGACGGAAAAGGGGAGTCCCTTGCCCCCAAAGCGGTCAATCAAGGTGTAGAGTTGATTCAGCAACAGCATTCCCGTCAACGCGACGACCCCCCACCCGAACGGGGCGGCGAGGGAACGGAGGATGTGTCGCGACAGAAGACGCATGCGGATGTGGTCGGCGTGGTTGTGGCGCCCCGCGGGAGGGGCGTAGTTTTCGGGTCGGTCTCCAAGCTAATCGCCCAGTCCCCCCATCCGCGGTGCCAGCCACGTCGATCGCACTGCTTACGCTACTGGCCCTGCTGCCGATCACCCTGGCGGCGCAGGAGCCGGTCCCGAGTCTCCCCGCCGTCGCCGCGGACACCGTCCGGCAGCCGCTGACGTTTCGCGCGCCGCCGTCGGCGCTCCTCGACACGCTGGTGCATGCCTCGGTGCTGCGGGCGCCCTGGGTGGTGCCCGGCAGCCTGACACCGTGGTCGGCCCGGGCCATCTTTGACTCGGCGCTGTCAGCGCGCCTCACCGCGCGGTCGCGTGAGGCCGCCACCGCCCGACTCCTCGCGGTGCTGGTCACCCGCGACAGCGCCGGCCGACTCGCCGACGATCGTGGCCTGTTCGGGCTGCGGCGGCAAGTCGCCGATATCACCTTCAACGGCGATCTCCGCCTCGAAGTGGCGACCTCACGGCAGCGCAACCTCGCCTGCACGCCGCTGTTGTTGCAGGACCCGCTCTCCGGCTGTCGCGGCGGCTTCACCGCGCCGAAGATCGACAACATCCTCAACTTCGAAGCGCGCGGCGCCATCGGCCAGCGCTTCTTTCTGGACTTCGACCTCAACACGCAGGCCGACTTCGGCAACAACAACCGGATCCGCGCCTGGTACCAGGGTCTCCCGGATGAGGTCGTCAAGCGGATCGAGGTCGGCACCACGACCTTCCGCGCCCCGCCGTCGCGCTATCTGACCGCAGGAATTCCCTCGAACAACTTCGGCGTGAACGCCACCTTCGAGGTCGGGCCGATCGAGTTGCAGGGGATCCTGGCGACCCAGAAGGGGAGCTCGGTGGCGGAGCGCACTTTCACGATCGGCAGCGAGACGGTGCAGCCCCAGGATCGGCGTGCCCGCGACCTCGACTTCGAGTCTGGTCGCTTCTTCTGGACGGTCGACCCCCGGACCCTTCCTGGATGGCCGTCGGTCGACATTCTCACCGCCGGCGCGATCACGCTCCCGCCGAGCCAGCGGCCAGTGGAGCTGCGTGTCTATCGCTACATCGGAGTGAATCCCGGCGAGGCCACCAACTACGACGGCATTAGCGCCACCGGGGTCAACGGTGCCGAGCAGGCGGGTCCGTTCCGTTGGCAGGCGCTGGTGGCCGGTCGGGACTTCTGGCCCGATCCCTCAGGGCTCTGGTTTGTGCTCGCCTCCCGGCTCGGGCCGACCGACTTCCTCGCCGTCTCCTACCGCACGGAAGATGGCAGCCTCGTCGGGACGTTTCCCTCCGATGACAACCCTGCCCGAGGCGACCAGTTGCGGCTGATCGTCGCCCCGAATCGCAGCATCACCTCGCCGCTCTTCTATCACGCGATGCGGCAGGTCTATCGCGTGGCCGGCTCCGATCTGGTGCGCGCCTCGACGCGCGCCTCCGTACTTGTGGCCCGGTCCGAGCGGCCACTCACCGGCAACGGGACGTATCTGGCGCTGCTCGGGTTGGCGGTACCGACCGACCAGGCGGTGCTCGACACCGAGAACCGTCTCTTTCCGCGCCTCCGGGATCCGGGCGCCGACGTCGTGATCCGCGACGTCTTCATGGTCTTCCCGAGTGCCCAGCCGTTCGCGGACCCGCGGCTGACCACATCCGAACGGAATGACTCCCTCTATCGCACGCCGGAATACCTCCTCGCCTCGCAGGGTCCTCCGTCAAAGTTCGACATGCGCCTGCAGTACGATGCCCGAGGGGGCGGCGACCGCGCTGGTCTGTTGCTCGGCTCGGTGCAGCTCCGCGAGGAGAGCGAGGAGCTGCTCGTCGACGGCCGGCGGCTCCAGCGCAACGTCGATTACACGATTGAGTACAACACGGGGCGGGTCCGCTTCTCGAACCCGGAGGCGCTCTTCGGCAATCGCACCGCGACGGTGACGGCTCGCTTCGAGGAGCGGGGATTCTTTGCGGTGGCGCCCACCACGATCGGCGGACTCACCGCGCAGTGGAAGGTGGGGCGGTACGGCACGGTGCACGCGCTGGGGCTGTATCAGGCCGAGGCGACCGCCTTCAACCGACCACCACTCGGCTTCGAGCCGACCGCCTCGCTCATCGGCGGTGCCGTCGCGGACTTCCGGTTCAATGCCCCCGCCGTCAGCCGCTTCCTGAACCGGCTCACGGGCCGGGCGTCGACCGCACCGTCCATGCTGAGCCTGCAGGGCGAGTTGGCCTTCTCGCGTCCTGATCCGAATCGCTCCGGCGAGGCGTTTCTCGAGGAGTTCGAGAACGACGGTGGTCGGCAGCTCTCGCTGGCCGAGCTGGCCTGGATTGCCGGGTCGCGTCCGACCTCCACCGCGTCGCTCGACGCGCTCGGCCTCGGCGCAAACTTTGATCTCGCCGACGCCGTGCAGCTGATCTGGCAGAACCTCCTCCCGAACGGGAAGGGTGGCGTCGTCGAGATCGCCCCGCAGGACATCGACTCGCTGATCGCGACGACCTCCTCGCGCATCCAGGCGCTCGAAACCGTGATGTACATGACGCTGCATGCCGACACGGCTGGTGGGCAGGTCGACTTCTCCAACAAGTCGCACTGGAGTCAGCCGCGTCGCGACTTCCGCCCACGGTGGCGCACGCTGACGACCTCGCTCTCGCCGACCGGCCTCGATATCAGCCGCAACGAAGCGCTCGAGTTCTGGGTCTACGAAGGCAGCGAGCGCCCCACCCGCCAGGCCGGCATGCGCATGGTGCTGGATTTCGGGTCGGTCAGTGAAGACGCCGTGTCGATGGCCCCGGAACGCTTCACGGTGAATGGCAGCGACACCACCTTTCTCGGGCGACAATATGTCGGCGCAGGGCGGCTCAACACGGAGCGCACGGCCTTCGGTTCCTTCAATGCCCGGACCGATGACATCGGCATTCTCGGTGACCGCCCCGACACGCTCCGCGGTCCGGACGGCGGGGTGGTGCCATCGCTGGCGCTCTGCAGCCAGCGCCTCTCGAACGCCGTCGCCGTCTATCCGTGGGGCGATCTCGGGGCTCGCTGCTCGAACGGGAATGGCGGACTCGATAGCGAGGATCTCGACAACGATCTGGTGCTGGATGCCCAAGGGGCCATCGACAACGTCTATCGCTTCGTCGTCGACCTTGCCGACCCGAAGTTTCAGGTGCGCGACCGCCTGGTCGTCGACCAGCTCGGACGGCAGGCCCATTGGACGCTGTACCGAATTCCGCTGCGCAACCCGGACGCGACCATCGGCACGCCGGACCTCCGGCTGGTGAAGCAGCTCCGCATCGGCTTCGTGACACCGCCCGATCCGGGCACCGCCGACCAGGTGGTCCGCTTTGGCTTGGCGCGGATGCGGTTGACGGGGGCGCCCTGGATCCGCCGGAGTGACCGGCCGATCGCCAACCTCGCCGGGTCGACCGCCGAGCCGCGCGGCGAGATCGCGGTCTCGTCGATCTCGACCGAGAACATCGAGCTCGGCTACGTCTCGCCACCGGGCGTGCGCAACGGCCCGAGTGCCATCACCGGGGCAAACAGCGGGACAGTGCAGCAGGTGAACGAGAAGTCGCTCCGGATCATCGGCCGCGACCTCCGGAGCGGTGAGCGTGCCGAGGGGTATACCCGGCTCGCGACGGGGGCGCAGACGTTGCAGGCCTACCGCGAGCTGCGCGTCTGGTTCCGGGGGCGCGGGCCAGGATGGGACGATGGTCAACTCCAGGCCTTCGTGAAGGTCGGGACTGACGCTTCGAATTTCTATCTCTTCCGGGCCTCGGCACGCACCAGCACCTGGGACCCCGAGGCCATCGTCGACCTCGAACGGTGGCGGGAGCTGCGGGCCGAGCTGGAGCAGCGCGTGCTCGCGAACGAACCACCGAGCGGGGCGAGCAGCTGTGGTGGGGACCCGACCGCGTACGTGATCTGCGATGGCCCCTATCTGGTCCACATCCGCGACCCGCGCGTCTCGCCACCCAATCTTGGATCGATCCAGGAACTCAGCGCGGGCTTCTATCGGACCTCCATGGGCGCGCCGATCGCCGAGACTGAACTCTGGGTCGACGATATTCGGATTGCGCGGCCGGTCGCCGAGACGGGGATGGCAGGCGCCTTCGGGGCGCGACTCGAGGCCGGTGACTACGGTACCCTCGATGTCGGCTACACCTACGTCGACGGACGCTTCCGGCAGATCGGCGAGGTGCCCAGCTACCGGACGACCGGCGGCCTCTCGGCAGTGGCCACGATGCAGCTCGATCGATTCCTTCCCGCGGGCCTCGGCGTCTCGATGCCGTTCCAGGTCAGCCACAACCGCGGCCGTGTCGATCCCCAGCTGCTCACCGGCACCGACATCACGGCGGGCGGACTGGCGGGGCTCCGGCGCCCGCGGAACAGCGCGACGTACTGGAGCGTGAGCCTGCGGCGCGCGTCGCTCTCGTCCACGTCGCGATGGATGCGGCTCTTCGTCGACCCCATGGCCCTCTCGGCCACGGGGAGCGGCGGGACCAACGTGACGGAACTCAGCGGCGCCTCGTCGTCGCTCTGGAACGTCTCGCTGGGCTACTTCTTCTCGGCGCCGTCGCGCCCGCGCTCGCTCGGCCTCGGTGGACTCGCCCGGCGCCTGCCGCGCTGGCTGGCGGAGTCGGAAGCGGGCCGCGGCGTGATCGGCGCGCGGCTCTCCCCTTGGCCAACCTCGGTCCGCTTCGGCTCGACGCTGTCGCGGTCCGTGAGTGATTTCACCTCCTTCAGCATCCCGATCGAGCGGCTCAGCGATTCGGTGCTGCGGCCGGTGAGCTCGCTCCAGCACCTGTGGCGCAACGACGCCGGCTTCGGCTGGCAGCCGATCGGGATGCTGTCGGCGACCGGCAACTGGCAAAGCACGCGCGACCTCCGTCGCTACAATGACTCGACGGCACTCGGGCGGCTTGCCGGCGCGTCTCGGCGGGAGCTGTTCGGGACCGATGTCGGTGTCGAGCGCGACCGGAGCATCACCTCGGCCATCACGCTCGCGCCGCGGCTGACCAGCTGGCTCCGGCCGCGGTTGACCTCGGGGTCGAACTTCCTGCTCTCGCGCTCGCTCACCACGCGCAACCCGATCCGCGTCCTCGGCGACACGGCCGGCGCGTATCTGCTGCCGCAGACGGTCAACAATTCGCGGACCCTTGAGTTCGGCGTATCCATCGACCCGGCGATGCTGGCGCGCCGAGTCCTCGGGGACAGCAGCGGTGCGTCGCGATGGTTCGCGCAGATGCGGCCGATCGAGGTGAGCCGTCGCCGGACACGGCAGTCGACCTTCGACCTCGCGACCTTCGACCCGGGGCTCGACTACCAATTGGCGCTCGGCGGCTTCGACCGCTTCCTGAACCGCGGCGCGGACCGCGCCACCGGTGCGCTGGACGCTCTCGAACTGTCGGCGGTCACCACCTTCGACTTCCCGCTCGGGCTCTCCGCGTCGCTGCAGTTTTCGCAGGCCGAGAGCGATCGGTACCAGCGGTTGCAGCAGGCGGGCTTTCTGGTCACCTCGACGCGCACCACCGAATGGCCGAGCGGGAATGTCACGTTCGCCCGCTCGATCAACCGCGGCCCGCTGCTCCTCTTGCGCAGCGGCGTGACGCTCCGCAAGCAGACGGCCGAGGCGCGCAACCCGCTGGTGGGGGCGTCGGGCTCGACCCAGCTCTCGTCCGAGAGCCGATCGTTCCAGCCCGACCTGCTGCTCAGTTTCCGGGGCAACCTCTCGCTGCGCGGCGATGCAGGGAGCGAACGGCGAACCACCGCGCTGAACGGCAACGTCACCCACGAGGACAACATGCGCTACAGCGGCGTGGTTGACTGGTCGGTGTCGCTCCCGGCGCGGCTTTCGTCACTACGCAAGAGCCTCCTGACGCAGGTGACGGTGGTGCGACTCGAGAACCTCTCCTGCCTCGAGCGTGGTGCCGAGGGGTGCGTTCCCTATTCCGATGTCCGGCAGTGGGATGTCCGAACCACCCTCTCGACCGACCTCCGCGGCAGCGTCCGGGCTGGCTTCCAGTTGGGCTGGGTGCTCAACGACATCCGCCACCTGCAGCGCAAGAGTTCGAACCTCTCTCTGAGTGTCTCGTTCAGCATGCCTCTTTCCTCCCTGGACTTCCAATGACACGGACCTTCCTGTCGGCCGCCCTCGTCCTGCTCGCCGGTTGCGCCGACGGCAGCGAGGCGCAGCTGGTGAAGGAGTTCGACGGCGCGGCGGCATTGGCGCGCGTCGAGCAGCAGCTCGCCTTTGGTCCACGCATCCCCGGCACGCCGGGGCACGCGGCCATGGCGGGGTGGCTCGACTCGCTGGCGCGCGCGGGGGCGGACACCGTGGTGGTGCAGCGGTGGTGGCATCGAACGCTGCAAGGCGACTCGATCCCCCAGATCAACATCATTGCCCGCTTCAATCCGGCGGCGACCGACCGGATCCTCTACGTGGCACACTGGGATTCGCGGCCCCGCACCGATGGACCGGGCCAGCGGGACACCACGCAGGCGGTGCCCGGCGCGAACGATGGCGGGTCGGGTGTGGCGATTCTGCTCGGCGTGATGGATGCGCTGAAGCAGCGGCGACCGACGCAGGGAGTCGATCTGCTCTTCGTCGATGGCGAGGACTACGGCCATTTCACCACGCCGCTCGGGCCGGATGTGCTGATTGGCTCGACGTACTACAGCAAGCACCTGCTCGGCCCCGCGACGCCGCGGTTCGCCGTGCTCTTCGATATGGTGGGTGACAAGGACCTTCGGCTGCCGATCGAGGGTTACTCGCAGATCGCCGCGCCGGATGTGGTCGACCTGATGTGGGGCACGGCGGAGAAGATGGGCTTCGGACACATCTTCGTGCGCGAGTCGGGCCAGGCGATGACGGACGACCATACGCCGCTGATCGCGGCCGGCATCCGCACCATCGATGTCATCGACTTCACCTATCCCCCCTGGCACACCAAGGACGA
>JBBQJU010000121.1:0-7954 GCA_038326215.1 Gemmatimonadales bacterium | reverse complement strand
TGTTGTTACCCAGCCTGCCGGAGGCGGTGCTGCCCCAGCACCAGGCACTCCCGTTGGGTTTGATTGCGCAGCCGTGATTTTGGCCGAGGGCGACAGCGGGCGAAAGGGATGCCGTGAGGGTGAACGCCGACTGCGCAGATGTTCCACCACCGGGTGTTGGCGAAAAGACCGTTACCTGCCCCGTGCCGACCGACGCGATGTCAGCGGCCGTGATGGCGGCAGTGAGCTTGACCGCCGACACGAACGTCGTTGCTCGGGGGCTGCCGTTCCATCGGACCTGTGATCCCGCCACGAAACCGGAGCCATTCACTGTCAAGGTGAACGCGGCGTTGCCAACGAGTGAGGTGGTTGGCGAAATCGATGTGAGCACCGGCGAGGGGTTGGTGACGGGTCCTGTGGTGGCCGTGATCGTGAAGGTCTGCGTAGCCGAGGTACCGCCGCCTGGCGTTGGGTTGACGACGGTGATATTTGCCGAGCCGGTCGTGGCGATGTCGCTGGCGGGGATGACGGCGGTGAGCTGGGTCACGGAAACAAGGGTGGTGGTACGTGCCGTGCCGTTCCAGCGGATTTCAGCGCCGGACACGAAGTTGCTGCCGGCGACCGTCAACACGAATTGCGGACTGCCGGCGGTGGTGGATGTGGGCGCGATACTCAGGGTCACCGGGATCGGGTGGTTGACCGTTACGGTGGCGCCGCCGACTTTGCCTTCGCTGGTGGCGGTGATCCGGGTCGTGCCGCCTTTGAGACCGTGGACTGAACCATTCGCATCGACCGTCGCGACGACCATGTTGCTACTCAGCCAGGTGATGGTTCTGCCGGTCAGGACATTGCCTGCTGCCATGGGGGTCGCCGCCAGCGTCTTGCTCTCACCGATCTCGATAGTCGCAGCGGTAGGCGATACGTCGACCGTTTCTACGTCGATGGCGGTCGGACTGGTTGTCATGCAGCCAAGAAGCAGTGTAGTGGCGGCAGCAACGATGGCCTGCTGGAAGCGGCGATGAGACATGGTTCCCCCGTGGTGAGATGCAGTGTTTCCCTAAGAGGCGAGAAATGACGCTGGGGAAGGTCATCCGAGGCGCGGGGGCCATATGATGCGCTCCGGCCGCTTCAGCCGGGTGAATCACCCCGGGATCGCCGGGGGCTCCAATGCATGAGATCCTGCCAACCTGCTCAGACCGTCCCTGTTTTCCACCGAGCTGCGTCTGAACCTCCCGCCTGAGGTCGGACTCCCCCGTTCCCATCCCACGCTGGCGAGGCCACCCACCGATCTTCCATGCGGCATTCGAGTCCGCAGAGGCCTACCGGGCGCGTCGCCCGCATTCCGGCCACACGCCTTGCCATCGGACGCGGCGCAGGTGAAGGTTCAGTTCAAGCTATCGACCATTTCCACCGGGAGTGAAGCGCATGGAACTCACCGTGATGATCGCGCAGGTCCTGATCGCCGTGTCGGTCTTGTTCGTGTGGGTGGTGCGCCTGCCGAATGTGCAGCGCGAGTTCACCGAATACGGTCTCTCCGATGTCGTGCGCAACCTGGTGGGTGCCACCAAGATTTCCGCGTCGGCCTGGCTGCTCGCCGGCCTCTGGTATCCGGGACTCGTTTTCCCCGCCGCCGCGGTCATGGCGCTGTTCATGGTCTGTGCGCAGTTCTTCCACTGGCGCGCCAAGCACCCAGCCTCCAAGTACGTCGCGTCCTTTCTGCTGCTGCTGCTCTCGCTCTACGTGGCCGTCCAGTCGCGCGGCGCGGCACTGTAGGTGACCTGGTTTGCTGCCATCACCGTGACGTCAGGGGTCGCGTTTCTGGCGTACGGCATCAGTTGTCTGCGGTCGCCAAGTATGCTGCGTGAATTCGAGCGCTTTGGCCTGGCACGATTTCGCACCCTGACCGGCTCGCTCGAAGCGCTCGGCGGTGCCGGTCTCCTCGTCGGCCTCTGGTTTCTGCCGCTGCTCGCGGCCTCCGCGCTCGGCTTGTCCATCCTCATGCTGCTGGGCGTTGGTGTTCGCTTGCGCATGCGAGACGGCGTCTTGCTCACCCTGCCGGCGCTCGTGCTCTGTGTGCTGAACGGCTACCTCGCCACGGAGGCGTGGCGGCGGTTGACCGAGTGAGGGACGGCCGTCGACCCCGTATTGCCATCGCCGGCGCGAGCGGCTTCGTCGGGTCGCACCTCGTCTCCGCGCTGCGGGAGCAGTACGAGGTCGTCGCGCTGTCGCGCGCGGCACGACCGGCCGCCAACGGCGTCGAGTGGCGGGCCTGCGATCTCTTCTCGGCCAGCAGTACCAGGGCGGCCCTCGAGGGTGTGGACGTCGCCATCTATCTCGTGCACTCGATGATGCCGTCGTCGCGGCTCTTCCAGGGGAACTTTCACGACACGGACCTGTTGCTGGCCGACAACTTCGTCCGGGCGTGTCTCCACCATGGCGTGCAGCAGATCATCTACCTCGGCGGGCTGGTGCCGGACGCGGGCTTCGTCAGCCAGCACCTGCAGAGCCGGCACGAGGTCGAGGACGTGCTCCACGTCTCCGGCATTCCGGTGACCGCGCTGCGGGCCGGCATGGTAGTGGGTGCTGGCGGAACCTCATTCGAGATTCTCCGGTCACTGGTGAGTCGACTGCCGTGGATGGTGCTGCCCCGGTGGACACAGAGCCTCGGTCAGGCCGTGCATGTTGACGATGTCGTCGCCGTGTTGCAGGGGTGCATCCGTTCTCCATCGCACATGGGCAGGACGTTCAACCTCACGAACGGCGAATCGCTCAGCTACGAGCAGATGCTGCGCCTCACGGCCGCATCGATGGGCAAGACGATTCGCATGCTGCCGGTGCCGATCTCGTCGACTGGCTTTTCGAAGCGCTGGGTCCAGCTGTTCAGTGGCTCCTCCTACGAGCTCGTCGCGCCACTGATCGACAGTCTGCAGTGCGACCTGCCGCAACCACCGCCTGAACCAGAGATCGCCGAGTGGATTCGGTATCGATCGTTCAAGGCCATGCTTGATCACACGCGCAATGCGCCACCGGCCGTCACCGCCCAATCGCCCCGTGCGCGGACCGGCGCCCCGCGCGAATCGACCGTGCGCTCCATTCAGCGATTGCCGCCGATGCCTGACCACGACACGCATTTCATCTCGAACGAGTACATGACGTGGCTGCCACAGTTCTTCCGACTCTTCGTTCGCGTTGATCGAGTGGTGGGGACGACGCGGCTGACCTTCTCGCTGGCGCGCCTCCCCCGGCCATTGCTGGTGCTCGAGTTGATGGAGGACGCGTCGGACGACGACCGGGACAAGTTCCACATCGTCGGCGGTCTGCTCTCCAGGACGACCACCACCGGTTGGTTCGAGTTCCGGCAGGTCGCCCATCGCCGGCACACGCTGGCGGCGATTCACGGCTTTGTCCCCGCGCTGCCGTGGCTCCTGTATCGGATCTCGCAGGCGCCAGCGCACGCGTGGGTCATGCGTGCGTTCGGCCGGCATCTTGCGCGGGTGCAGGCGCGGTCGCCGAGCGCGAGTGACGGAGGCTGAGGGGGTCTCAGCAGGTTCCCCCTTCAGATCGCGCGCGGACAACGGGATAGATTCCGGCCTATGTCATCATCACCTGAGACTCTTCGCTCGGAGCGCGTTGCGCCGACGATGGCCGAGGCGCCACGGCGCCATACCATCGCGACCGGCGTATGGCGGGTGGTCGACCCGCGGATCACCCTTGCCTCGGCCGCTTCGATGCTGGTCGGCGCGACTGCCGCGGCCTGCGCCGGACCGATGCAGTGGGGCTGGCTCGGTCTCACGATGCTGGGAATCTTCTCCGTCGAAGGGGCCAAGAACGCCTCTGGTGAGATCATTGATTGGGACTCGGGCACCGATGCGGAGGTCAACGACGATGAGCGTACGCCGTTCTCGGGCGGCAAACGGGTCATCGTGGACGGGCTACTGACGCGCCAGCAGACGGCGATGGTTGCTGGGGTCTTCTACGCGATCGCGGTGGTGTGTGGGGTGGCGATCGTCCTCGTGCGCGAGCCCGCGGTGCTCTGGTTGGGCATCGTTGGCATCGCCGTGGCGTTCTTCTATCACGCGCCCCCGCTCAAGCTCTCCTACCGTGGATGTGGCGAACTCTCGGTGGTGCTCACGTACGGACCGTTGATTGCGGCCGGGACGTATCTGGTGCAGCGACACACCGTCGATGGCACCGTGCTGTGGGCCGCCACCCCGCTCGGTCTCGCAATCGGCGCCTTCTTGTTGATCAATGAGTTCCCCGACGCGCGTGCGGACGCCATGGCCGGCAAGCGTACACTGGTCGTTCGTCTCGGTCGCCGCAGGGCGGCGTGGTGGTTCGCCGTGCTGGTCGCCATCGCCTACGTCGGCGTCCTCCTGTTGCCACTGGCCGGTTTGCCGCTGTCGGTCATGATGGGCATGATCGGCTTTCCGCATGCGATCGCGGCAGCACGTCGCCTCCGACACTACCCGGAGACCCCGCGCGAGCTTGTGCCGGCGCAGGTCTGGACGCTGCTATCGTTCGTGCTGATGGCGCTGGGCATCGGCGCGGGATTCGTGATCGCCGCGCTGGCCCGATGAGAACGGGGTCTCGCCGTCCGACAACCCGCTGACGGCGGTGGCGAGTCCATCGCTGAGGATGTCGTGGCGGCATGGTCCCCCCGCGATCGCCGGGCGCTATCTTCCCGGCATGACCATTCCCCGCCTCCCACTGGTTCTCGCGACGGCGGCTCTCTTCGCCGCCTGTACACCGGCTGAGACATCGGCCCCCGCGACTGCTGCATCGGCCGGCGCTGGGGCGCCCTCAATCGCACGTCTCGCCTCGCGCCCCGCCACGGTTGTCACCGCCGACTCTGCCATGGTGGTCTCCGCCTCACCCTACGCGACGCAGGCTGGCCTCGATGTGTTGCGGGCGGGGGGCAATGCAGTGGATGCCGCCGTCGCCGTCGCGATGACGCTGGCGGTGACCTACCCGGCGGCTGGCAACATCGGTGGTGGCGGATTCATGGTGGCGCGAATCAATGGGCAGAACGTCGCCCTCGACTTCCGCGAGGTCGCTCCCCGCGCCGCCTCACGGGACATGTATCTCGACGCGTCCGGCAACGTGACCGACAAGAGCCTCACCGGTGCGCTCGCCGCCGGCGTGCCCGGCTCCGTCGCCGGCTTATATGAGGCCCACCGGAAGTATGGTCGCCGCCCGTGGACGGAGGTCGTGGCACCCGCCATCGCGCTCGCCGAGCAGGGCTTTGCGATCGACTCGGCCTTTAGCGATGACGACGAAGGTGGTGCCCATCGCCTTGCGCTTGACTCGGCGAGCGCCGCGCTGTTCCTGAAGGATGGCCAATTCCGCCCGCTCGGTGACCTCTGGCGCGCTCCGGAACTGGCGCAGGTGCTGCGGCGCATCGCGGAGCGTGGTCGCGATGGCTTCTATCAGGGCGAGACCGCAGCGCTCATCGTCGCGGCGATGCAGCGGAGCGGCGGCATCATCTCACTCGCCGACCTGCGCGCCTATCAGCCGGTATGGCGCGAACCGATCACCTTCGATTATCGCGGCCACCACATCGTGTCGATGCCGCCGGTCTCGTCTGGTGGCCTGACGATCGCGCTGATCCTCGGCATCCTTGAAGGCCGGGATGTTGCCTCGCTCGGGTGGCGCTCCCCAGCGTCGATTCACCTCCTCGCTGAAGCGGAACGTCGAGCCTACGCGCGCCGCAACACGCTCCTGGGCGATCCGGCATTCATGACGATCCCGGTGCAGTCATTCCTGTCGGCGGACACGGCGGCGGCGCTGCGATCCGAGATCGGTACCCTGTCGTCTGGCAGCATACGCACGGTCGAGTCGCCGGAGCCGAGACACACGACGCATTTCTCGGTCGTGGACGCGGCAGGGAATGCGGTGGCCATCACCACGACGCTGAATGAGAGCTATGGGGCGGCGTTCACGGTGCCGGATGGGCAGTTCCTGCTGAATGACGAAATGGATGACTTCACCGCAAAGGTGGGCGCGGTGAACGCCATGGGCCTGGTGCAGGGCAGCGCGAACGCGATTGCCCCTGGCAAGCGTATGCTCTCGAGTATGTCGCCGACCATCATGCTGGACTCGACGTACCGCGTGGAACTTGTTACCGGTGCCGCCGGCGGGGCGTACATCATCACGACGGTGGTGCACCAGATCGTGAGTCTCGTCGACTACGGCCGCACGCTGGGCGAGGCCATGGCCGCGCCGCAGTTCCACCATCAGGATGTGCCGGATTCCCTGGTGGTCGAGAACACCGCGTGGGCCGACAGCGCGATCGCCTTCATGCGACCGCTCGGCCATGCGGTGAAGACGTCGCCGTGGGGATTCCTCGCGAATGCGCAGAGCATTCATCGCGAAGACGGGAAATGGCGCGGCGTCACGGAGCCGCGCGGTCGGGGGCTGGCGAAGGGGTACTGAGCGCAGACCTCTCCCGAATGCTTTGCCCATGATCCTCTTCGCCCCCGCCCCGGCCATGACAGAATGGCCCAGCCACTTTCCGAGCCCCTTCGACCGCGGCGCGGTGCACCCGCTGGCGCACCGCGCCGCCATGGAACTCATCGCCACGGTGGAGGCACACCACGCGCATTCATGGCGGCTGCACGAGGCGGGGAACGGGAAGATGTTCGGGGTGCTGGTAGTCGCCGCGCCGGGCGGAACGATCGGCTACCTGCGAGGCTTCTCGGGTATGGTGGATGGGCAGTGGGATATTCACGGTTGGACACCTCCCGCCTTTGATTCGGCAGCACGCGACATGGTGTGGACTCCGGGTGAGGCCGAGATGGACCACTTCAAGGCCGAGCGCGCCACGCGGCTGGCCGAGATGTCCGATCACGGCTACGCGGCGGATACGGCGCGCGTCACCGCGGCAATTCGCGCCCTCGACGAAGCACGCTCCGTTCGGTCACGGACATTGCTACGCCAGATCCAGGAGAGTTACCACTTCCGGAGCGCGCGAGGCGATGTGCGCTCACTCCGTGCGCTCTTCGCGCCGGCAGAGCCACCCGGCGGCTCGGGCGATTGCGCGGGGCCGAAACTGCTGGCCCATGCCTACCGGCTCGGGCTTCGGCCGCTCGCGATGGCGGAGTTCTGGTGGGGCGCCCCATCGCGGACAGGGGACCGCCATCCGGGCGTGTTCTACGCTGCGTGTCGCGGGAAGTGCCTACCGATCCTCACGCATATGCTCGACGGGCTCCCGGCGGATCCACCGCCGTTGTTCGGCTCGGCCGCCATCGACCCATCTGAGCCAATGGTCGTCTATGAGGACGAGCAGCTCCTCGTGGTCGACAAGCCGAGCGGACTGCTCACGGTGCCCGGACGCAGTGCCTTGCTGCAGGACTCGGTGGTGACTCGCCTGCGTGCGCGCTATCCCGAGGCGACGGGGCCGCTCGCCGTGCATCGCCTCGACCTCGACACCTCGGGGCTGCTGCTGATCGCGAAGGACCGAGCCACCGCCTCGGCGCTGCAGCGACTGTTCTCGTTACGGCAGATCGACAAGGAGTACGTCGCCTGGCTGGAGGGAATAGTGGTTGCGGATCACGGCCGAATCACCCTGCCGCTGCGCGTCGACGTGGACGATCGGCCCAGGCAGATTCATGATCCGGTACACGGCAAGCCGAGCGAGACAGAATGGACGGTGACTGCGCGAGAGACTGGCCGCAGCCGGGTGCGATTCACTCCCCGCACGGGACGGACCCACCAACTGCGTGTGCACGCGGCGCACCCAGAGGGACTCGATGCACCCATCGTGGGCGACCGGCTGTATGGCAGGACCCCGCCGCTCGAGGGGGAGCGGCTGCAGTTGCACGCGGAGCGGCTGGCCTTCATGCACCCGGGGAGCGGGAAGGCGCTGGCGTTCGAGCGGCCAGCGCCGTTCTGAGCCGGCCGAGCGGCCGGCCGACAGGCCGTGTCCCGCCACGAGGAGCGCCGCGCATTACCTCCCGCTGACAATCGAGCGCCGCCG
>JBBQJU010000120.1:0-7955 GCA_038326215.1 Gemmatimonadales bacterium | reverse complement strand
TCGCCATGCTCGAAGCGGCCGATGACAGCGTCAATGGGCGGATGGTGGATTGGCGGGGAAGGGTGCTGGCGTGGTGAGGGAAGTCGATGATCGATGATCGATCATCGATCACCCTACCTGAACCGCACCCCCACCCGATGCGTCGCACCCGCCCCCTTCAACTGCTGAAACGCATAGTCCAGACTCAGTCGATCGGCATTGACGCTCGCCCCGAGGGTCAGCGCTGACGCACCGTCGTGTTCGGGCTGTATCGCGGCCTGCGCGCCGACGCGGCCGGTGAAGCTCCAACCACTCACCGGGACATAGCTCAACTCGACGCCGCCGGCCGGCACCAGCCGTCCGCGCGTGTCCGTCGTGAGCGCGGCCGAGAGTCCCCCATCGAACCAGGTGCTCACTGGGAGGCCGGTCGCCATGGCGCCCAGCGTCACCTTGGTGGGGAGCCGGAGGGCCGGGGTCGAGTGATTCTCGAGGACCCCGTCAGGGTCCGCGAGCACCAGGCCGACAGTCACGAAGGAAATGTCTCTCGCGAAACCGATATCGAAGGAGGGCGTACTCTGCCGACCGAGCGCGACCTGCTGCGCGAGATACTTGGCCGTGACGCCGACGCGCATCCCGTTCTGCTGTTTCGAGAAGCTCATCACGCCGAGGACGCTCGACGCGGCGAAGTCACCGCCTTGGGCCAGTTTGCCGATGGAGGTGGCGCCATCCTCGCGCTCGGCGCCGTACTCGATGTACTGCACGCCGAAGCCGACGGTCAGGCCAAGCGCGCTGGTATTGGTGGCGAGGGAGGCCAGCGAGGCGTGGGACCCGAATCGCTGATGCGAGACGACGGTGCCACGCGAATCGCCGACTTGTGCCGGATTGTAGAAAATCACGTCAGGGGTATCCCCCGCGACGTACGCGTTGCCGAGCCCAATGCCGCGGGTCGATCCCGGGAGAAGGAGCAGCGGCGGCGGCTGGGTCGGACTCTGGGCTGGAGCGGTGCCGACGAGGGCCGTGATCAACGCGAAGGGAAGCAGCCGCTTCATGGAGCCCGTCCAACGAAGAAGGTCGGGGCAATGTTCGAAAGCCCGATATCGGTGAGGATGACCGTGCCGGCCTTGGTCTTGTCGAAGACCCAGCGCAGCGAGGTGAGCTGTGACGGATCGAAGCGCGGATCCTTGTCACGGAAGTCGGTCAACCGGATGACGTAGGTCTGCGGCACCAATTCGGCGAGGGAGCCAAAGCCCGACTTGTCCGCGCCCGCGCGTCGATACACCGTCACCTCGAGCGGCCGACGGGCGACGCCATACGTCGAGAGTGGCAAGGAAACCCGGTTACCGGCGGCATCCATCGCCTCGATCGAGAGTTCGAGCGGCGTGGAATCCTTCACCTCCTTCTTCGGCTTCTCCTTCTTTTCCTTGTCGGCCTTGATCTTTTCCTCCTTCGCCTTGGCCGCCTTCTCGGCTTTCTCCTTGGCGAGTTGTTCCTTGCTCTTCGGTGCCGGCTTGGCGGTGGAGTCGCTCTTGGCCTTGCTGGAATCGGCCTTCGCCTTGGTGGAGTCCTTCGCGATGGCGCGCGGTCCCGGCTTCTCGTCGGTGACGGCGAGCGAGAATTCCAGCGCGCTGGCCGTTCCGACCGACCACGCCTTCCGGATCGAGTCGGTGACGGTCACGGTGTAGGCCGCCGCTGGGCCCATCTTGGTGGTGTCCTTACCGGCGAGGCGGTTGTTCCACCCAAGCCAGACCGCGAAGCGTCCCACCTGCCCGCCGCGCGAGCGGAGCGGCATCACCGATTCTTTCCACGTCGCCAGCGAGTCGCCGGTGATCTTCACGCCGGGGGCACTGCCCGTGGTCACGTCGACGTCCTCATCGAAGTTGGCCAGCGCCCGATAGCCGGCGTCCTGGAAGCGGGTCGCGTACATCGTCTTCGGGAGCCACGTCCCCGCCACGCGATGGTCGCGGAAGAGCGGGAGATACTCGCTCTTGCCGCGCAGCGAGGCGTCGAGGAAGGCCGAGAGGTAGAGCTGGGCCATCGCACGCTGTTCCTCGGGCGGCAGCAAGCCGCGGAGGTCGAGGAAGCGCTCACCGCGCGGGCCGGCGTCACTCTTGCCCCACTCGGTGTTCCACTGGCCATGGTTGGCGCGATACATCCAAACCGCCGCCTTGAAGTGCGGCTGACCATCGGTGTAGCGAATACGTGAGTACTGCCGCAGCCCCATGAACGACGAGACGTCGCCATCGTGCGAGCCGTGAATGACCAGGTAGTTGACGTTGTCCAGGGGAGTGGGCTTGCTGGAGGGTTGGTACTGGCCATCCACCGGAGCGATCGCGGCGATGGCCTTGATATTGAAATTGAAGTCGAAGGTGAGCGCGGCGTTGTCGGGGTAGCGCTTCAGGGTGTTGAATGCGGCCGCGACGGCCACGGCCTCACCGCCGCGGGAGTGCCCCATCAGGGCGATATTGTTCATGTCCACGCGATGGTGGAACGGACTGCCGACCGAGTCGTTGAAGGTCTTCCACACCTTCAGGTGCTGGAGCAGCATCCAGCCGCGTGCGTCGTTCTCACCCCCGATCCCGCCGTTCAGGAAGTTCTCGTCGACCGAGACCAAGATGTACCCGCGACTCGCCAGCAGTTCGCCGAGATAGGCGTAGCCCGGGTCCGAGTAGTCTTCCATGCTGTGGTTGCCGTGGACGATCAGCACCAGCGGAAACGGCCCCGCCCCTTCCGGATACCAGATGCGGCCGTTGACCGGCATGGAATCGAAGCCGAAGCCCCAGTACTTCTTCCGCTCCGGCGTGGCAGTAGCGAGTTTGGTCCCGTCAACCGGCTTCGTCTTGAAGGTGACCGAATCACGGTACTCGGCGCGATGCTTGTCCGTTCCGCTGCCGTAGTACATCGTGTGCACCGGGTAACTGCCCGGGAGCGCGGGGCTCGGCGCCATGATGTCCTGGTGCGCCAGTACCGTCGGCGCATCATTGCGCGCGAGGCGCAGGGGCTGGACGCAGGCGGTGCCGAGCAGGGGCACGAGGAGCAGCAGTCGACGCATGGTCGCTCTTCACGAAGGGGTACGAAACGCGAGATACGGGCTTGGAGCAGCGAGGCAATTATACACGATGCCCCACCTCCGGGGGGGAAGGCAGGGCATCGTCTCACCCGTGCAACGTCAGGCGCTGCTAGCGAGCGTACTTCTCGAGGTAGCGGAGGTCATCCTCGGTGTCCTGTCGTGCCACATAGACCACGCCCACGCCGAAGCCGATCACTGCCGAGTTGGGCTTGAGGGTTGCCTTGCCGGTCAGCTGGCCGGCGCTATTGAAGATGTCGTACGTCGGCACCTTGTCGGCGGCGCGCCGGGTCCGCAGCACCCAGATCTCCCCCTCCGGCGATACCAGCACCGAGCCCTGCCCGCTGAACGGCGGCATGAGGTCGGGGAAGTCCTCGTCGGGGATCTCGCCGGCGCTTGGCGGGCCACTCGTGGCGGTGTTGACGTTGGTCCCCCCACCGCCGCCGCCGAAGCTCCGCGTCACCGTCTGACCAGGATTCGACTTGACGCGGTCGCGGTACGCCGTGCGCTCGGCGGCCGTCACCGTGATCGGCGTGTACGCCTGCACCGGCCCGCGACTGACGCTCTTGTTCGCGCTGATCAGGTCGACCCGGTACGGCGTCGGCTGGACCACCGCCACCCGGCCGTCGGGGAGCGCCGACCAGACCGGCGTCGCGGAGAGTGGCTTTGAGCGGATCATCACCCGCATGTTGCTGCCGCTCGAGCCGCTGGTGTTCACCGACATCCCCGAGGGCACCTTGCCGAGCGTGTCGGTCTTTTTGGTCACACGGTCCCAGCGGACGATGACGAAGGAGTCCATGGACGCCGGCGCGCCCCCCCCGCCGAGGGTCGGCAACGCCTGCATGTAGAAGCGGCCCGAAGCGTCGACCGCCCGCGGCAGCAGCAGCGACATGCCACCTGCTCCCTCAGGAGGCAGAATGGCGTTCTGGAGCTTGCCGTCGGCGGTGATGACGTGGACCTTGCCGGCCTGCGGGTCGGCGATCCAGGTATCGGTGCCGGGGGCCGCGAAGACCGCCGAGGGGATCTGGAATTCGCCCGGCCCGCCGCCGACATGGCCGATGGAGGTGAAGGTCCCGGTTGCGAAGTTGACGAGGCCGATCCGCCTCTCGCGCGCATCGGCGACGATCGCCTTCCCGCCCGGCAACTCGCGGACGCCGGAGATGACGGTGAACGCCTCCGGGATCGCCTTGATCGGGGCGCCGGTCAGGTTGATGTTCCGCATCTGCGCCGACGCCGGCAGGGCGAGCGTGACCGCCAATCCAACGACCATCCAGGACGCATGAGCCACGGATCTACCCCCGATGAGTTGAGTGCTCTCCTGCAACGCCTCAAAGATGCGCGGATGGAGGGAAGCGTCGCGACCGCTCTGACGGCCGGGCGGCTGGTCACCCGTTTTGCCCCGTCGCCGACGGGTGAACTGCATCTGGGCCATCTGCTCCATGTCGTCTGGCTGTGGGGCGTTGCCGAAGCACTCGGCGCGGAGATCGTGGTGCGGATGGAGGATCACGATCGCAGCCGCTGCACCACAGCTTTCGAACGGAGCATCCTCGAGGATCTCGCCTGGCTCGGCTTCACGACCACCCACCCCTCACTCCAATCGCTGACGTCGTCACCCTCGCCCTACCGGCAAAGCGACACGCCCGAACGCTATCAGGCCGCCTTCGACGCGCTTGCTGCTCGGGGTCTGCTCTACGGCTGCACCTGCACCCGGGCTGACCTCGGGGAGCCGGGGGCTGATGGCGAGCGTCACTACCGCGGCACCTGCCGCGGCCAGCCGGTTGACCGCACCGGGCGCACCGTCGTGCGCGTGATGCTCCCTGACGACCAGACCACCGTCACCGACCTTCGCCTCGGCCAACTCCGCCAGCACCCTGCACGCGAGCACGGCGACCCGGTCATCCGGGACGCCCAGGGACAATGGACTTACCAGTTCTGTGTCGTCGTTGACGACCTGCACCACGGCGTCAACCTGATGGTTCGCGGTGAAGACCTGGTGACCTCAACCGGCAGGCAATTCCTCCTCGGGCAACTCCTCGGGCGCACCACGCCCTTCGTCACCGTCCACCACCCGCTCCTCTATGCCCGCGACGGCCGAAAGCTCAGCAAGCGGGATCGCAGCGAGACCGTGCGGGCGATGCGGGAACGCGGGATGACCCCGTTCACCGTTCACCGTTCAGCATTCACCGCCCGTAGATCATCCGATACATCGCCAGATTCCGCATGACCGATCGGACGTAGCCGCGCGTCTCGTCGTAGGGAATGCGCTCCACAAAGATCTCCGCGTCGGTCACCGGTGCGCGTAATTGTTCCTTCGGGATGATCCCACCAAGCGTGGCTTGGCTCCACCGATCGACACGCGAGCCACCCGCATTGTAGGCTGCGAGGGCGCGCTCCGGCTCGGGATAGCGCCCCAGTGCGGTCGCGAAGTGCCGCATTCCAAACGCGAGATTCACATCCGGGACCCAGAGCAATGCGGCATCGAACTCGGGAAAACCGAGGGCACGACCAAGCGACGGTCCGTTGGCGGGCATCATTTGCATCAAGCCACGAGCGCCCGCCGCTGACGTCGCACGCGGCTCGAAGCCACTCTCCTGACGGATGACGGAGGCCGCGAGAAGCGGATCGACGCGCTCACTCATTGCCGTCTCGCGCAGTCGCGTCTCGTAGGGAAGCGGGTAGATCAATTGCCATAGCGTGCCGTCGCGCGGGGCTCCCGCCGCGAGCGCTCGGGAGGCGAGTTGTGCCGCCCGCTGGGCATAGCCATAGGATGCGAAAGCTTCCGCCGCGCGCAGGAGTCCCTCGGCGCCGGTCGCATTGGTGGAGAGCCGATCCAGCTCATACCCCGCTTCGGTTCCCATCCCCAACGTGTCGAGCAGCGCTGCCCGTTCGAACAGGGCACGGGTCGCCGAGTCGGCGGGTGCTGGGTCATGGGCCGGCGCTTCCCACGGCAGGGTGTCGAGACGCGCCGCGGCACGGACGGCGTAATAGCTCTCCGGTCCGCGGTCGAGCAATTCGCGCAATGCGGCACGTCCGCCGCTGGCATCGCCCGCGAGTAGCAGCGCCCGGCCGCGCCAATAGCGCAACGCGTCGCCATTGACGCCGGTCGGGTTCCGCTCGGCGACTCCCTGTTCCAGATCGTGGACGGCGGTGGTGGGGTCGCCCGCCTCGATCGCCATCAACGACGCCAGGATCAGCGAACGGGTGTACTGCGCGCTCGACGGATAGCGGGTCACCAGGGTCCGGAAGAGGCTCCGGGCGGAATCGATGGCGCCTCGGTCGAGTGCCAAGTCGCCGAGCAAATACAGGGCGTTGCCGGCCGCGAGCGTGTCACCAGGGAAGTCCCGGATCGTGCGCCGGAGCGCCGGCGAAGCATCGCTATCGTTGCCGCGGAGCAGTGCGCGCGCCGCGTAGTACGCCGCGTGGCCGGCGAGCGAGGGCTCGGTAACGCCACGGAATTGCTCGGCGGCCTCCGGCCACCGGCCAACATCACCGAGCGCCGTGCCGAAGCGGAGTCGATCAGCAGAGTTCAGGGTGCCGCCCTTCGCCGCCACGAGAAAGTGCGTGACTGCTTGTGCGGGGCGCCCCGCAACGGCCGCACGCCGCGCGGCGAGCAGTCGTTGACCAGGGTCGAGTGCTGGCTTCAACAGATCGAGCAGGTCGAGTGCTTCCCGGCTCGTCGCGGTCGTTGCCTCGCCGCCGAGCATACCGACTAGTTCATCCCGAACACCGAGCTTGGCCCGGGCGTCGCGCGCCACCTGCCAACGGAGGCGCAGGGCCGTGCCGCGCGCGCCGAGGCGCGTGTACGCCGCAATTGCTGCGGCCGTATCGCCACTGCGTTCCCGCGCAACGGCCTCGGTACGCGGCGCCCGGCCGGTGGCGCCCGGGAGGGTGAGCGACGCGTAGAGCCGCTTCCGGTCGGTCGAGTCCGTCGAGACCGCGGCGGCGCGTAGCGCCAGCCAGTCACGTACGCTCGGGAAGCGTTGTGCCGCCTCGAGGTAGCGCGTAGCCGCCGAGTCGAGGAGGTCGAGTCGATCGTAGCCGCGCGCGAGGAGGAGCAGCCGTCGCCCCTGTTCATCGCTGGAGCGCTGATTGGAATTGCCTGCGGCCGCGACGGTCGCATGGTTGAGCGCGTCGCGCGCACGCCCCTCCCCGAGAGCCGCCTCGGCCAGCAATCGGCGTCCGAGGCGATCGTAGCGGGCGTCGAGCCACGGCTCGCGAACCAGCAGCTTGGTCACCGTCCCCCAGCCCTGCCAGGCCGCCGCCGCTTGGGCCGCGAGGATCACCGCATCAGGCGTCCGGCTCGTTGGACTGGCCAGCAGCGGAGCCAGCAGCTGCGTGGTCCGCCACGGCCGGCCGGCACGCCACGCCGCCTCCGCATCAGTCAGTGGTGACTGCGCGGAGGCGGAGGTTGCGAGCAGAAACGTCAGCAAAAGAAGGCGCATACTACAAGATAGGCTGAGCCATCATCCACCATCCATCATCCATCAACTTGCATCCAGCTCAGCTTTCTGCGGGCGTGAACTCCCCTTCCCACCGCGCCATGACCACCGACGCCAGGCAGTTGCCGAGCAGATTCACCGATGTCCGCATCATGTCCATGATCGCGTCGACGCCGAGGATCACCGCCACGCCCTCGAGCGGCAGCCCGAACGACGTCAGCGTACCGGAGAGAATCACCAGCGAGGCGCGCGGCACGGCGGCGACACCCTTCGATGTCACCATCAAGGTCAGCATCATCACTACCTGCCGCCCGAAATCCATATGCTGCCCTGTTGTCGCTTCCGCCGCCTGCGCGACGAACACAGACGCCATCGCCAGATACAAAGTCGAACCATCTAGATTGAAACTGTAGCCCGTCGGCATCACAAAGCCGACGATGCGCGGCGGCACTCCCAAACGCTCCATTACTTCC
>JBBQJU010000119.1:0-7957 GCA_038326215.1 Gemmatimonadales bacterium | reverse complement strand
GTCGCCCGCGATCACCGCGCGCGTCTGACACCAGACACGATGCCCGAGCACGGCGTGTGCGTGCACGACCACCCCTGCGTCGAGGCGGACGTCGTCGCCGAGCACGACGCCATCCTCGATCACGACATGCGGGCCGATGCGGACCCGGTCACCAATCCGTACACCCGCTCCGATCACGGCAAACGCGCCGACCTGCGGGAACGCGCCGAAGGTGGTCCCGGCACCGATGCGCGAGCTGGGGTCGAGTTGCGGCGCTGGCGGTGTCGGAGGGTGGAGGAGTCGGGCCGCATCGGCCACGGCCTGCGCCGGGTCCGCCACGATGATGCGCGTGGCAGGTCCGGCGCTGTCGCGCAACGATTCAGGCAACAGCACCACACCGGCGCGGGTGGCCGCCATCGCAGGCAGATACTTCGGACCGAGACAGACGCTCAGCGCGTCGGCCTCGGCCAATTCCAGCGAACGCACGCGCCGCAGGGGGATGTCCCCCTGACCATACAGGCGGCCACCGACCACGTCGGCGACCGCCTGTGCCGTCAGCGCACCGTCAGCCCCGAGGCTCAGGGCTTCCCCGGCGTCCCAGCGGCCGGGGTGGCCGCACCACGCAGACGTTCGATGACCTTGGCGGTCAGGTCGAGGGACTTGTCCGCCGCCAAGATGGCGTTGCCGTCCACCGCGACGTCGAAGATCATCGCACAGTTGTTCTCAGCGCGAATCCCCTCGATGACCGCCGTGATGCGCGCCTCGATCGGGGCCACCAGCTGCGTGCGGCGATCCTGCGCCTTCCCCTGAATGTCCTGCTGACGCCGGTCGAGCGCATCCTGCTGGTCGGAGAGCTTCTTCCGCTCGGCCGCACGGTTGGTGGCCGAGAGCATGACGGAAGTCTCCTCGAACTTGGCGGCAGCGTCCTGGAGGCTGGCCTGGAGCTTGGCAATCTCCGTCGAATACACCTGCATTTCGCGCTTGAAGATCGAGTCGGCCTGGACGTAGCCGGGCGTTGACTGGAGCACCTGCGCCCCGTTCACGTAGGCGACCTTGCAGCTCACGATCGTCTGGGCCGAGACCGGCGCCACGAGGAGGAGCATGGCGACCGGAAAGCCGAGGGCGCGGAGCGGGAATCCAACACGAATCATCGGGACATCCTTGGCGTACTGCCGGTTGAAGTCGGCGACTATTGGAAGTTGCCGAGGCGGAAATGAAGCTGGAAGCCGGGCTTGGGGCGACCGAGATTGTCCAGCTTGTCGAACCCGTATCCGACGTCGACCCCGATCGGGCCAAGCGGGGAAATTAACGCCACGCCGACGCCTGCGCCCCGATAGAGACGAGTGGGATCGTATTGGCGCACATTGCGGTAGACATTGCCGGCGTCGAAGAAGGTGTTGACGTAGAGTGCCTGGGAGACCCGGGCCCCCGCCTCGACCGTGAACGCCGCGTAGGACTTGCCGAAGCCGTCGGCGCTTGCGCGCTGTCCGCCGGCCAGGGCGTCGAAGCCATTCGGGGTGATGGCGAACTCGCTGTACCCGCGCAACGGGATACCGAACTGGACGCCGCCGAGGGAGTAGAGCTGGGTGAAGAAGCCGCCCGGGTCGCCAAAGATGAAGCCTGACTTGGCTGTCAGCCCGAGGGTGAACTGGACGCCCCCACTCAGGGAGCCGGGCGTGCCACCGAGGCGTCCGAGTGGGGCATACCACCGGGTGTCCAGGTCGATCTTCTGGTAGTCGCCGGTCCCGCCAAGCGGCCCACCGTTTTGCTCGACGCCGACCTGCACCATCGAGCCGGCGATCGGAAACGGGAGGCCGATCCGGGTCTCCCGAATGAACGAGAGCCCCAGCGTGGAGCGGGAGCAGGGCGCACACTGGAATCGTGACTGCAGTGCCGCGGAGCCCTCGGAGTAGCGAATACGCTGAAACCCATAGGAGGCGAAGAGGCGAGACACCCGCGAGCCGAGCCACGGCAAGCCGAGCTGGATCGAGCCACCCTCCTGCTGCTGACGCCCGAGGTCACCGATGACATACCGTTGCCGCGAGTTGTAGACGGTCAACGTGCCCGAGATGCGACTCTCGTGGATCGCCGGATCCGAATAGGAGAGCGTGAAATCGTTGATGTTCCGGCCGAACTGGTACTGGAGCCGGCCGCGCTTGCCGCGTCCGAAGAGGTTCGGCTCTTCAAGACCGAGGAAACCGCCGAGGCCTGTCCCCTGCCCGACCGACGCGCCGAAATTGATATTGCCCGTCCGCTTCTCCTCGACCCGGAAGGTGACGTCGACGTCAACGCCATTCGGGGCCGGGGAAATATCGGGATTCGGCAGTGGGTTGAAGTAGCCGAGGTTCGAGATGTTCTGGTACGAACGCTTGACGGCTTCCTGATTGTAGACCTGGCCGGGAAAGAGGACGATCGCTTCCCGAATCACCCGTTCGTGCGTGACCTCGTTTCCGACGATGTTGACCTTGTTGACCGTGGCCGGTTGTCCTTCGTAGATCCGCCAGCGGAGGTCGAGCACCTTGCTGCCGTCCGCGAGTGTGCGACGGGCCTGCTCCGGCTCGACCCGCGCCTGGATGTAGCCGGCGTTGGCATACGTCTCGCCGACTTTCTGGGTCGCATCTTCCCACTCGGAACGATTGAACAGGCCACCCAGCGGTTGCCCGGTGCCGACCTGGCCCGGCAGGCCGAAGGGAAATCCCTGCGAGAGTTCCTCGAGGGAATACCGGCGATTGCCGATGATCTCGAAGGTGCCGACCTTGTAGACGTCGCCTTCCTCGACCTTCATTTTCAGCGTGGCCTTGCCGTTCTGCTGGTCGTCGACGAGGGAGTCCTGAACGACCTGGAAGTCGATCATCCCCCGCTCGCCGTACCATCGCGGCAGCCGTTCCCGCATGTCCAGCTCGAGCTCGCGCTCGTTGTACGCCCCAGGGCGGAACCACCAGAACCCCTCGGGCTTGGTGGCCATCGCGCCCACCATCTGCTCGGCCGTCATCGCCGTATTGCCCTCGACCTCGACGCGGGCAATCGCGACGCGATTCCCTTCGTCCACCGTGTAGACGAGCGCGACGCCGCCGTCTTCGGTCGGGGTTTCCTTGTAGGTCACCGTCGCGGCGTAGTAGCCGAGCTTGTGGTACATCGAGTCAATCTGGTAGCGTGCGCGGGCGGCAGCGACGCGCTCGATCGGCTGGCCAATCGCGAGCCGGACCAATTCCTTGGACTGGCGCGCCGCGATCTTGTCCGGCCCCTCGAGAATCCAGCTCCGCAGCAGTGGCCGCTCCACCACCACGAGGGCGAGGATCAGCAGATCCTCCCCATCACGCTGCTCAACGCTGATCCGGTCGAACTGCCCGGACCGGTAGAGGATCGTGATCGCGCGCTGGATGTCGCGCCAGGTGATCACGGTGCCCTTGACCAGACCCCCGACGGCGAGGATCTGCTCCGCCTTGTTGCGCACATTGCCCTCGACCACGATCGAGTCGACCGGGGGCAACGCGGGCGGGTCCTGGGCCCGGAGCGACGCGAGCGGCGCCACGGCGGCCAGCGCCGCCACGATCAGCGCGTGCCGCCACCGCGACGCGGCGCTCAGGCCTTGCTCTCGGTCAGGGCCCGGAAGGTCAGCTTGTCGCCTTCGGGGGCCACGTCCACCTCGATTTCATCACCCGGGACGAAGTCCGACGCCAGAATCCGCTCGCTCAGCGGGTCCTCGATATAGCGCTGGATCGCCCGCTTGAGCGGGCGGGCGCCATAGCTCTGGTCGTAGCCGTGATCCGCCAGAAAGTCGATCGCCGCTGGGGTGAGCCGCACTTCATCGCCGAGCCGCCGCATGACGTCCTTGAGCAGCACCGTCACGATCTTCGCAATGTGCTCCTTCGCGAGCGGATGGAAGACGATCACGTCATCGAGCCGGTTGATGAATTCCGGGTTGAAGACCTTGGCAATCTCTTCCTTCACGGTCTCCGACATCTTCGCGAAACTCTGCGCGCCATCCACCGCGTGGAAGCCGAGCGACTTTCCCTGCATGATGTCGCGGGCGCCGACATTCGACGTCATGATCACGACGGTGTTCTTGAAGTCGATGACGCGACCGTAGTTGTCGGTGAGGTGGCCCTCATCGAGCACCTGCAGCAGGATGTTGAAGACGTCCGGATGCGCCTTCTCGATTTCATCGAGGAGGACGACCGAGTACGGCTTCCGGCGGACGGCCTTCGTGAGCGTCCCCGACTCTTCGTAGCCGACGTACCCCGGCGGCGCACCGATGAGGCGCGAGACCGAGAACTTCTCCATGTACTCCGACATGTCGACGCGGATGAACGCCGAGGGATCGGAAAAGAGGAACTTCGCCAGCGACCGCGCGAGTTCGGTCTTGCCGACGCCCGTGGGGCCGGAGAAGATGAACGAGCCGATCGGACGGTTCGGATCCTTGAGGCCGGCGCGCGACCGACGGATGGCGCGCGACACCGCCTTGATCGCCTCGTCCTGGCCGATCACCGACACGTGCAGCTCATCCTCCATCCGCAACAGGCGTGACGCCTCCGCCTCCTGGATGCGGGTGACCGGGATGCCGGTCCAGCGCCCAACGATGAAGGCTACCGCCTCCTCGTCGATGATCGGACGCATCGTCTGCCGCTCACGCTCCCAGTCCTCCTGCACCTGGCGGATCTGCTGCTGCAGGTCGCGCTCACGGTCGCGCAGGGCCTCTGCCTTCTCGAAGTTCTGATCGCGGACCGCATCTTCCTTCTCGACGGTGACCTGATCGAGCTGCACCTTCAGGGTACCGACTTCGGCGGGCGGATGCTGCGACGCCAGACGAGCGCGCGCCCCGGCCTCGTCGATCACGTCGATCGCCTTGTCCGGCAGGAACCGGTCGGTGATGTAGCGCTCCGAGAGCTCGGCGGCCGCCTTCAGCGTCGCGTCGGGAATCGTCACGCGATGGTGGTCCTCGTACTTCCCGCGCAACCCCTTGAGGATCTCGATCGTTTCGTCGATCGAAGGGGGATCGACCACCACGGTCTGGAAGCGCCGCTCGAGGGCGCCGTCCTTCTCGATGTACTTGCGATACTCATTGAGCGTCGACGCGCCCACGCACTGCAGTTCGCCGCGCGCCAACGCCGGCTTCAGCATGTTGGACGCGTCGATGGCGCCCTCGGCCGCCCCGGCGCCGACCAGCGTGTGCAGCTCGTCGATGAAGAGGATCACGTTCTTGCTCAGCGCGATCTCGTTCATCACCGCCTTCAACCGCTCCTCGAACTGGCCCCGATACTTGGTGCCGGCGATGACGGCCGCCATGTCGAGCGAGAGGACGCGATGATCGCGCAGGACATCCGGGCATGTGCCGTTCGCGACGAGGAGCGCGAGCCCCTCCACGATCGCGGTCTTGCCGACGCCCGGCTCGCCGATCAGCACGGGGTTGTTCTTCTTGCGCCGCGCGAGAATTTCCATCACGCGCTCGATTTCCTTCGCCCGGCCGATGGTGGGATCGAGTGCCCCCTCGGCGGCCAGCGTCGTGAGGTCGCGGCAGAAGTGATCGAGCGCCGGGGTCTTGGACTTCTTCTCCCCCTTGGGCGGCACGCTCTGCGGACCAGCTGCGGGCGCGGACGACGTGGTCGGCTGCGCCGGAAGATCAGAGCCGAGGAGCCGGAGCGTCTCGCTCCGTGCCTGCTCGAGCGAAATGCCCGCATCGGTGAGCACCTGCGCGGCAATCCCCTTCTCTTCCTTGAGCAGTCCGAGCAGCAGATGTTCGGTGCCGACGTAGGAGTGGTTGAGCTCACGGGCCTCGACCATCGCCAGCTCGAGCACCTTCTTGGCGCGCGAGGGATAGGGCAATTCGGGGCCGGCGGCCGAGGCGGCCTTCCCCTTTTTGACGGTCTCCTCGATCTTCTGCTGGACGTCCTCCAACTCGACCCCGAGGTTGGTGAGGACCGCCGCCGCTACGCCCTCGCCTTCGCGAATGAGGCCGAGCAGAATGTGCTCCGTACCGACGTACTCGTGGTGCAGGCGGGCCGCTTCCTCGCGGGCCATCTGGAGCACCTTCCGCACGCGGTCGGTGAAGTTGTAGCCGTTCATCCGCCACCCTCCGTGTCAGCCAGCAGTCGACGCACCACCGTAGCGCGGTGCATCGCGAGTGCCTCGTCCTCGAGGCCGGTCCCGGCATCCTGGGCGACATGCGCGGGCTGCGCCAGTACCAAGAGCCGGTTCAAGATCGGTCGCGCCACGGCCGGGAGGATGCCCATCCCGACGCCCAGCCGGACGCTGCTCAACAGGGTCACCGCTTCTTCGAAGCCCAGGGCACGGGCGTGACGCAGGACTCCCCACGCGCGCCATACCTGATCGTCGAGGGCGGTCGGGGCATCGCGCCGCAGCGCGATGCGCGCCCGTTCCTCGTATTCCACCACCTGACGGACCAAACGTCCCAAATGATCCAGGAGTTCCGTGGCCGACTTGCCGAGGGTGGTCTGATTGGAGAGTTGGAAGAGGTGGCCGAGGGCTTCGCTCCCCTCACCGGAAAGGCCACGATGCGTGAGCCCCACCTGCCCCAATCCGTGCAACACCTTGGCCGCTTCCCGGGTCATGACGAGGGCCGGGATATGCATCAGTACCGACGCGCGCAGGCCGGTGCCGACATTGGTTGGACAGCTCGTAAGATAGCCAAACTCGGGGTGGAAGGCGAAGGAAAGTCGCTGTCCCAGCTCGCCTTCCGCCCCCGCCGCGTCGGCGTGCGCGGCCGCCAGCGCGAAGCCTGACCGGAAGGCCTGAATCCGGAGATGGTCCTCCTCGTTCAGCATCACCGAGGCGGTCGTGCCGAGGAGCAATCCTGCGCCGGAACGCACCCGCCCGCTGGCATCCAATCCGGCTAATTCGCGGGAGATCACCTGCCGTTCGTGCAGCAGGCTCCGCTCGCGCTTGCTGAGCCCGTCGACCCGCACCATCACAGCCCCTGTGAGCCCCGGGGACTCGTCGGCGGCCGACTCGACCACCCGAACCACACCCTCACGGTCCAGGGGCGAATTCCGGCCCCAGAAGGGGCGCCCGGCGAGGTTCCGGGCGAGGCGGACCCGGGTCGAGACGACCAGAGCGCTGTCTGGCCCCGTTGCGTCGAGCCAGGGGAGATCCCCGCCCGGAACATCGCTCGGGTTGTTCACTCGGCCGCTTCCCGCATGAGCCGTAGCCGGTCTCGCAGCTCCGCCGCCTCCTCAAACCGCTCCGCCGCCACCGCCGCGGCAAGAACCGCCTCCAACCGCGCGACCTGCTGTGGCATGGACAACGCCGCGGCCCCCTCGGTCGTCCCCCCCGGGGCCTCACCGACATGGCGCGTCGCGCCATGGACCCGGCGCAGCAGCTCGCGGAGGGGGCGATCGAACGTTTCCCAGCACGTCGGGCATCCCAATCGACCCGATGCCTGGAAGTCGCCCAGCGTCGCATCACAGGCCGGACAATGCACATCCGGGGCAGCCGCGGCGGCCAGCATCGCCCCGCCACTCCCCATCGCCGCCAGAAAGGCCCCCAAAGGGGTCTCGCCGACCTCGGAGTCGGTGGCCACCCCGCGTTCCGCCGCGCAGCGGCTGCAAAGATGGAGGGTTCGCACCTCGCCCCCCTCGGCCTGGGTAAGGTGGACCACGGCCTCACGCTGATGACAATCCACGCAGAGGCTCATGGGTCGAGTGCCACGGAATCGGCCGGGCACAGCCGCCCGCCCTGCAGGGTCAGCACTCGATCGGCCAGCGCCGCCAGGTCGGGATTGTGAGTGACCAGCAGGACCGCGGCCCCCGCCTCGCGTGCCGCCCCGAGGAGCAGGTCATGCATCCGGGCCGCCGTCGGGACGTCGAGGTTGCCAGTCGGCTCGTCGGCCAGGAGCAGGGCCGGACGGGGGACCAGGGCGCGCGCCAAGGCCACCCGTTGCTGCTCGCCACCCGAGAGCACCGTCACTCGCGACGTCGCCCGCCCCTCAAGTCCAACTCGAGCCAATTCGGCGCTCGCCCGG
>JBBQJU010000118.1:0-8007 GCA_038326215.1 Gemmatimonadales bacterium | reverse complement strand
GATCATGCTCGAGGCGGTGCGCGAGATGATGGTACCGCACCATGCCCCCGCGCCGTTCACGCTGGCGGTCCTGGTCGGCGTGGTGCTCGTGAAGGAGACCCTCTTCCGTCGGGTGCTTCGCGCTGCCCTGGTCGACAACAGCGGGACCGTGCACGCCGATGCGTGGCATCATCGCAGCGACGCCATCACCTCGGCGGCGGCCTTCATCGGCATTTCCGCCGCGCTGCTCGGCGGGAAGGGGTGGGAGTGGTGCGACGAAGCAGCGGCGATCGTGGCGGCGTTCGTGATTCTCGCCAATGGCATCCGGATCATCCGTCCGGCGATTCATGAGCTGATGGACGGCGCGCCCGAGGAGGCGTTCCTCGACGCCGTGTCGCACGCCGCGATGCGCACTCCCGGCGTGCGTCGCATCGAGAAGTTGCGGGCGCGCCGAGTCGGGACCCAGTTCGACGTCGATCTCCATGTGCAGGGCGATCCGGCCCTCACGCTGCACGAGGCGCACATCCTCAGCGGCATTGTGAAGGGCCGCATCCGGAGTTCCGTGCCGGCGGTCTGTCACGTGCTGGTCCACATGGAGCCCTACGAACCGCAATGAGCCTCGTGGCGCAGGTCGCCGATCGTCTGCTGGCGCTCACGGAGGATGAGGCGACCTGCCTCCTCGCGGTCTCCGGCGGCCCGGACTCGCTCGCCCTGCTCGATCTGCTGCATCGCGGCGCGGCGTTGCATCGGCGGCAGCTGGTCGTCGGTCACGTCGATCACGGCATCGCTGAGGAGAGCGCGGCGGTCGCGGCGACGGTGGGACGCGCTGCCACCATTCGCGGCCTCCGGTGCTTCACGACGACCCTCCACCTCGGCGGAGCAACGACCGAGACCAAGGCCCGGCTCGCCCGGCGCGTGGCGCTTCGTGCGATGGCCACTTCAGCAGGCGCCACGGTGATTGTCCTGGCGCACCATGCCGACGACCAGGCCGAGACGGTGCTGCTTCGATTGCTGCGGGGGAGTGGCCCGGCGGGTCTGGCGGGGATGGCGTCGAGGAACGGTCCGTGGGTCCGGCCGCTGTTGGAGATTCCGCGAGATCGGCTCGCAACGCACCTCGCCGAGGTGGGGGTCGAGGCCTGGCAGGACCCGGCCAATCGGGACGTCCGGCACCTCCGGTCGTGGCTCCGGCAGACGATCCTCCCAACGGTGGGGGCGCGGCTCCCCGACCTCCGTGAGCGGTTGCTCGCCTCGGCAGGGCAGGCGCGTGACGCCCGGGAGGGGTGGGATCAGCTCCTGGACGAGCTTTCCGAGCTGGCTCTGCATGCCGAACCGGCGGGCTTTTCCGTTGCCGCCCCCCCCGTCCGGGGGTATCGTTCGGCGTTGCGACATGCGGTGGTGGCCGCCCTCGGCCGACGGTGCGGGGTGCCCCTCGGGGCCAGACGTCTGGCGGCGGTGGACCGGTTGTTGGCGGGGCGCGACGCTCGAATTCGGTTGGCGGCTGGCCTCGAGGCGGAACTCGCCTTCGGGCGGCTGGCATTTCGCCACCCTGCCGGACCTGCGCCCGAGCCGGTAACACTGGGGAACGAGTCGGGTACCACTTTTGGACCACTCACCGTGCGGACGGCGACCGCACCGGCCCCCCCGCTGACTCGAGAGGGGTGGTCCACCGCACTGGTCTCAGGGCAGTATCAGATTCGGGCGTGGCAAACCGGGGACCGAATTCGTCCCCTTGGCGGTCGGGGCCATCGACAGGTGTCGGTGTTGCTCCGCGAAGCACGAATCGCCCCCGGTCGCCGGAATCATTGGCCGGTCGTCGTTGATGCGGACGCGACCATTGTCTGGGTGCCGGGCATCTGCCGATCGGATGCCCGCATCCCCACGGAAGGAACCGAGGCGCTCTGTGCCCACGCAGCTTTCGCCTGAGATGCAGCGCCGCGCTGGCGGTCACGCCCTTCGCGTCGTCTACGATGAGGCGACCATCGCTGGCCGGGTGCGCGAGCTGGGCCACGAGATCACCGCGGCCTATCCCGACGGAGAACTGCTGGTCCTCGGTCTGCTCAAGGGAAGCTTCATCTTTCTGAGCGACCTCGTGCGCCAGATCGATCGGCCACTGCATCTCGATTTTCTGGTGGCGTCGTCGTACGGCAGTGGCACGGTGTCGAGTGGGACGGTCCGGCTGCTCTATGATCCGGAGACGCCGCTCGAAGGGAAGCACATCGTGATCGTCGAGGACTTCATCGACAGAGGTCGCACCATGCTCTAGCTGCTCGGGCTGTTGAAGGAACGGAATCCGGCCTCCGTCGCGGTCTGTTCGTTGTTGGACAAGAAGCTGCTCCCGACCCCGATCCCCGAATTGCGGTGGGTCGGATTCACGGCACCCCCGGCGTTTCTCGTGGGCTACGGCCTCGACCACGCCGAAGATTTTCGCCACCTCCCGTTCATCGGTGACCTGACTGATGGCTGATCGCAACGCGCCCCGTCCCCCGGCTACTGGCTGGGGCAATCTGAGCAAGACCCTCGCCTTCTGGGCGCTCATCGCCGTGCTCTTCATCGCGCTCTTCCAGTACATGGGGAAGCAGCGCTCGCCGAGCGAGTTCACCTACTCCGAGTTCACGAAGCAGCTCGCGGGCGGGAACATCGCGAAGGCGGACGTCGTCGAAGGCGAGATGATCAAGGGGGAGTTCCG
The DNA here is from genome assembly GCA_038326215.1 of Gemmatimonadales bacterium. GTDB lineage: Bacteria > Gemmatimonadota > Gemmatimonadetes > Gemmatimonadales > GWC2-71-9 > Palsa-1233. The sequence goes on along the minus strand of JBBQJU010000118.1, from coordinate 5,342 downwards.
CACCGCGGTGACCCAGGACGGGCGCCCGGTGAAGGAATTCACCGTCCTCCTCCCGGTGAAGGACTCCGAGGCGCTGATCACGCGGCTCGAGGACGCCGGCGTGGCGGTCACCGCCTCGAAGACCAAGAATGGTCTCTCGGTGCTGTTGATCACGGCGCTGCCGTGGGTCGTCATCATCGGCCTCTGGTGGTTCCTCTTCCGGCAGATGCAGGCTGGTGGGAACAAGGCGTTCGCGTTCGGCAAGTCGAAGGCGAAGCTGCTCACCGGTGACACGCCGAAGCTGACCTTCGCTGACGTGGCCGGCGCCGACGAGGCGAAGGTCGAGCTGCAGGAGGTCATCGAGTTCCTCAAGGATCCGCAGAAGTTCACGCGCCTGGGTGGACGGCTTCCCAAGGGCGCGCTCCTGGTCGGTCCTCCGGGCACGGGTAAGACGTTGCTCGCCAAGGCCGTGGCCGGCGAGGCGGGGCGTCCCTTCTTTTCGATGTCGGGCTCCGACTTCGTCGAGATGTTCGTCGGCGTCGGTGCCAGCCGCGTGTGCGATCTCTTCGAGCAGGGCAAGGCGCACGCGCCGTGCATCATCTTCATCGACGAAATCGATGCGGTCGGTCGGCATCGTGGCGCCGGCCTGGGTGGCGGGCACGATGAGCGCGAGCAGACCCTGAACCAGCTGCTGGTGGAGATGGACGGCTTCGAGTCGAATGACGGCGTGATCCTGATCGCCGCGACCAACCGTCCCGACGTCCTCGACCCGGCCTTGCTCCGCCCGGGTCGATTCGATCGGCAGATCGTGGTGGATGTACCAGACGTGAAGGGACGTGAGGGAATCCTGCGGGTGCACGTGCGCAAGATTCCGCTCGCGTCGGATGTCTCCCTCGAGATCATCGCGAAGGGGACCCCGGGCATGGCCGGCGCCGACCTCGCCAATCTGGTGAATGAAGCGGCCCTCCTGGCCGCACGCCGCAACAAGTCCACCGTCGAGATGGCGGACTTCGAGGAGGCCAAGGACAAGGTGCAACTCGGCGTCGAGCGCCGCTCCATGGTGCTCACCGAGAATGAAAAGAAGTTGACGGCCTATCACGAGGCGGGTCACGCCGTGGTGGCGATCAAGACGCCGGGCTCCGACCCCGTGCACAAGGTCACCATCATCCCGCGTGGTCGTGCCCTCGGCCTGACGGCATCCCTGCCAGAAACCGACCGGCACAACTACACCAAGGACTGGTTGATCGGTTCGCTGGCGATGTTCTTCGGGGGCCGAGCGGCTGAGGAGATCATCTTCGGGAAAGGTGCCGTCACGACGGGGGCAGGGAACGACATCGAACGGGCCACCGCGCTTGCGCGCCGGATGGTGACGCAGTTCGGCATGAGCGAACTCATCGGCCTCATGGCGGTCGGTGACCGTCAGCAGGAAGTCTTTCTCGGCCGCGACTACGGCTCCCGGACCGAAGTCTCCGAGCAGACGGCGCAGATGGTGGACGGCGAGGTGAAGCGACTGCTGGACGAGGCCTACATCGAAGCAATGGCGCTTCTGACTGCCAACCGCGACCTCCTGGAGCGGATCGCCCAGGCGCTCCTGGACCGCGAGACGATTGACCGTGAGGATCTGCGCTTGCTGACGGCTGATCTCCCGTTGCCGCCCCGTGTCATCCCGCCGCCATTCATCTCCGCGGCGCCGATCCCACCGCGTCCGGAATCGAATGAGGGTCGGACGCCGATTCTCGGGGCCCCACCGGCAGAACCCGCCGGCGCGTGATCGTCACCCCCCTCTCGGATCGCGCCCCGGCCGCGATCCGTGACGCCCTCCTGTCCCACGGATGGGAGGGCGAGGTCTGTCGGCTCACCGCCTCCGGCCTCGAAACCTCCGCCTTTCATGTGACCGGGATCGCCTCGACGATGATCGAGGCGATGCTGCCGGTGGCCAACAAGCTCGGCCTCGAGATGGTCACTGGCGACGATTGGATCATCCTCACCGGGGCACGTTCGCGACTCGGTGCCTTTGCGCGTCCCTGGGTCCAGCCGGAGGGTGTCCGCGAGCTGGCGCACGCGATCGGCATGGCGATGCCGGCCGACTTTCCGGTGCTGTGGCGCCATGCGCGCGGGACGCTTTCGCTTGGCTCGCCCGTGCTGATGGGGATCCTCAACGTGACGCCCGACTCCTTCTCCGATGGCGGCACGGTGAGCGACGAGCCATCCGTGCTTCGTCGCGTGGAGGCGCTGCTCGCGGGTGGCGCGCGCGTGATCGATCTAGGCGGCGAGTCCACCGCGCCATTGGCGCCGCCGGTGCCGCTCGAGGTCGAGATGGCGCGCGTCCTCCCCGCCATCACGGCGATCGTGCGCGAGCATCCTGACGTCCTGATCTCGATCGATACCGTGAAGCATGAAGTCGCCGAGGCAGCACTGGACGCCGGGGCGGCAATCGTCAATGACGTCACGGCGGGTCGACACGACGCGCAACTCCTGGCCGTGGCGTCGCGTTTCCGAGCGGGTGTTGTCCTCTCACACTCCCGCGGCGCCGTCGGCCGGCTCGCAAGCTACGATGCCGCGGAGTATGAGGGTGACGTCGCGGGTGGTGTCACCCGGGAGCTCGAGGCATCACGCGCCACCGCCCTCGCGGCCGGCATCGCCATGGAGGCGATTGTGCTCGACCCCGGCTTCGGCTTCGCCAAGTACCCCGAGCAGAACATCGCCCTACTCGATCAGGTCGGTGCCGTGGTGGCCCTCGGATCGCCGGTGCTGGTCGGTGCGTCGCGGAAGCGCTTCCTCGGCGAAGTGACCGGCCGGGCGCTGGAAGACCGCGACCGTGCAACCGCCGCCGCCTGCGCCCTCTCGCTGGACCGGGGGGCGCGACTCTTTCGGGTCCACGACCCCGAAGCGACGCGCGATGCCCTCGCCGTGGCGGAGGCCGTGTGGCAGAGCCGACGCTGACCCGCCCGCCGTATCGCTGGGCCGCCGCGGCCTCCCTGGTGGTGCTGCTCGGCTATCTGGTCACGCTGGCGCCGTCGGTCACCTTTTGGGATGCCGGCGAGTTCATCGCCGCCGCCAAGACCCTCGGCGTCCCCCACCCGCCCGGGACGCCGCTCTTCGTCATGGTCGCGCATGTCTGGGCGATGCTCTTGCCGATTGGTGAGTACGCCTGGCGCCTCAACCTCCTCTCGGCGATCTGCAGCGCGATCGCGGCGGGATGCTGGTTCCTCGTAGCCTACACGTCGGTAGCCCGCGGCAGTGAGCACGATTCGCCGCTCGCCGATCGCAGTTCGCCGTCCTCCGATCGCCGTTCACCACTCGCCCTTGGTGCCGGCTGGTCCGCTGCCCTCGTCACCGCCTTCTCGTTCACTATGTGGCAGAACTCCATCGAGACCGAGGTCTACGCCGTCGCGATGATGATCATCGCGCTGGCCGCCTGGACGGTCACGCGGTGGCGCGAGGCGCGCACCAGTGGGCACGGGGCACGACTGCTCCTGGTCCTGCTCTATCTCGGTGGCATCTCGATCGGCAACCACCTGCTGGGGCTGCTGGTCGGCCCGGCGCTGGTCGCGGCGATGATCAGCGCGTCGTGGCTCGGGCCACTGGCCAATCAGGCGGCGCGCCAAGCGGAGCAGGCACGGATTGCGGTGGTCGGGACAGTCTGGCTGCTCCTGATTGCGCTTGGCCTCGGCAGCACCACACTCACGCTGGGCACGGCGGCGCTGGTCGCCGTTGCCGGCATCTGGGCGATCGGGCGGAAGCAGCTCGGCTTCGTGGCGATGGCGCTGCTCATCGTCGCCGTCGGCGTCACGCCCTATCTCTTCATCTACGTCCGTGCCAAGCAGGGGCCGTGGATCAACGAGGCCGATGCCTCGACATGGGATGCGCTGCTCGCGGTGATCCGGCGTGCGCAGTATCCGGTACGGACACCGCTGGATGACCCTACGGTCTATCACGGCCCGGACAATCCTGGCCGCACGCTGACCATGCTCGGTTACCAGCTCGCCAACTACGCCCAATACTTTGACTGGCAGTGGGCGCGGTCGCTCGGCGACATCGTCTTCGCGCCGTTCCGCTTGCTGGTGACCCTGGTGTTCGCGTCGCTGGGGATGCGTGGGGCGGCGGCGCAGCGCCGCGACGACCGCACCGGCTTCCACATGATGCTGATCCTCTTCCTGGTCACCGGGCTCGGTTTGCTGCTGTACATGAACTTCAAGCCAGGGCCGAGCATCGGCTGGGAACAGTGGCCAGGATCGGAGAATCACGAGGTCCGCGACCGCGACTACTTCTTCGTGGCGAGCTTCGTGGCGTGGGCGTTCTGGGCCGCGCTCGGCATTGCTGATCTGGTACGGAGCACGGCGCTGCGGTTACCGGTGGCCCGCCGCACGCTGGCGGTCGCGGTCTTCGGGCTGGCCCTCCTTCCACCGGTGCTCAATGCCCGTGCGGCGACGCGGAAGCAGACGCCTGAGGCAACGCTGGCGCGCGACTTCGCGCATGCCTTGTTGCAGTCGGTGCCACCGGGGGGCATCCTCTTCACCTGGGGCGACAACGACACCTTCCCGCTCTGGTACGCGCAGGCGGTGGAGGGGACGCGTCGCGATGTCACCGTCGTCTGCCTCGCGCTGGCGGAGACGGAGTGGTATCAGCGCCAGCTGCGGGAGTGGAAGGCTGGCCCGATGGACTCGGCCAAGCTCGCCGCGGTATGGCAGTCGGCGCCGGTGCCGGCGCTGGACCAGCCGATGCACACCCTGAGCGACTCCGCCATCCGCAGCTTCACACCGTTTCTCGTCGACAAGCCGATTGCGATCGCCCTGCGCAACGGGTTGACCATCGAGATTCCCAAGGGCGAGGCGATCTACGCCAAGGATATGCTGCTACTGCAGGTGTTGATCACCAATGCCGGCGTGCGGCCGATCGCGTGGTCGGTCACCACGGCGAACAAGCTCTTCGGCCTCGGGCCGAAGCTGGTGCAGCAGGGGCTGGCGATCGTCATGCCGACGGTGCCGATCACGGGCGCGGTGGGTGGCGATGCGGTGGGGCCGGGGAAGGTGCCGATTGATCTGGCGATCACGACGCGGCTGATCAACGAGACATGGCAGTATGGCAAGTTGCTCGACGGGGGCACCGAGCGGCTCGACGCCAACATCAAGGCGATGGCCGGCACCTGGGCGATTCCGCTTGTGCAGGCGGGCGTGGCGTCGGTGATGCTGGGCGACACGGCGGCCGCGATTCCGTTCCTGGAGAAGTCGCTGAAAATGGCGGAGCAGCCTGGGGTGGCGGGGTTCCTGAGGCAGTTGAAGGGGAGTGGTGGGGCAGGGGTATTGCCGGAGAGGTAGCGAACGTTCGCGGGTTTGGGCTACCCGCCCCTTACCCGCTCCCAC
>JBBQJU010000117.1:0-8022 GCA_038326215.1 Gemmatimonadales bacterium | reverse complement strand
GGGCTGGGGGGATCTGTGGGTGCTGGCGCGCTTCGCCTTGGGGGGCGCGGACAAGCTCTCGGTCCCGGGGGGATTCGGCTTTTAGTCGCGCCAGGGGCGGGGGGGCCTTTCTGGCCCGCCGCCGGGTTTCGCGGGGACCTCCTCAACGGGGGGTCCCCGCGTTGCGTATTGGGGAGGGAGCGTCGTCGGGGCAACGGGCAGGGGCGAGGTATGCCTCGCCCCAACAGTGGAGCGGTTCATGAAGATCTCTGGGTGGGGAGTGGTGTTCGTCGCGTTGCTGGCGCCGGCCGGCGCGCAGGCACAGGCGCCGCGGCTGTCGATCATCACGCAGGCGAGCTATGCCACCGACCGGAAGGCGATCGGCATCGGGGGCGGGCTCGGCTTTCCGATTCAGGAGTCGAAGGTGGGCGACGGGATCCGCGGCCAGGCGACCTTCGACTGGTTCCTGCTCGACAACGTGGTCTCGGGGCCGCTGGCGACGCGCCCGACCTACTGGGAGTTCAACGTCAACGGTACCTATGAGCTGCCGAAGACCCACGGGGTCTATGTCGGCACCGGCTTGAACTACATCAACTCGACCGTCGATGGTGCGCTCTACACCAACGCGGGCGGGACGGAGCTCGGGCTGAATGCGATTGTCGGGCTGAAGCTGGGCCGAGGTCATGGGGCACCCTTCGCCCAGGCACGGTACGAGATCGGCGGCGGCAAGCAGCTGGTCCTCACCGGCGGGATCGAGTTCTAGACGGAGCGGGGCCGGGGTGATTCCCGGCCCCGTTACTTTTCAGGACTTCCTTCCCGCCCGGAGCCCCATCCGATGCTCGCTCATGTCGAAGACGCCTACGAGGCCCTCTACACCGGCCGCTCCTACCAGCATGAAATCGGGCTGGTGGACCGCCTCCTCGACGTCCGGCTGCCGCCGCCGCCCGAGGATGAGGAGCCCGAGCCGCGTCGGGTGCTGGAAATCGGCTGCGGGCCCGGGCTTCGGCTCGCCGTCCTGAACCAGTGGCATGGCAAGTACCGTCCGGAAGGGCTCGACCGCGATCCCGAGATGCTGCGCCTCGCTGCGCGCCGACTCGGCGACGTTCCGCTCCACCTCGGCGACATGCGCGACTTCACGGTCGAGGGAAAGTTCTCGGCGGTGCTCTGTCTCTTCGGGATGATCGGCTACATGCGCGACGTCGCCGACCTGACCAAGGCAGTCTCCCGGATGCGTGCGCACCTCGCGCCGAAGGGGGTCTTGTTGCTCGAGCCGTGGCTGTCGCCTGACCGGGTGACCGGTGGGCATGTGAAGATCGATCGCGCCGTCCGGCCCGGCCTGTTCGTGCAGCGGATGAACTACACGCGCATCGTCCAGAATCGCTCCGAGCTCGACATCCACTACCTGATCGGGACCGATCAGGGCGTCCGTCACGTGCAGGAACTGCGTTCGCTGACCCTGTTCACCGATGCCGAGTATCGTGAGGGCCTGAAGGCGGCCGGCTTTGGGGACGTGGTGCTCGAGGCGTATGGTCCGCAGGGGCGGGGACTGTACGTCGCGCAGGGGTAGGCGGCGAACGGCGAACAGCGAACGGCGAACAGCGAACAGCAAACAGCGAACAATGTGATGTGAGGGGTGGCGCCGGTGAGAGATCGTCCCCCCGTGTTGCCCATCGACGCGATCCTTCCGCTGCTCCGCGACACGCTGGCGACCCGGCGTGCCGCGGTGCTTGTCGCGCCTCCTGGTGCGGGCAAGACGACGCGCGTCCCGCTGGCACTGCTCGACGCGCCGTGGCTCGAGGGGCGCCGAATCGTGATGCTCGCGCCGCGGCGCCTCGCCACCCGGGCCGCGGCGACCTACATGGCCAGCCTCCTTGGCGAGCGCGTTGGGCAGCGCGTCGGCTATCGGATGCGTCAGGACACCAAGGTCAGCAGCGCGACGCGGATCGAGGTGGTCACCGAGGGGATCCTCACCCGTATGCTGCAGGACGATCCGACGCTCGACGGCATCGGCGCGGTGCTCTTCGACGAGTACCACGAGCGCTCGCTGGTGGCCGATACCGGACTCGCGCTGACGCTCGCGGCGTCCGAACTCTTTCGGGACGACCTCCGCCTCATGGTGATGTCCGCGACGCTCGATGGCGCGGCGGTCGCCTCGTTGCTCGGTGACGCCCCACTGCTCGAGAGCGAAGGTCGCGCCTTTCCGGTGGAGACGCGCCATGCCCCGGCACGGAGTGGCGTGCGGCTCGAAGCGCACGTCGCGCAGGTGGTGCGCGAGGCGCTTGCCACCGAGACAGGGTCGGTGCTGGTCTTTCTCCCGGGGGCGGGCGAGATCCGTCGGGTCGAGTCGCTGCTGCGGGGTAGCGCACTGCCGAGCGATGTGAGTGTGCATCCGCTCTACGGGATGATGGAAGGGAGTGCGCAGGATGCCGCGATCGCCGCCGCGCCTCCCGGCTGCCGAAAGGTGGTGCTGGCGACATCGATCGCCGAGACCTCGCTCACGATCGAAGGGATCCGGGTCGTGGTCGATGGCGGGATGATGCGGATCCCGCGCTTCTCGCCGCGAACCGGGATGAGCCATCTCGAAACGGTGCGGGTCTCGCGCGCGTCGGCCGATCAGCGGCGCGGCCGTGCCGGGCGTGTGATGCCGGGTATCTGCCTCCGCTGCTGGAGTGTGGGCGAGGAGGCGGGGCTGGTGCCACAGACGCGCGCCGAGATGCTCGACAGCGATCTTGCGCCACTCGCCCTCGACCTCGCAGCGGCGGGATTCCCCGATCCGACCGCGTTGCGCTGGCTTGATCCGCCGCCGGCCGCGGCGTTCGCGCAGGCCCGCGAGCTGCTCACGCTGCTCGGCGCGCTCGATGGCGCCGGCGCGTTGACGCCGCACGGCCAGGCGATGGCCACCCTCGGCACCCATCCCCGATTGGCGCACCTGTTGGTGCGGGCGCGTGCGGGCGGCCGCGCTACGCTGGCACGTGCGGCCGCGCTGGTGGCGTTGCTCGACGAGAAGGATCCGTTGCGCGGGACGATGGGCCCGCCGCCGGCGGATCTGGCGTTGCGACTCGACGTGCTCGACCGCCGCAGCAATGAGGGCGCCGGTACCCTCGGCGCGACGGTGGATCGCGGGGCACTCGAACGCGTCCGCACCACGGCGGCCACCTGGCGGCAGCGCGTGGGCAGTGCACCCGGCGAGGATGCGGCGTGGTCCGATGGCGTGCTGCTCGCGCTGGCCTACCCCGAGCGGGTCGCGCGGCAACGCGGCGGCCCCGGCCGCTTCCTGCTGCGCAATGGGCGCGGTGCCACGCTGCCGGTGACCGATCCGCTGGCGCACGAGGCGTGGCTGGCGATCGCGATGATCGAGGATGTCGGACGCGAGGGACAGATCCGTCTGGCGGCCGCACTCGATCTCGACGAATTGCTGGTGCACGCGAGTGAACAGGTCGCGGTCGTCGATGAAGTGATCTGGGACGATGCGAGTGACGCGGTGGTCGCCCGGCGACAGCATCGGCTTGGTGCGCTGGTGCTCCGGGAGCAGCCGTTGCTGCAGGTCGATGCCGAGGCGGTGCGCGGGGCATTGCTGCGCGCGATCGCGGCGCGAGGCGTGGGGGCGTTGCCGTGGTCGGTCAGTGCCACCCAGCTGCGCGAGCGGCTGCGCTTTCTGCACCTCCTGGATGCGCGCTGGCCGGATGTCGGCGACGAGGCCTTGCTCGCGACGTTGCCCGAGTGGCTCGGGCCCAAACTCACCGGCGTCCGAAAGCTCGAGGCCATCGCCCGTGTGGATCTGATGGGCGCGCTCCTCGATCACCTTGATTGGGAGCAGCGACGACGGCTTGACGAGCTGGCACCAGAGCACGTCGAAGTGCCGACGGGGTCGCGGATCCGGTTGGACTACGCCGATCCGGCCGCCCCGGTACTCGCGGTGCGGCTCCAGGAAGTCTTCGGATGGCGGGAAACGCCGCGCGTCGGCGATGGGGCGGTGCCGCTCACGATGCACCTGCTCTCACCGGCGCATCGACCGATGCAGGTGACGCGGGATCTGGCGAGCTTCTGGGCGACGGGATACTTCGACGTGCGAAAGGATCTGCGGGGGCGATATCCCAAGCATCACTGGCCGGACGATCCGCTCACCGCGCCCCCGGTCAGGGGGGCGAAGCGGCGGCACTGAGCACCCCACCCTGACGTGCGCCGGAGCGCACGCCAGGGTGCAATCCACTAAAAGCGCAGGCCGACGGTGATCGGAATCAGCGTCGACTTCGGGGTGCCGAAGCCGTACATCACCCGTCCTTCGGCGAAGAAGTTCTCACCGAACCGGACGCCGAGGCCGGCTGTCATCGCCGGATCGGAATTGGTATTGGTAAAGCGGACGCCGCTGACGAGGGTCTGGTTTTCGTTGCGCACGATACCGACGCCGCCGAGCGCGTAGGCCATCGGGGAGATGTCATAGTCCGCGCGGGCGAAGGCGGCGAAGATGTTGGCGTGCGCGTTCGTGAAGGCGTCCTGATTCAGCCGATGCAGGGAGGCGTGCAGCTTGTACACCAGCTTGGAATTGAGCTGCCGGTAGCCGACGCTGACGGCGCCATGGAAGCCGGTCTGGTAGAGATCGGCGCTGGTACCGAGCGGGATGGTGGCGCCGCCGCCGAGGGTCGTTTCGAACGAACCGCCTTGGGCCGAGGCAAGGGTCGGCACGGCGATGGCGAGCAGGGCGGCGAATAGGGTGGAACGCATGCAGGTGCTCCTGGTGAAGGTCCCGCCGCGTTGGGCGGCGGTACTACCAGAGAACACGCCTCAGTCGCGCAATCGCACACACCGCCTCAGTGCGGCTTGAAACGCTCTCCATCCTTGGATGGAGTCCACGGATGCTTCGGTTCGAAGGTCTGCCAGAGGAGGGCGGACACCTTCCGCAGCAGGACATACCCCTGATTCTCGCTGGCGTAGGTGGTGTCCTGCTGGTTGCGGGTGATGACGCTGAAGACGTAGTCGCCGGACGGCGCGTTGACGAGCACCACCTCTGATCGCGATCGATCAACGGCCCCCTGCTTCGATGCCGCCTGCACCCACGGCGGGAGGGCGGAGAGTGCCTCGCCGGTGTAATAGATCCGCGTCAGGTGGCGATACATCTCCGCGGCCGCGGCCGGTGATACCGCCTTCCCCTCGCGGATGCGCACGATCAGCTCGGCCATCTCACGCGGCGTCGTCTGCCCCCACCCCATCGCGGTGCGGTTCGCCTGGCGGCCTGGGGTCCGCGAGTTCACTCGCGTCGAATCGAAGCCGTTCGCGGCCAGCCAACTATTGATGACGGCGCCTCCGCCGACCAGGGACTGCAGCCAAAGCGACGCAGCGTTGTCCGAGGTCGTGATCATCAACAGGGCCACCTGCGAGAGGGGGACCGTCGCCCCATCGCGCAGCTTGTCGAAGAGATCGTCCTCGCCGTTGTAGCGGAGCGAGTCGCGCCATGTCAGCGTCGTGTCAAAGCGCAGGGCACCGTGCTCCATCTGGTCGAAGAGGGTGACCAGGATCGGCACCTTGATCATGGAGGCCGTGGGGAAGAGTTCGTCGGCCCGGAGCACCGCCCCCCGACCGCTCCTCAGGTGGCGAACATAGATGCCGACATCGCCCTGCACCGCGTTGGCAAGCGCTTGCAGCTTGGCTTCCAGGGCCTTGTCGCGCTTGACGGCTGGCCATTGGCCCTGGCCAGCGAGCGGGGCGGCAACGAGGAGCAGTAGGGCGGCGGTGCGTCGAAGGAAGGGCATCGGGCATCCCGTTCAGAGGGCATTGGCAGACGCGCGGAGACTAGAATGATAACTTTCGTGCCGGTGGCCAGCCGAAACCCGACTCCGTGCGGCGGCGTACTGCCCCCGTTCGCCGCTCGCCGCTCGCCGTTCGCCGTTCGCCGCTCGCCGTTCGCTCCCTTCCCCCCGGACCCCCGATGCTCCAGCTCGCGACTGTGCTGACCGCTGCCACCCTCGTGGGGTCCGGGCTCCCCGATCCCGATCCCGATCCTCGAGTGCACTCGGGGCGTGCCGGCCAGACGGCGGTGAAGCCACCGCGGCTGCCAGGGGTCGTCACGGTGGACGGCGTGCTTGACGAACCGATGTGGCGGCAGGCGGCGTTGCTGACGGGCTTCTCGCAATTCACGCCGGTCGACGGCGTCGCGGCCCCCGATTCGACCGAAGTGCTGGTCTGGTACTCCCCCACCGCGCTCTACATCGGCGTGCGGGCCTTCGCGCCGGCTGGCAGCGTGCGGGCGACGCTGGCGCAGCGGGATCGCATCGGCAGTGACGACCAGATCCAGCTCTTCCTCTCGACCTTCAACGATGGTCGTCAAGCCTCGTACTTCGCAGTGAATCCGCTCGGCGTGCAGGCGGACGGCGCCCTGAATGAAAGTGGCGGCGTCTCCTGCGGGATGATGGGGTGCGGCGCCTCGACCCGGCAGTCGCCTGACCTGTCGCAGGATTTCGTCTGGACGTCGAAGGGCGCCTTGACGGCGGACGGCTATGTGGTCGAGATGCGGATCCCCTTTCAGAGCATCCGGATTCAGGGAAGCAAGACCCAGACGTGGGGGATCAACCTCCTTCGCAAGGTGCAGCGCAGCGGGCAGGAACAGAGCTGGACCTCGGCGAAGCTGGCCGCGTCGTCGTTCCTCGCGCAGTCGGGGCGGCTCGAGGGGCTGATTGATCTCGACGCGGGGCACGTGCTCGACCTCATTCCGACCGTGACGTCTCGGGTGACCGGTGCGCCGCCGTCGGGGAGCGGCCGCTTCGACTACGGTGGCGGGACCCCGGAATTCGGCGGCGACCTGCGCTACGGCGTGACGCCGAACCTGACCCTCGGCGCCACGGCCCACCCCGACTTCTCGCAGGTCGAAAGCGATGTCACCCAGTTCGCCTTCGATCCGCGTCAGGCGGTGCGCTATCCCGAGCGGCGGCCGTTCTTCCTCGATGGCGTCGAGCAGTTCGACGCCCCGTCCGGCCTGATCTACACCCGCCGGATCGTGCAGCCGGTCTTCGCAACGAAGCTGACGGGGAAGGTCGGCAACAACCAGATCGGCGTGATGACAGCGGTGGACAATCAGGCTGGCTCGACCTTCGACAGCCACCCGATCTACGGGATCGTGCGCGCCTCGCACGACCTCGGCCCCGGCTCGCGGATCGCCGCGCTCTGGACTGAACAGCGTGATGGCGACGCCAGCAATCGGGTGCTCGGCATCGACGGGCGACTGGTGATCAAGAAGATCAACTCGGTGACCTGGAACACGGCGTTCGCCCGCGACAGCCGGAACGGCGTGGTCACCAGTGCACCGATCTGGAGTGCCGGTTTCCGACGGGCCGGGCGCAACCTCCGGATGAACTACTCCGTCAGCGGCGTCCCAGGCGATTTCATCACGCGCTCGGGGTTGATCGGCCAGCGCGACCTGGTGAACGCCGTCATCGACCACAGCTATACCTGGCTGCTGGGCCGCAAGACGGTGGAGTCGGTGACCGGCGCCATGAGCGTGCAGGGCGCCTGGAAGTATGACAACTTCGTGCACGGCGGCGAGATCCTGAATCGCTACCTGCACTTCAACACCACCACCCGGCTCAAGGGTGGCTGGAATGTCGGGGTGTCGTACTTCCTCGAGACCTTCGGGTACGACTCGACGATCTATCGCGGCGTCTATGTCCAGCAGCCGAACGGCACCACCACGCCGTTTACCGGCGGTGGCCAGCGACTGCCGAACCGCGACTACGTCTTCCAGGTCAACACGCCGGGGTGGAAGCACTTTGATTTCAGCGGCTTCACGCTCCTGGGGCTGAATGACGAGAACTACGCCGAGTGGTCATCGGCACGCCTGTTCACCACGAATGTCGGAATGAACATCCGCCCCAACGACCAGCTCCGGCTCGGCTTCTCGGTCAACGAGAACCGTGTCTACCGCGCGAGCGATCGCAGCCGCGTCCTGCGACAGGATGTGCTGGTCAACCGGATTGAATATCAGCTTTCCCGGGCGATGCAACTCCGCCTGATCACGCAGTACTCGCTCGACACGCGCGACGCGCTGCGTGACGA
>JBBQJU010000116.1:0-8046 GCA_038326215.1 Gemmatimonadales bacterium | reverse complement strand
AGGAATCGATCCGCCGCGCTGACACCCTCACGACCGAGGATGTCGACCAACGCGCTGCCGACGACGACGCCGTCGGCAAGCCCACCGACGGCACGAGCCTGCTCGGGTGTGGAGATGCCGAAGCCGACGGCGATCGGCAACGCGGTCGCGGCGCGTACCGAGGCCACAGAGTCCGCCAGCCCCGCCGCCAGGTCCCGCGAAGCGCCCGTGACGCCGAGCCGCGCGATCAGGTAGACGAAACCCTGTCCCCCGCGCACGGCGGTGGCGATACGGGCCGTTGAGGACGTCGGGGCGACCAGACGGATCAGGTCGAGCGGCGATCGCTGCACCACGCCCTCGAGCGCCTCATCGGCGCCGGCGGGAAGATCGGTGAGCAGCAACCCGGAGACACCGGCACTCGCCGCATCGCGCACCAGCGCGTCGACGCCGTACTGCAGCACCGGATTCAGGTAAGAGAACAGCACGACCGGTGCGCGCAGCTGCGCGCGGGCGATCAGGTCGAGCGTCTTCGGAAGCGTCATCCCTTGTGCAAGGGCGCGGAACGTCGAGGCCTGGATCGTGGGCCCGTCGGCCAGCGGATCGGAGAACGGTACGCCGACCTCGATCACGTCGGAATGCGCATCGGCGGCCTGGAGCGCCGCGAGGGAATCGGGAAGCGACGGGAAGCCGGCGGTCAGGTAGGGCACCAGACCAGTTCGGCCCTCGCGGCGCAGCTCGGCCCAGGTGCGATCGAGCGCGGACTCAGACAAAGAAATCACCGACAACGAGTCCATAGCGGTCCGGGGAAGTCACTTTCATGATGCTGCGAGGATAGGTCCCGTCGGGACCAGGCACGGACAGGTCAGCCAACTGGCCAGGGGCCGGCACCAGGCCGCCACCCGCGTCGATGGCAATACGCACCACCGGTCGATTGAGCTGCTCGGGATCGGGCCCGATGCCGGCGACGATCGCGACTTCGTAGGTATCGAGAATGACGCAACTCCCAACGGGGTAGATCCCCAACATGTTGATCAGCGCCTTGACCAGCGTGAGGTCATAGCCGCGACTGGCATTGAGCCACATCTCGCGAAGCACGGCCTCGGGCTCCAACGGCTCGGTCTGATAGGCGCGGCGCGTGGTCGCCGCGTCGTAGCCGTCGGCCACCGCCACCAGCCGGGAAAAGAGGCCGAGTCGCCGCGGGCGGATCGGGCGGGGGTAGCCGCTGAGATCCACCTTCATGTGGTGTTCGTGTGCCGCGAGGATCGCGCGGTAGGGCAACTCCTCCCCCTCGCGCATCTTGAAGAGCGTCAGGGTCCCGAGCCAGGGATGGGCCTGCATCTGCCGCCATTCCTGGTCATCCAGGGCGGAGTCCTTGTTCACGATCTGGATGTCGAGGCGCGACTTGCCGATGTCGTGGAGCAGCGCCGCGAGGCCGAGGTCATACAACTGCCGACGATCAAGACCCAGCCGCTTCCCGAGTGCGACCGAGAAGATGCAGACATTCACGCAGTGGGTGAAGGTGTACTCGTCGTAGTCGCGCAGGGTCGTGAGGCCGGCGATGGAGAGCTCGTTCTCCAGCACTTGATCGACGATCAACTGGATTGCCCGCTTGAGTCGTCGCACGCTCGGCGTCCGCCCCATGCGCACACCGGACACCACATCCCGCGCCACGGTCACCCCATGGGCATACGTGCGCTTCGCACGTTCCAGCGTGTCATCCGCCTGCGACCCATCCTCGCCGTCACTGCCACCCGTCTCGACCATGAGACAGGTGATGTCGGCCTGCTGCATGCGCTGACGGAGCTGGTCCATCCGCTCGAGCGGATCATCGGCCGCCGGCAGTGCTCCCAGAATGGACAACCACGCCTGCCACTCGCGCCGCGTGACGCCATCCTCGACTCGGAGCACCCCGATGCCGCAGCTGTGCATCAGCCCGACGAAACCGCTGAAGGCGGCGAAATTGTCGAGTCCGAGGCGCAGGCGCGTCTGATTGACGAAGATCACGTCGCCACTGAGGCGGATGTCGATCGCTCCCTCAAGCCGAAGCAGGCTCTCGCCCGTCGCCTGGAGGTCGTCGAGAGACCGCTGCACCGCCACGTTCTCGACCGGATAGAGTTTGAGGGCGCGCCCGGCGCCGTGGATCGCGACCAGCAGCGCGCGTCCGGACGTCCGGAGTTGGGCGTCGTCGCGGGAGGTGTCGGTCACGCGAGCCAGTCCCGGAGGACGGCGTTCGCAGCGCTACGCACGATCGCCTCCTTGTCGGCGGTGTACTGATCGACCACGAGGCGGGCGTCGAACGTGCGAATTTTCGCCAGCGCGAAGATGGCACAGGCGCGAACGTCTGGCAGCTCCTTGCGGCGCAGCAAGCCACGTGGGGAGAGCAGGTCACGCAGCCGGGCAATGGCTGACGGGCCGGCCAGCTGGCCGTACGCCTCGAAGAGCGTGCGGCGTTCGCTCCGTTCCCAGTCCTGGTCCTTGCCCGCAAAGAGCAGTGACTCGAGTTTCGCGAGCGTGCCGCCGGATCCCCCGCGTGCCAGCAGGATCGCCAGGGCCGTCTGCCGCACGGTCCGTTCCTCGTCCGTGAGCATGGCTTCGATCGCCGATATCGCCGAGGGCGTGCCGAAGCCGCCGAGCGCGTTGAGTGCTGCGACGCGCACGCCGATCGTGCCGTCCGCCAGTCGCGCGGCGACCGACGGCGCCAGCGCCGTCAGGCCGAGGCGGGCCACGAGGTCGATCGCCGGCTCAATGGCATCACTGCTCCCGGCGTCGAGTACCTCCTGGAGGGCTTGCGGCCGACTGCGCGCCAGCTGTTCCACGCTCGGTAGCAGCGCACGGCGAATATCCGGTGCGATGCTCCGCCCCAGATGGGCCAGGACGATGGGGAGTGCGCCGGGCTTGAGCTCGCGCAACACTTCGCCGATCTCGTCTTCGGCAGGTCGGGTCGCCGGATCCTCGAGCGTGCGGAAGAGCTGCTCCAGAATGTCGGGCTGCGAGAGCCGCTCCTCGAAGGAGAGGATGGCGTCGTGCAACGATTGCTCGAGTCCGGCCGCACGGACCGCGATCACCCGCAGCTCCCGAAGGATCCGCGCCACGGCGCGGAAGCCCCCGACGGCCAGCTGCGAGGGCAGGACATCCTCGAGCAAGGCCACGACCTCGCGTCGCACCTCGGGGGGACGCTGCCCCTCGAGAATGTCGAGGAGCGCATCGATCGCCGCCGAGCGAATGTCGCGACGATACTCCTCCTCGAGTTCGCTCTGCATCAGACGCAGTTCCGCCTCGTCGAGGAAGAAGGGCGCCACGTCCAGCTCCGCCGGGGCCACCGCTCCGCCGGGATCCTGCTCGACCTTGTTGCGTATCGCCGCGGGGTCCTGCGTGGCGTCCGGCGACCCGCCCGACTGCAGGAACTCGACGCCGTCACTGAGCGCCTCGACGAAGGTGTAGGCGATCAGCACGAACTGCTGCTCCCAGAGCAGCGTGAGCAGATCATCGCTTGCGTCCTTCGGCAGCAGGCGGGCACGGTTCATCACGGCGAGAAAGCGGGTGATCTCCTCCGACTCGACACCGGGCAGGAGGATCAGTCGACGGAGCCCGTCCTGATGCAGTTGGGCGGCGAAGCCCTCCCCGCGCGCGGCGCCGTACTGGAGCGCCACGCCATCCCATTGCAACTCGCCATCCTGCAGGTCGAGCACCAGACGCCCGGTCACTCCCCACACCGGCGCGAACGCCTCCGCGACCTGATCGACGGAGCGCTGGTAGACCGGATTGTTGGGGAGGTACATCTGCAGCGCGCGCTGGCCCTTCGCGAGTGCACGCAACAATTCCTCGACCACCCGCACGTCGGCCGGAGCCGGCGGAGCGACGGTCGGCGATGTCACCCGCGCGCCGCCAGCAGCGAGGCGACGTGCGCCACGTCCTTGTCGCCGCGCCCGCTGAGGCAGAGCAGGACGAGGTCGTCGTCCTGCCACTGCCCGCGCTGCGCCTGAATCCAGGCGATGGCGTGCGCCGTCTCAAGGGCCGGGATGATGCCTTCCATCCGCGTGAACGATTGAAAGGCCGCTAACGCCTCGTCATCCCCGATGGCGTGGTAGGCCACGCGGCGGGTGTCGCGCAGGTAGCTGTGCTCAGGCCCGACGCCCGGATAGTCGAGGCCGGCCGACACCGAATGCGCCGGCGAGACCTGCCCATCCGCGTCCTGCAACAGGTAGGACAGCGTGCCATGCAACACGCCGGGCCGACCGGCGGAGAGCGTCGCACTGTGATGCCCGCTCGCGATCCCCTCACCCGCCGCCTCGACGCCGACAAGCGCGACGTCCGCATCGTCGAGGAAGCCGGCGAACATCCCCATGGCGTTCGACCCGCCGCCGACGCAGGCCACCACCGTGCTCGGCAGGCGCCCGAGCTTCGCCAGCACCTGGGCACGGGATTCCTGCCCGATCACGGACTGGAAATCGCGCACCATGCGCGGGAAGGGATCGGGACCGACCACGGAGCCGATGATGTAGTGCGTCGTGGGCACGTTGGTCACCCAGTCGCGGAGGGCCTCGTTGGTCGCATCCTTGAGCGTGCGGGTGCCGGACGTCACCGGCACGACGGTCGCACCGAGCAACTGCATCCGGTAGACGTTCAGGTTCTGTCGGGCGACATCCTCCTCGCCCATGTAGACGACGCACTCGAGTCCGAATCGGGCGCAGATCGTTGCCGTCGCGACGCCGTGCTGCCCCGCCCCGGTCTCGGCGATGATGCGACGCTTCCCCATCCGGAGTGCGAGCAAGGCCTGGCCAATGGTGTTGTTGATCTTGTGCGCGCCGGTGTGGTTGAGGTCCTCGCGCTTCAGGAGGACGCGCACGCCGGACGCCTCGCTGAACCGCGGGGCGTCGGTCAACCGTGACGGTCGGCCGACGATCTCCTCCAGCAAGGCCTGATATTCCGCCCAGAAGGAGGGATCATGCCGCACCCCGTCGTACAGGGCGGCCAGGTCGTCGAGTGCGGCGACCAGTGTCTCGGGCACATAGCGTCCACCATATGGTCCGAAGCGACCGGCGACCGAGGATTCAGGCGGCAGGGTAAGCGTCACGCGCGATCTCCAGAAAACGAATCAGCCGCACGGAATCCTTGATCCCGGGGGCACGTTCAACACCGGAACTTACATCGACGAGGTCGGGGCCGACGAGACGGATGGCCTCGGCGAGTGACTCGGGGGTCAGCCCTCCCGCCAACCCAGCGCGGACCCCCGGAGGTAGCTGCCGCCGGGCCTCCCTCGCCTCGGGGAGAGCGATCGCCACCCCGCGTCCGCCGGATGCCACCGACTCCCCAACGAGCCCAGGCTCCAGCAGCACCAGATCGGCCTCCTCGGCGAGGGCGGCCAGTGCACCATGCCCCTCGGTCGGCACCCGTGCGACCCGCCACACTTCAAGCCCTTCGGCGCGCAGCCGCCTTGCCACCTCGACGGAGGACGGCCCATGCAACTGCGCCCCGGCGAGCCGAGCGGCACCGGCGATGGCGAGGATCTCCTCGACGCTCTGGAGTCCGAACACCCCCACCACCGGGACCCCTCCTGCCGCCGCGACCAACTCCCGCGCCTCCGCAGGCGTCCGCTGCCGAGGGCCACCAGCGAAGATCACGCCGAGCCGACTCGCGCCGTGTGCCGCGGCAAGCGCCGCGTCCTCGGGACGGGTCAGGCCACAGATCTTGGCGTCAACGGCCACGGCGCATGATCCCCGCCACGTCGCGCGCGGCCTGTTCCGGTGTGCCGTGCGCGGCGAGGGCGCCGCCGATCAACACCGCGTCCGCCCCAGCCGTCGCGGCGACGGTGACGTCGGCGGGCGAGGACATCCCGCTCTCCGCGACGGCGATCAATGACGGTGGGACACGGCGGAGCAGTTGCCATGCCGCCTCACGATTGATCGAGAAGTCGTCAAGATCTCGGGCGTTCACGCCGATCACCTCGGCGCCTGCATCGATGGCCCTGGTGATTTCATCGGCCGTATGCGTCTCGACCAGCACGCCGAGCCCGAGATCCTCGGCCGCCCGGTGCAGTGCCCGGAGGGTGGCGTCCTCGAGGACGCGGACGATCAGGAGCACGGCAGAGGCGCCTGAAGCACGGGCCTCCAGCAGTTGGCAGCGATCGAGAATGAAATCCTTCCGGAGCGCCGGGACCACCACGGCGCGCGTGACCGCCTCGAGATCGGCCAGCGTGCCCCCAAAGAACGGCCCGTCGGTCAGGACCGAGATCGCGGCGGCCCCGCCGGCGGCATAAGCCTGCGCCAGCGCCGCGGGGTCGAGGTCGGCATTGATGGCCCCGGCAGACGGCGATCGCCGCTTCACTTCGGCGATCAGGGCGACCGATGGACGGCGGAGGGACTGCACGAAAGACGGCACCGCCGGGGCGAAGGCCGCGGCGTGCTCAAGCTCGGCCTGACGCGCCCGGAGGGCTGGCAGGGTAGCGCGGGTCGTGGCGATGATCGTGTCGAGGACTGGCATCTTGCCGTTCGGGGTCCCTTCGGGTATGGTTGGTTCGGTTTCTCTTCGCCATGGACAGCTCCGAGGCCCCGATGACGCTCTCACCGCTGACGCCTAAGCAACGCAAGATGCTCGACTTCCTCTCCGAGGCGATTACCCAGCAGGGGTATGCCCCGTCCTTTGAGGAGATCGCCGAGAAGTTCAACTACCAATCGCTGGCGACCGTCCACGAGCATCTCACCACGCTCCAGCGGAAAGGCTACATCCGCCGCAACTACAACGAGAGTCGGGCTATCGAGGTCCTCCCACCGCGGGGGAGCTCCGGGGCCACCGACATCCCGTTGCTCGGCTCCGTCGCCGCCGGCTACCCGATCGAATCGATGATGAGCGGCGAGGTGGTGCAGGTCCCCGATGTCATGCTGCCCCGCCGCGGCCCGAATTACGCCCTGCGGGTGCGTGGCGAATCGATGATCGACGAGCAGATCTGTGATGGCGATCTCGTTGTCGTCAACGGTCGGAACTCGGCCGACAACGGCGAGATGGTCATCGCCCTCGTGAACGGCAACGAAGCAACCGTCAAACGCTTCTACCGCGAACCGGGCGGTTGGATCCGACTGCAACCAGCGAACACCGCGATGCGGCCACTCCGGTACCAGGAAGACGACGTCCTCATTCAGGGCATCGTGGTCGGCGTCATCCGGAAGTTCTAGCGCGTCGCGGCCTGGAGCGCCGCCAGGCGCTCCGCACCGCGGCGTTCCCGGAGCGCGGTGCGAGCCGCGTCCACCGCGGCGTCCAGCGTCCCCACCACCCCGCTGACATAGATCGCCGCGGCGGCGTTCACCACCACGGCTGACTCGACCGCCGCTGCCGTCGGGGCCCCCTCGAGCAGCCGGCGGATCACGTCGGCATTCTCCGCGGGCGTCCCACCGTCCAGCCCATCGAGAGTCGGCACCGCGAGTCCGAAGCGAGCCGGATCGAGTCGCCACTCCCGCACGCCACCGTCCCGCACTTCCCAGACTGAGCTCTCGCCCATCGGTGCGATTTCATCCATCCCGATGTCGGCGTGCACCACCATGGCATGCACCGAACCGAGCCGCGCCAACGCCCCCGCCATTCGTGGGGCACGGTCGATGTCGGCGACGCCGACCACCTGGCGTCCGGCCAGCGCCGGGTTGGCGAGTGGGCCGACCAAGTTCATCAGGGTGGGCACCCCCAATTCCCGGCGCACCGGCGCCACGTGGCGCATGGCGGGGTGGAAACTCGGCGCGTAGAGAAAGACGATCCCGGTGGACGCCAGGACCGCTGCGGCACGCTCCGGGGTCAACTCGACGCCAATCCCCAACGCCTCGAGCACATCGGCCGAGCCGGATTTGGAGGTGAAGGAGCGGTTGCCGTGCTTGGCCACCGGCACCCCTGCCCCGGCAGCGACGAAGGCGGCGGCGGTCGAGAGGTTCAGGGTGGTGACCTTCCCTCCCCCAGTCCCGCAGGTGTCCACCAGGGCATCGGGGGTGGCGTGGTGGACGCGGCGCATGGCACCGCGCAGGGCGCGGACGGCCCCGGCGATCTCTTCGGCGCTCTCGCCGCGAGTGCGCAGGGCGAGCAACAACG
>JBBQJU010000115.1:0-8109 GCA_038326215.1 Gemmatimonadales bacterium | reverse complement strand
AGTTCACCGAGATGCAGCCCGCCATCTCGGCGGATGGTCGCTGGCTCGCCTACATCTCCGACGAATCCGGCGGGAATGAAGTGTACGTGCGCCCCTTCCCCGCCACCTCGACTGGGCGATGGCAGGTCTCGAATGGCGGTGGGTCGTCCCCCGCGTGGTCACCAGATGGGAAGGAACTCTTCTTCATCGACAACGCCAACCGGATGGTGTCCGCGTCCCTGCGCACCACCGCCGGCTTCGAGGTGGTGGAGTTGCGTCCGCTGTTCGACATCCGGGGATACAATCTCGATGTCGTCCACCAGTCCTTCGCCGTGACGGCGGACGGGAAGGACTTCATCATCATGCGGCAACTGTCGAGCGGCGCCACCGGCGACAAGCCGTCGATCATCATGGTGCAGCATTGGTTCGCCGATTTGCAGGCGCGGTTGAAGCGCTGAACGCATCCACCCCTCGCCCCCAAGGCCCATGACTCCTCGCGTCGCTTGCACACTCGCCGCCGTCGTCGTCTTCGTCGCGACGGTCCCCGCGTCCCTCGAGGCGCAGGCGGCCGCAGGAAGCGGCACGACCGCGGCCGTGACCCTGCCACTCAAGACGGCACGAACCCACACCTTCACGACCACCGAAGGCACCTGGCTCTCGCTGGATGTGTCCCCTGATGGTCAGACGATTGTCTTTGACCTGCTCGGTGACCTCTACACATTGCCGATCGCCGGCGGCAAGGCGACACGGATCACCAGCGGCATGGCGTATGACGTCCAGCCCCGCTTCTCGCCCGACGGCAAGCGGATCGTCTTCGTCTCCGACCGGAGCGGTGGCGAAAACCTCTGGCTCCTGTCGCTCGACGGCAAGGACACCACCCAGCTGACCAAGGGGAACAACAACCTCTACGTCTCCCCCGAGTGGACGCCCGATGGCGAGTACGTGGTGGCCTCACGCTCAGGGCCGACCTTCGGTGCCGCCAAGCTCTGGATGTACCACGTCAAAGGCGGCAGCGGCGTACCGCTCACCGCGCAACCGGCACCGCCGGCAACGCTCAAGATGCTCGGCGCCGCCTACGGCAACGATCCGCGTTTTCTCTGGTTCGCCGCACGCACCGGCGACTGGCAGTACAACAGCGTCGGCCCGCAATACCAGCTCTACACCTGGAACCGCGACAACGGCCGCACCGCGCAGATGTCGACCCGCTTCGGCTCGGCGTTCCGCCCGACGCTCTCGCCCGACGGGAAGTATCTGGTCTATGCCACACGTTTCGAGACCAAGACCGGGTTGCGGCTCCGCAACCTCGAGACGCAGGAAGAATCGTGGCTCGCCTATCCGGTGCAGCGTGATGACACCGAGTCGCGGGCGCCAATGGATGCCTATCCCGGCTTCTCGTTCACGCCCGATTCGCGCACAGTGATCGTCTCGTATGGCGGCGGGATCTGGCGTGTGCCGGTGGACGGCAGCACGGCCACCAAGGTGCCGTTCGAGGCCGAGGTCAAGCTGGAGATGGGACCGGAGGTGAAGTTTGCCTATCGCGTGGACACCTCCACGACGTTCACGGCCCATCAGGTGCGCGACCTCGCCCCATCGCCCGATGGCACCAAGCTCGCCTTCTCGTCGTTGGGCAAGATCTACGTCATGGCGCTGCCGAGCGGTACGCCGCAGCGCGTGAGCACGGCGACGGTCGGTGAGTTCATGCCGGCGTGGTCGGCCGATTCGCGCTCGCTCGCGTGGACGACCTGGACCGACGCCACCGGTGGTGGCATCATGCGCGCAACGCTTGGGGCGCGCGGGACGTGGACGATGCAGCGGATCGTCGAAGGCGGCTACTTCACCGATCTCGCCTGGTCTCCAGGCGGCGACCGCATTGTGGCGACGCGCGCGGCAGCACGCGAGATGCAGGAGGCGGGCGGCGCCTTCTTCGGGCCGACGGCCGCCGAGTTCGTCTGGTTCCCCGCCGCCGGGGGGGCCGCCACCGTCATCATGCCAACCAGCGGACTCGGCAATCCGCACTTCACCGCCGATCGCGACCGGATTTTTGCCTATGGCGGCGGCGAGGGACTCGTCTCCTTCCGCTGGGACGGCACCGACTTGAAGTCGCACCTCAAGGTCACCGGCCCGATGCCGCCGGGCGCCGGCGGCGGGATGACCCTCGATGCCTCCCTCGACGCGCAGTCGGCGCGGTTGGTGGGTGGCCGCGCCGCGCGCCCGGCGGCGCCGCGCGCACCGAAGGCCTATGATGCCGCGGCGGGAACACCGATGCAGTCCCATTGGGACGGCGACGACGATCTCGAAAGCAACCCAACACCGCCCTCCGCATCACTGATCCTCATGGCGCCCACGGGTGATCGTGCGCTCGCCATGGTCGGGATGGATATGTACGTCGTCACCATCCCGCGGACCGGGGCGACCGCACCGACCGTCTCGGTCGCGGCGCCGGCCAACGCCGTGGTACCGGTACGCAAGCTGAACCAGATCGGGGGCGAGTTCCCCGCATGGAGTGGCGACGGTCACCGGGTGTACTGGGGCCTCGCCAACGCGGTCTGGACCTATGACCTCGACCGTGGGGCACAGGTCGACGACTCGCTCGCCGTCGACGCCAAGCGCATCGCCCTGCTCCGGGCCGACACCACCAAGAAGGATTCGCTCGCGCGCGCCGACTCGCTCGCCAAGGCCGACACCACCAAGAAGGTCAAGCCGGGCTATCAACCCGCCGAGCAGCGGATCGTCATCGCCGCAACGCGTGACCGACCCAAGGGTGTGGTGGTATTGCGCGGTGGCAAGGCGATCACCATGCGTGGCCACGAGATCATCGAGAACGCCGACATCGTGGTGCAGGACGACCGCATTGTGGCGATCGGCGCACGCGGCTCGGTGACCATTCCTGCCGGCGCCCGCATCATCGACGTCAGCGGGAAGGTGGTCATGCCCGGGATGGTGGACACGCACTATCACCCGCAGTGGCTGACGCCCGGGATTCACAACACGCAGACCTGGCAGTATCTCGCGACGCTGGCCTACGGCACCACCACCACGCGCGATCCGCAGACGGCGACCACCGATTTCCTCAGCTATGGCGATCGTGTCGCCACCGGCGAGATGATCGGGCCACGCATCTACACCACGGGCCCCGGCGTCTTCTCCGCCGAGGCCGTGCGCGACCTCGACCACGCCCGCGAGGTCATGAAGCGGTACGCGACCTACTACGACACCAAGACGCTCAAGATGTACATGAGTGGCAACCGCCAGCAGCGGCAGTGGATCATCCAGGCGGCGAAGGAACTCGGCATCATGCCGACCACCGAAGGCGGGCTCGACCAGAAGCTCAATATGACCCACGGCATCGACGGCTATCCGGGGATCGAGCACACGCTGCCGATCACGCCGAAGTACCGCGATCTCTTCGAGTGGTATGCGGCGACGGGCACCACGAATTCACCGACGCTGATCGTGGAGTACGGCGGCCCGTTCGGCGAAGGGTGGTTCTACCAGACCGAAGATCTCGTCAACGACGCCAAATTGCAGCACTTCACCCATCCGATCGACCTCGCCTCGAAGATTCGTCGTCGGGGGACCGGCAACGCCCCGGGCCCGGCCGGTTTTGCCTTGCGTGAGGAGTACGCGATGTGGCAGCACGCCGAGGACGTGGCCCAGATCGTGGCCGCCGGCGGCAAGATCGGGGTCGGGAGCCACGGGCAGTTGCAGGGGCTGGGGATGCATTGGGAGCTCTGGCTGCTGCAGAGCGGTGGCTTGTCGACGCACGATGCCTTGCGCGCTGCGACGATCGTCGGGGCCGAGGCAATCGGCTTGGCCACCGATATCGGCTCGCTCGAGGTCGGCAAAATGGCCGACCTGATCGTGCTCGATCGCGACCCGCTGGTGAACATCCGCAACAGCAACTCCGTCGGGATGGTGATGATCAATGGCCGACTGCACGACGGCGGGACGCTCGACGAGATCTACCCGCGGGTGCGGAAGCTGCCGACGCAGCCGTGGTCGTACACCGTGCCGGCCGCAGGGGCGGGGATCGGGAATGCCGGGGCGGGTGCACCGCGCACCCCGTGAGGTGGGGGGGCGCGAGTCCGGACACCTTCACGATGTAAATGGCTCTAAACACATACCAATATTGATTTTATATCATAAGCCGCTTATGTTAACGGAATGAAGCAGACTTCCCGGTACCTCGCCGAAATTGGCGCGCGTGGCGGGCGGGTCAGTCGGAGGGTCCTCGCCCCCGACGCCGCCCGCAACATGGTGCGCGTGCGCGAAGCGCGTCGCGCCTTCGCCCGGTATCGTACCCGGTGCTTTTGGTCGGTGCGACCCGACCTCGTCATCAGGCTTGGCGATGTCCCCTGGGTCGCGGAACAGTTGATGACCCACGGCGACCGTGAGGCATGGCACCTCGGGAGTCGGCTGTGCCGCTAACCGAATTCCAGTGCGCCGTGCTGGCGGAGCTGGCGACTGCCCCATCCGAGGGGCGCTATCTCGCCGGTGGGGCCGCGATGCACTTCTCGCCGCATTCCATCCGCTACAGTGATGACCTCGATTTCTTCCATGACTCGGAGCAACGCGTCGCGACGACCTTCGCCAGCGACCGGGCGCATCTCGAGGCGGCCGGATACGACGTGGCGGTGGAGGTCAGCCTCCCCGGTTTCGTGCGGGCCATCGTGCGCCGAACCGACGGGGCCACCCGCGTGGACTGGGCCCACGATTCGGCGTGGCGCTTCATGCCGTTGCAGCCAGCCCCGATGGGCGGGCGGCTCCTCCACCCGATCGACCTCGCCATCAACAAATTGCTGGCCCTTGCAGGTCGTGATGAGCCGCGCGACTTCGTCGACATCCTCGATGTGCACACCCATCTCCTTCCACTCGGTCCGCTCTGCTGGGCGGCTGTGGGCAAGGATCCTGGGTTGACCCCCTTGTCGCTGTTGGAGTTACTGAAGCGGCGTGGACGCTATCGTCCCGAGGATTTCGCACGCCTGCATCTGGTGGAGCCCTTTGACCTGCAGGCCGCCAAGTCGATCTGGCTGGCCGCCCTTGAGACGGCCGAGGCGTTCGTACGGGCGCGACCGGCGGACGAACTCGGCGCGCTGTACTACGAGACGGTGCTCCAGCGGTTCGTCACCCCGACCGCGGATCGCCCACTGAGCGACCAGGGCATCGTGCCCCACTACGGCACCCCAGATGGCGTGCTACCCAATTTGACGGAGGCCTAGTCCCGCCCCATCCCGTTCCGCCATCCCCCGTCTGGCAGTAGATTTCTCCAGTTCCCGACACAACTGCATCCCTCCAGACCCGAGCGAGGCGCGTGAGCGCACCAGCCCGTCTGACAGCGGCATTAGCCGACCGTTACCGCATCGAGCGCGAGCTCGGTCGCGGTGGTATGGCCACCGTCTACGTCGCCGAAGACCTCAAGCACCGTCGCCAGGTCGCCATCAAGGTGATGCGGCCGGAGCTCTCCGCCTCGATGGGCGCCGATCGCTTCCTCCGCGAAGTCGAGATCGCCGCCAAGCTCTCGCACCCGAACATCCTGCCGGTCTATGACTCGGGGGAGGCTGACGGCTTCCTTTACTACGTCATGCCGTTGGTCGAAGGGGAGTCGCTCCCCGACCGGATGGCCCGCGACAAGCAAATGCCGGCGCTCGAGGCACTGCGACTCGCGCGCGAAGTCGCCGAAGCGCTCGCCTACGCCCACGCGCGCGGAATTGTCCATCGCGACATCAAGCCGGCCAACATCCTCCTCAGCGCCGGGCATGCGCTTGTCGCCGACTTCGGCATCGCCCGTGCCATGGAGAGCAGCGGCGAAGCGCTGACGCAGACCGGCCTCGCCATCGGCACGCCGGTGTACATGAGCCCCGAGCAGGCGACCGGCGCGACCGACATCGATGGTCGCACCGACATCTACGCCCTCGGCTGTGTCCTCTACGAGATGCTCGCCGGCGAGCCGCCCTTCACTGGCCCGACGGTGCAGGCCATTCTCGCCAGGTCGCTCACCGAGAACCCGCGGCCGCTGCATCAGACCCGCTCGGCGTTGCCGGTGGCGGTGAATACGACGGTGATGAAGGCGCTCGCCAAGACCGCCGCTGATCGGTATGCCACCGGCGCCGAAATGGTCACGGCGCTGAATGCGGCCGAGGATCAGGTGCGTACGCCATCGGGCGAGGTGATTGCGGCTGCACCGAGCCGTGGAGTCCGGCCCTGGCAGCTCGCCATCGCCGCGCTGGTGCTGCTCGCCGCCGGCGTGGCCGGGTCGAAGTTGCTGGGTGGCAAGGGTGCTGCAGCGCCAAGCACGGCCGAGAAGACGCTCGCGGTGTTGCCGTTCGAGAACCAGGGCACCGCCGACGACGCATATTTCGCCGACGGCATCGTCGCCGAACTGCGCGACAAGCTCGCCCAAGTCCCCAAGCTCACCATTACCGCCTCAGCCAGCGCCGACCAGTACCGCGCTTCGCCCAAGACCGACATGGAAATCGCCAAGGAACTCCGCGTCGATCAGGTGCTCCGCGGTAAGGTGCGCTATGCACCTGGTGCCGACGGCACGCGGCAGGTCCGTGTCGCCACGGAATTGGTGGACGGGACTACCGGCAAGGTGACCTGGCGCGACACCTTCGACGCGCCGATGGCCGACGCCTTCACCATTCAGGGTCAGATCGCGACCCGCGTCACCACGGCCCTCGGCACGGTGCTCGGCAAGGCCGCCACCGATGCACTGGCCAGCACGCTGACCAAGAACCCCGAAGCCTACGATCTCTACATGAAGGCGCAGGGCGTGCGGATCATCGGCACGGGAGGCGCGCGAGCCCGGGCGACCTTCTACGAACAGGCGGTCGCGCTCGATTCGAACTTCACGCGCGCATGGGCTGGGCTGGCGCTGAATCTGTCGACTTTGTACAGCGACGGGAGCCGCGACCCCGCGGTCGCGAAACGCGCGAAGGAAGCGCTCGATCGTCTGGTGCGGTTGGCGCCTGACTCGTCAGGTGCGCACATGATCGCCTCCAACTATTACGAGAACGTCGCCCGCGACCAGACCCGCGCCCATCAGGAGACGGAACGGGCGCTCGCGCTCGACCCGAAGAGCATCTGGGCACTGAACACCTCCGCGGGATACGACCTGGCCGACGGCAACTACCAACAGATGTTCGAGAAGCTCTCCAAGGCCAGACAGATTGATCCGCGCAACCGTGGCGTATTGACCCAGCTGATGCGCGCACAGATCTACATCGGCCGACCGGAGGATGCTGTCGTCACCGCCGGCGAGTTCCTCGCGCTGGAGCCGACGGATTACAACCAGATCCAATGGGCGGTCCTCGCCCACCTGAGTGCCGGCGACGAGGCCGGTGCGAAGCAGGTGGTGGCCGACGTGCTGAAGCGAGTCCCGGCCTCGGAGCTGATCACCTTCTTCGCCGGCTATCAGGAACTCGCCTATGTGCTCGGCGACGCAGAGCGCGATCTTCTCTTCCGGATGAAACCAGCCGCCTACGACAACGACATCGCCTGGTGGGGGCAGTCCCTTGCCACCGCGGCCTTCCAGGTGGGTGACCTCACGCGCGCCAAGGCATACGCCGACTCCTCGCTCGCGGTGGCCAAGCAGCAGAGCGACGCCTCGCCCAAGGACCCGCAGCTGCGGGCCCTCTATGCGGTGAGCCTGGCCTACGTCGGCCGTGGCGCCGACGCGAACACGGAGATGACGCAAGCCGTTGCCGATGCCCCGAAGGGGAGCGGCCTCAACGAGTCGTATGTCCGCTTGCAGGCCATCCGGATGCACCTCGCGCTCGGCGAGCAGGACGAGGCAATGAACGGGATCGAGGATCTGCTCACCCGACAGTCGTACGTGACGCGCGGCTACCTCAAGGCCGACCCGATGTTCACGCCGCTCAAGAACAATGAACGCTTCAAGCGGATCGTCTCCGGCGGTATGGACCGGCCGCGCGGATGACCACCGCCTTCCGCGCCAGTACCGAGTCGGAGCGTCCGCGCGACGACGAGCTCGATCTCTTCGGACTCACCCACACGGGGAATGTCCGCAAGAACAATCAGGACCAGTTCCTCCTCGCCACGATCCATCCGCAGGTGGTGCTCCACGCGACGTCACTGGCCGACGCCGAGTCGCTCCCGCTTCGCGGGGAG
>JBBQJU010000114.1:0-8144 GCA_038326215.1 Gemmatimonadales bacterium | reverse complement strand
TTCACCATCCGGATGGCGCCACCGATGTCGCTCGACACCATCAGCGTCACCGGGGCCTTTCGGAACCTGAAGATCGAGTCGCGCGCGGTCGGCTGCCCGTAGCAGGCATCGAGCGGCGAACGGCCTCCGCCGTTCGCTGGTCGCCGTTATCTTTGTCCCATGGAATCCACCTACTTCCGTCGCGGTTTCGGCCTCAAGGGCGAGATCGAGGCCCAGCGCTCGGCGGACTACGCCAGCGGCATCGTCGAGACCATTCGCGCCAACGGCAATCGACTCCAAGTCGGGCCGCTGACGTTCCGGCTGGCTCAGGAATTCGGCTTCTGCTACGGCGTGGACCGCGCCGTCGATTACGCCTACGAGACGCGGCGGAAGTTTCCTGACCGACGGATCTTCCTGGTCGGCGAGATCATCCATAATCCCCACGTCAACGAGAAGCTCGCGGCGATGGGGATCATCTTCCTCCGCCATGATCCGGGCGTTGACTTCGACTTCTCTGGCATCACCCCCGAAGACGTCGTCCTGATCCCCGCCTTCGGCGTGACGATGAAGGATTTCCAGCGCTTGCGGGCGATCGGCTGCGTCCTGGTCGACACGACCTGCGGTTCGGTGCTCAACGTCTGGAAGCGGGTCGACAGTTATGCTCGCGACGGCTTCACGGCGGTGATCCACGGCAAGCACTACCACGAGGAGACCCAGGCGACCGCGTCGCAGGCGACCAAACACCCGGGCGGGAAATACCTGGTGGTGTTCGACATGGCCGAGGCCCGGATGGTGTGCGACGTGATCGAGGGGAAGGGCGATCCAGCGGCACTCGCCGAGCGATTCGGGAAGGCCTGCTCCCCCGGCTTCGATTTCACGCGCGACCTGCAGCGGATCGGCGTCGCCAACCAAACGACAATGCTCTCCGGGGAGTCGCTGGCCATTGCGGCCGAGTTCCGGAAGTCGCTGGTCGTGGCCTACGGCGAGGCCGCGGCCGACGACCACTTCCGCTCGTTTGACACCATCTGCTCGGCCACGCAGGAACGCCAGGATGCCGTCGAGCAACTGCTGGAGGAGCCGCTCGACTTGATGCTGGTGATTGGCGGCTACAACTCCTCGAACACCTGCGCTCTGGCCGCGTTGGCGCAGAGCAAGGGCGTCCGGACCTACCACCTCGAGGATGCCGAAGGGGTGGACCCGGAGGCCGGAACCCTTCGGCACCAGCCCGTCCGGACCAAGCAGGAAGTCGTCGAGCAGGACTGGCTCGGCGACGCCAAGATCATCGGAATCACCGCTGGGGCCTCGACGCCGAACAACAAGATCGGCGAGACGGTGGTACGGGTCGGGGCGATGATCGGAGTGGCGGTCGGATAAGGCGGCGAACAGCCAACGGCGAACAGCGAACGGCGAACGGCGAACGGCGAACGGCGAACAGCGGTACAACTGTCAACCCGAGCATCGCGAGGGATCTGCGTCGCCAAGTGCACGCGGATCCCTCACTTCGTTCGGGATGACCATGTTTAGAGCCGCCGTTCGCTTTTCGCTGTTCGCTGCTCGCTGTTCGTATGCTTGACAATAAAGCAGTCAAGTGACTGCTTTATCTATGCCAAAGTCACCAGTGATCGCCGCCATCCACGATCCGATATCCGCCATTCTTGGAACTCGTGGGAAAGTCGCCGTGATGCGAGTACTCGCTTCGGCCGCAAGCCCGCTCCAGCAGCGGGAAGTCGCGAGGCGGACGGGGATGGCGCTGCGGACCATCGAGCTGGCCCTCGACGATCTGCTGGCGGCCGGCATCGTTGAACGGGTGGTCGGTGGACGGGAGCGATTGGTCCGGGTCCGATCCGGCCACCGGTTGACCCCGTCAATTCTCGCCGTGCTCCGGGCGGGAGCCGACCACTGGCCAGCGCTCCGTGCTGAGCTTAGGGTAGCGGCGACCACCCCCAACGATCCAGCCCTCCTGGCAGTCGCGGTGGTCGGTCGGGTCGCCACCCGGACGGAACGACTTGGGGACCCTGTCGACCTGCTCATCATCGCGACGGACAGCGCTACCTCCGCGCGCTGGGTGGAACGCTACGAATCATTTGGCGAGGGTCTGACGGCAAGATTCGGCGCCACGCTGCGCCCGATTGGCTATGGGCTCGAGGCGGCGCGAACCATGTGGGCAGCGCGTACATCGTCGGCAGAGCTTGCGGTGCGGCAGGCAGAGCAGGTCTATGGTGAGGAGCTGTTGACCATTCTCGGGTAACGGCGAACGGCGAACGGCGAACGGCGAAGAACGAGCAAACCTGAGATGGGATGTTAGTGGTGAGTACATTGGCGATTTCGAGTCGTAAGTGTACATTGTTCACATATGTCTAAGTCCATACCTGCCAACACAACCACCAAGTCTGCGTATCATCACGGCGACCTCCGCGCGCAGTTGATACGCGAGGGAATCCGAGCGCTGGAGACGGCAGACGCCGGCGATCTGTCGCTTCGCCAACTCGCCCAGCGGGTTGGCGTCACGGGCTCGGCACCCTATCGGCACTTCCCCGATCGGGCAGCCCTCCTCGAGGCCATCGCCGCGGAGGGGTATCGTCGCGTGACGGCAACGCTGACGCCCACCGGAGTCAGGGCGGGAGAGGGGGCAAGGCGGATTGTCCATTTTGCCACCGCACACCCTGGGTGGTGGGAGCTTATGGTGGTGACCGGGGGAGCGATCGGGCCGGAGCTGGAGGAGGCCAGGGGCGGCTTTCTGGCCGAACTCGTCGGCGTGATCGAGCGTTCGGACGGAGGGGATTCGCCGGAAGAGTGCATCCGGCTTGCCGTGGCGGTCTGGGCGGCCGTGGTCGGGATGATTCGGCTGAACGCCGTCGGTGGGGTCGCCGTGCTGGATGCGACGATGGTGCCCGACGCAGCCGCACTGGCCGAGTCGATGGTCACCGGCCGGCGGATGCCACCAATTGGCGCGCCACCGCGGTGATCGTGAGGGGGGCGCATCCCTCGGCGCGATTGTTCACGATCAGGTAGGCAGGCACCCGCAGTTCCAGGGCGGCCTTGGCGAGCGCCGCGAGGTCGCTGCGGAGCTCGGGGTTCTCGTCCTGCACGTGGTCGTACGGTGCGAACGTCTCGACCGCCGTAGAGTAGCTCCGCCCAGGCCGGAGCAGCGCCCGGGCCACCAGGAAGTCCGCCGTGATGGCATCGTGCAACTGGAACTGCTCGCCGATGGTCGGCATCCGCGTCCAGCTATTGAAGAGGTGGGCCACGTTGTGGGTCCGCAGGACCGCGAAGTATGCCGGCGTCAGGAACTCCTGATTGCGAAGCTCGACGGCGTAGGGGACCCCACGCGGGAGCTGCCCGAAGAAGGCGTCAAGCCGCATCGCAAAGTCTGCCGCGCTGATCTTTGCCGAGCGGGCGATCGTCTGGAATTCGAAGACGAAGGGCCCGATGTGCTCCGCGAAGTGCGCTTGCATCGGGCCCAGCACCTCGGTGGTGAAGCGGTCGGCGTTGAGCCAGTCCGGGTTGAGCTGGCCGACGTGGGCCCGCTCCTTCGGATTCGCGAAGGTGTGCGCCGTGATTCGATCCCAGACCTTGGACACACAGCGGAAGTCGGGGGGGAGCGACGCGGCGTAGCTCGCCAGCGTGCGCTCGGAGGGTGGTGTGTAGAAGAACGAATCGATGCCCACCGTGCGGAACAAGGGCCACCGCGCGTATTCCGCCAGCATCTTCGCCCCGGCGCCGGTCGCCGGGTAGGGCTTCTCGTAGATCAGCCCGGTCCACCCCGGATACGTCCACGAGGAACAGCCAAAGCGGATCAGCGGGGAGAGCTGGTCCGCGAGGGCGGCGACTTCGTCGGGGCGGGGCCAACCGTGGTCCATGGTCGAACAATACCCCTGGATCGGTCATCGACCATCGAGGATCGATGCCCTACTGCCCGTCCTTCACGAAATTGAAATCCAACTCCAACTGGATCGGATCATCCACGCGTGCGACAACGGGCACCCGAGGGACGGTCATGCCGAAATCGGCGAAGGTGAACTTGGTCTTGGCGGTCCCGGTCATCCCGGTGGGGCTCGCGGTGGCGGTGACGGTCCAGGTCGTCGGCTTGGTGACGCCCTTGAGCGTCAAGTCGCCCACCAGGGTGAAGCTCAGCGTGCCGGTCGTCGGCAGCTTCGCCGGGAGGCCGGTGATTGCCTTCACGACGAGGACGGCGTTCGGGTAAGTGGCCGTCTCGAGGGTGTTCCGCTGAACGTAGCTGTCGCGGCGGTCGCGATCGGTCTTCAGCAGGGTCAGGTCAATGGTGATCTTCGACTCAGCGGCGACCACCTTGCCGGCCTTGTCGAGCTGGATCCCGCCCGTCACACCGGCGGTCTTGCCGACGACGTCGTTCTCGATCGTGTTGGCCGCCAGCAGCTCGCGGACTTGGTACCGGGCCTCGGTGCCAGTCGGATTCAGTGTATAGTGGCTCTGCGCCGCCAACGGAGCGGTGAGCACGCTGAGGACGGCGAGGGTCGTGGCAATGCGGGTCATCGTGGCTGGGACTCCAGTTGAGGTACGTCGCAGGTGACGAATCGATACGGCCCGAGCGCACTTGGGGTTGGAAGTCGATCGATCATCGATCATCGATGGTCGATCCTCTGTGACTCCGAGCCGTTCTGCTGCCCGGGCACCATCCGCGCCAGCATCCGCTCCAGGCGCTCCAGATGGCTGACGGTCACCGTCAGCGACCCGAACGATTCCTCCACCACGCCCCGGAAAATGAACGGGCCCTGGTCGAAGAGGACGTGGGCGCGCTCCCGATAGACGGCGGGAAAGAGCACGCACTCGATCAATCCCTCGCCATCGTCGAAAGTGACGAACTGCATCGGCTCATGCGCGGCCGTGTGCACCGGCTTGCCGGTGGTGTACATCCCCGCCATCAGGACGCGCTTCCCGACATGTTGGTGGAGCGCGTTGCTTTTCACCAGGCGGAAACGGGTGAGGTCCTCCGCGTGGAGCGTCATCGGATGCGCGTCGAGGCAGAAGCCGAGCAGGGCCCAGGCGTCGCGGCGCTTCCGCTCGGCGGGATAGTCGCGGAGCGCGGGGACAGGAATGGTGTCGTGGATGAGGCGGGTACCGAGTACCGCCGCTTCGGAAGTCTCGCCGCCTTTACCGCGCTCGGGGGCGGGAAGATGCTGTGTGTCGATCACCCAGAGCAGCTGTGGCCGGGTGAGGCCGTCGGCGATCGCATCGAGCGCACCGACCTTCACCAGCAGGTGGAGGTCGTCGGTGTGCAGGGCGCTGCGTCGGCGCAGGTCGTCAAGAGTGGTGAAGGGGCCGCCGGCCTCGCGTGCCGCGAGGAGCCGGTCAGCGCCCTCCCGCGACATTCCTTTCACGAACATCAGTCCGACCCGCATCCCCTCGCGGTGGCCGGTGCAGCGCCACGCGCTGGCGTTCACGCAGGGCGGGAGGATCGCCACGTTCATCCGCCGCGCCTCGGCGATATAGGCAAAGCTGCGATAGAAGCCCCCCTCGTTGGAGAGCACCGCCGCGATGAACTCCGCCGGATGGTTGGCACGGAGGTAGGCACTCTGCTGCGCCACCTGGATGTAGGAGCAGGAGTGTCCCTTGCAGAACGAGTAGCCCGAGAAGGAGAGGATCATCTCCCACACGCGCGTGATGCTCGCCTCGTCGCGGCCACGCGCGCGGGCGCCCGCAATGAATTCGTCGCAGTACGCGGCGAGCAGCTTGCCGGGCCGCTTCTTCGCGAGTGCCTTGCGGAGCCCGTCCGCGGTCGCGAGGTCGAGCCCGGCAAAGGCGTGCGCCACGTTGACCACGTCCTCCTGATAGACCATCACCCCGAAGGTCTCGGCGAGGACCTCGCGCAACGAGGAATGGAGCGGCTCATACTCGGCGCCGTGCAACCGCTCGAGATAC
Source organism: Gemmatimonadales bacterium (assembly GCA_038326215.1). Lineage (GTDB taxonomy): Bacteria > Gemmatimonadota > Gemmatimonadetes > Gemmatimonadales > GWC2-71-9 > Palsa-1233. The sequence goes on along the minus strand of JBBQJU010000114.1, from coordinate 2,267 downwards.
TGCTGGATGAAGCGGTTGGCCGCCGGGCGAATGATGCTGGTGTTGAGGACCAGCAACTCGAACGAATCGGCCTGACTCTTCAGGTTGAGCATCCGGCTCGCCGGCGATTCGGTGTAGAAGACGCCGAGGGTGTCACCGGTGCGGAAGAGGGTGCGCGTTGCGGGATCGTTGCCGGCCTGCTGCGAGGTGTAGTCGAGCTGCACCCCGGTGTTGACGTGCACCATCGCGATCGCATCGCGGATCACCGCGAGCGAGCGGTTACCGAGGAGGTCGATCTTCACGAGCCCCGCATCTTCGGCACCGTCCTTCTCGAACTGAATCACCGGGACGACCAGATCCGGCGCGCCATCGAGCTGCTTGGCCGCGGGCTCGAGCGGCACCACGTCGGTGAGCGCGCCGGGGACGATGACCACGCCACCCGGATGCAGCGAGAGGTGACGCGGCGTGCCGACGATCCCCTCCGCGAGCGTGATGATGCGAGCCCATCCCTCCGGCAACCGCACCCCCCGGAAGTTCGGGTGCGAGGCGAGCAGCTCCGTCACATTGTTGCCCTCGCCGTAATGCGGCATGCGGCGAGTGAGGTCGCGGATCTCGGCGGCGGGCCGGCCGAAGACCTTGGCGACCTCGCGCAGCGCGCCCGCGAGCCGCAGGCAATTGTGGTTGGCGACCATCGCCGCGCGCGGGCGCGGATGCTTGCGAAAGACCCACGCGAGGATGCGATCACGCTCATCCCAGGGAAAGTCGAGATCGATGTCGGGCGGGTCCTTGCGGGCCGGATTGAGGAAGCGCTCGAAGAGGAGCCCGGCGCCGAGCGGTTCGACGTGGGTGATGCCGAGGCAGTAGGAGACGATCGAGTTGGCGACGGAGCCGCGGCCACAATGCGTCGGGCCGTGGAGGACGATGTCGCGTACCACGAGGAAATAGTCGGCGAAGCCCTTCATGCCGATGATGGTGAGTTCATGCTCCAGTCGATCGCGGGTCACCGGGGCGATGGTACCGTAGCGGCGGAGGGCGCCTTCATAGGCGAGTGAGCGCAGCTGCTGCAGCGCGTCGGTGGCCTCGGCGTGGCGTGGCGCAATGGTGCGGCCGATCGGGATGCGATACTGGCAGCGCTCGGCGATCACGGCCGCGGCGGCGAAGGCCTCGGGGACGTCGGGGAAGTGCCGTTCGAGATCGGCGGCGGGGCGGAGCCAGGCGTCTCTCGGCGAACTGCGATCGGCGATTGGCGATCGGCGCATGCTGTCCGACGACCGCGGTTCGCGGTTCTCGGTTCGCGGTTCGCCGTCCTCCGCCAGCGTCCCGTTGCGATGAATGGCCTGCAGGAGCCGGTGCCGGTTCCAGTCCTCGGCGTGTGCCATCACCACGCCGCCGGTGACGACGGCGGGGACGCCGAGGCGGCGCGCAGCCGCGAGCACGGCGTGGCGCTCAGGGCCCGGACGCAACTCGGCAACGAGTCCGGTGGGGCCGGAGAGCTTCACCAGCCGCTCGAGCAGCACCACGTCCTGGGTGATCACGGTCAGGCCCTCGCGGTCCACGGCGAGTTGCGCGGAGAGGGCGAGGTCGGGCTCCCAGTGGACCGCGCTCACCGCGCGGCCGAGCGTGCCCCAGCCGCGGGCGTTCTCGGCGAGGATCACCGCTTCCTGGCCGTTGGCCACGAGGTGCGCACCGAGGATCGGGCGGATCCCGGCGGCCTCGCACGCCTTCTGGAACTCCACGGCGCCATAGACACCGTTGGTGTCGGTCAGCGCGAGGGTGCGATAGCCCCGGCGCGCAGCGGCCTCGACCAGCACCTCGGGCGAGGAGGTGCCGATGCCGAAGGAGAACCAGGAGTGGACGTGGAGGTGGGTGAACATGGTACCGGCGAACGGCGAGAGGCGAACAGCGAACGGAGACGAAATGCACGTGAGACCACGACCGATCTATCCTCGCTGTTCGCTGTTCGCCGTTCGCTGTTCGCCGAGCAGTCGTCCCACGGGGCACTCCTCGACATGCGCTCCCGGCAACCGCCCGATGCTCATGAGAAATTCGCCGACGATCTCGCCGCCCATGAACTTGAATTCGCGCTTCATCAGTTTGACCCACTGCGCCTTGTCGAGGGCGCCCTGCGCGTCGAGCCACGCCGCGAAGGAGCCGTACTCGACGATCAGCGCCACCACGCGCTGTGCGTTGTGGATGGCGGCGTCCACCTTGAGCCGATTGCGGATAATGCTGGCGTCGGCGAGGAGTCGCGCGCGGTCGGCCTCGCCGTAGGCGGCGACGAGATGGGG
>JBBQJU010000113.1:0-8209 GCA_038326215.1 Gemmatimonadales bacterium | reverse complement strand
AACAACGCTCCAAGCGAGGCGGGTCCAGCGGCGCCGGCCATGATCTCGCCGAAGGCATCGGCGGACTCCCCCTCGCTCAGGCCAAGGCCGGCGGCGAGGAGGCCGAGGGCGTGGCGAACCGCCGGGGCAGAAACGGAAGCGGGAGTGGTCATCGTGGCAGGCCAAGCGTATCGGGCAGACCGCCGTTTTGTCAATATTCACAACGGTTTACGACGCTTGCCGCACCCCCCGGAGCGGGCTAGGTTTCGGCCCGAAATGGGACGCGCGCTACTGCTCACGCTGGAGTTCGATGGATCCGCCTTTTTCGGGTGGCAGCGACAGCCTGATCGCCGCACGGTCCAGCAGGTGGTCGAGGACGCACTGAGTCGGCTCGCCGGGATGCCATGCATTGCGATTGCCGCGGGGCGGACCGACACCGGCGTGCATGCGCGGGCGATGCCGGTCTCGACGACCATGCCGGAGCACTGGACGGTCGAGGCACTACTCCGGGCGTTGAATGCGGTCTTGCCACGCGACGTCGCCGTCTCCGAAATTCGGGCGATCACCCCGGGCCGTGATGCTCGTCGTGCGGCCGAATCGCGACGCTACCACTACGATGTCGGGGTGGATGCGGCGAGTCGCTCCCCCTTCCGGGGACGGACGGAATGGGCACTCGGTCGTCCGCTCGACCTTGCGGCCATGGAGCGCGCCGCGTCGGTGTTGCTGGGCGAGCACGAGTTCCTCGCCTTCATGGTGACCGGCGAGCCGAAGCCGCACTACCGATGCCGCATCCTCGAGGCCACGTGGTCGGCCCCGGTGGCCGGGCGTCTCCGGTTGACGGTGGCGGCCGATCGTTTTCTTCACCACATGGTGCGGATGCTGGTTGGGACCATGGTGGAGATCGGCCAGGGACGACGACCCGAGAGCGACATGGCCAGACTGTTGACGACGACACACAACGCCGACACCAGTGCACCGGCGCCGGCGGCAGGGCTGACCTTTCTATCCGCGACCTACCCCGCGGCTTACTTCCTCGGAGAGCGCGCCGCGTGGTAACCCGCCGTATCGGAGCTCTGCTCCTTGCCCTGATGGCCGCCGCCTGTCGCGGCGAGGCCGCCGCCAACGCCCAGCAGGCCACGCCGGCCGCCCCGCGACCGGCGGCCGCGCTCGACGTCACGCGTCGGACGGCGATCGTCGACGCCTCGGCGCGCGTGGCGCCGGCGGTCGTGTCGGTCCGGGTCACGCTTCCGACGCCGCGCCCGTCGCAATGGGACCTCTTCACCGGGAATCAACCGGGGACGCCACAGAGCTTCGGGACCGGCTTCATCCTGCGCGCCGATGGGATCGTCGTCACCAACCAGCACGTGGTTGCGAATGCCCAGCAGGTCACCGTGACCCTGGCGGATGGCACCGACGTCGAGGGGCGTGTCCTCGGCGAAGATCCGCTGACCGACATCGCGGTCATCAAGATCGAACGGAAGGGGCTCCCGATCGTGCAGGTCGGACGATCGAGCGACCTCATGATCGGCGAGTGGTCGATCGCCCTCGGCAATCCCTACAGCTACCTCCTCGGCAATGCGGAGCCGACGGTCACGGCCGGCGTGATCAGCGCCACCGGTCGGAACATCCTGCCGACCGGCGAACAGAACGGCCTCTACCTGGACATGATCCAGACCGATGCGGCGATCAACCCGGGCAATTCCGGCGGCCCGCTCGTGAACGCGCTTGGCGAGGTGATTGGCGTCAACTCCTCGATCTTCTCGAACAGCGGCGGCAGCGTCGGGCTGGGCTTCGCCATTCCGATCGAGCGTGCGGTCCGCGTCGCCGAAGAAATCGTCCGCAACGGGACGGTACGTCGCGCGTGGGTCGGACTCGACGTGGCCCAGGCGAGCGAGATGGGCGAGTGGAAGCGCACCGGTGGCGTGGCCGTCGCGAGCGTGGCGCCGGGTGGACCAGCATCGAAGGGCGGACTGCGGACCGGCGATGTCTTGGTGAAAGCGAACGGCCGCGTCCTCCGCAACTCGCTCGACTGGGAATCGGTCAAGCTTGATCTGCATGTGGGCGACCCGATCACGATCACCGTGCAGAGCGCCGGCCAGACCAGCGAGAAACAATTGGTCTCCTCCGACCTCCCCACCGCCACCGCGACGCGCGTCCGGTTCGGTGGCCTCGACCTGGTGACGGTGACGCCCGCGGTCCGGGCCCAGCTCGGGATCCGCAGCGAAGGCGGCGCAGCCATCACCAAGGTCCCGTCCGAACTCGCACGCGAGACCGGCCTCCGCGAGGGCGACGTGATCGTCAGCCTGAACCGGACCCCCGTGCGTCGCGCCGAGGACCTCGCCCGACTCCTCGACGGCATGCGCCCTGGCACATCGTTCCAGCTGGTGATTGAACGACGCGGCACGCTCTATCCCCTGAACCTGCGGATCTGATGACCGACGCCCGTTGGCAGTCCCCGCTCTCCGGCCGCTACGCCTCCCCCGCCATGCTCCACCTCTGGAGCGAGCCCTATCGCATCGGTCGGTGGCGGCGGGTCTGGCTGGCGCTCGCTGAATCGGAGCAGGCCCTCGGGTTGGACATTCCCGAGGCTGCCCTGGAGGCGATGCGGGCACACCTCGACGACGCCGATCTCGCGGTGGCTGCCGCCTACGAGAAGCGCTTCCGTCACGACGTGATGGCGCATGTGCATGCCTATGGCGAGCAGGCGCCCGCTGCGCGCGCGCACCTCCATCTGGGCGCGACCTCGGCGTTCGTGACCGACAACGCCGACGTGCTGGTGATGCGCGACGGCCTCGCCCTGATCCTCGGCCGCCTGCTCGATGTCGTTGGTCACTTGCGAGCCTTTGCCGAGCGGCATGCCGCCCTCCCCTGTCTCGCGTACACGCACTTCCAGCCGGCGCAGCTGACCACGGTCGGCAAGCGTGCCGCGCTCTGGGCGCAGGACTTCGCCCTCGATATCGAGGCCGTGGTGCACCGGTTGGCGACGCTCCGGCTGCGCGGATGCAAAGGCACCACCGGCACGCAGGCCTCGTTTCTCGAGTTGTTCGACGGAGACCACGCCAAGGTCCGTGAGTTGGAGCAGCGGATCACCACGGCGCTGGGCTTGCCGCGCGCCTTTGCCGTGACCGGACAGACCTACCCGCGGAAGGCCGATGCGCAGATCCTCGATGCGCTCAGCGGTATCGCCCAGTCCGCCGCGAAGTTCGGCGCGGATCTCCGCTTGCTGCAGCATGAGGGCGAGCTGCTTGAGCCGTTCGAGTCGGAGCAGATCGGCTCCAGCGCGATGGCGTACAAGCGCAACCCAATGCGCGCCGAACGGATCGGGGCGCTGGCGCGCCACGTCATCTCCCTGCAGGCCAACGGCGCGCACACCGCGGCCTCGCAATGGCTGGAGCGGACACTCGACGACTCCGCCAATCGGCGCCTGACGTTGCCGGAGGCGTTTCTTGCCGTCGATGCGATCCTGCTGCTGGCCGGCAACATCGCGCAGGGACTGGAAGTGCGCGAGCCCGTGATCGCGCGGCATGTCCGCGAGCAGATGCCGTTCATGGCCACCGAGCGGTGGTTGATGCTCGGGGTCCAGGCAGGCGGCGATCGTCAGGCCCTGCATGAGGTCGTGCGCAGCCACGCCATGACGGTGCACGCCGCAGTGGCCGGGGGCGCGCCGAACGACCTCATGGAACGTCTCGCTTCCGACCCCGCCTTCGCGGGGATCGATCAGGCCCGCCTCTCGGCCGAGCTCGACCCGACCCGCTACACCGGCCGCTCGCGCGAGCAGGTGGCCGAGTTCGTGACGGAATACCTCGACCCGTTGCTCGCCGAGGCGCGCCCCTACGCCGCGGTGGCGGAGCAGGCGGAACTCCGCGTATGACCACTCCCCTGCTGCGCAGCAACCTCCCGCTCCCCTTGTGGCGTCATGGCAAGGTCCGCGAGGTCTACGAAGTCGACGACACGCGACTGCTGCTGGTCGCCAGTGATCGGGTCTCGGCCTTCGACGTCGTCATGGCGGAAGCGGTCCCCGATAAGGGGCGCGTCCTTACCCAACTGTCGGCCTTCTGGTTTCAGCGGTTGGGCAACCTGACGCCATCGCATTTCCTGACCGCCAGCACCGACGCCATTCTCGTCGAGGTGCCGGCGCTCGCCCCGTACCGCGAGGAAATCGCTGGGCGCGCCATGCTGGTGCGGCGTACCGCCCCCGTGGCGTTTGAATGCGTCGTGCGCGGCTACCTCTCGGGTTCGGCCTGGCAGGAGTACCGCCGCCGCGGCACGCTCGCCGGTGAGGCGTTGCGCCCTGGCCTGCTTGAATCGTCCCGCTTCGAGCCGCCGCTCTTCTCGCCGGCCAACAAGGCGGAGTCTGGCCACGACGAAAATGTCACCTTCGGGGCGATGCGGGCGGCGCTGGGCCCCGACCTGGCCGATGCACTGCGCGACCTCTCGCTGGCGATCTATGCAGCAGGCCGGCTCACCGCCGGAGAGCGCGGGCTGATCATCGCCGACACCAAGTTCGAGTTCGGCCTCGACGTCAGCGGCCATCCGATCCTGATCGATGAAGTGCTCACCCCGGACTCATCGCGCTTCTGGGACGCCGCCTCATGGGCCGCGGGGAGCACGCCGCCGAGCTTCGACAAGCAGCCGTTGCGCGACTATCTCGCGGGCGAGCGTGACGCCGGTCGCTGGAACGGCGATGCACCGCCGCCGCCCCTGCCTGACGACGTGATCGCCGCCACCACGACGCGCTATCGCGAGGCGTTCCACCGACTGACGGGCCACGAACTGCCCGAGGACTGCTGATGCGCATCGCCCCGGAAGGACTGCCGTTCATCGCGATCGCCTGGGTGATCGCCGCTGCGCTCTTTGGTCTGGGCTACCCCGTCGCCGGTGCGCTGTGGCTGCCGATCGCGATCTGGGTCGTCGCCTTCTTCCGCGATCCCGTGCGCACCGGACGGCGCGGCGATGATGTCGTGATTGCGCCGGCGGACGGCAAGGTCGTCAGCATCATCACGATCCACGAGCCGCACGTCATCGGAGGCACGGCAACCCGCGTCTCGATCTTCATGAACGTCTTCAACGTCCATGTGAACCGCTATCCGAGCAATGGGACGATCACGTTCCGGCGCTACACGCCAGGGAAGTTCTTCAACGCCGCCGACGAGAAGGCGGCACTCGAGAATGAACAGAGTGACATCGGGCTCACCACGCCGCGTGGGACGCTGCTGGTCCGCCAGATCGCCGGCCTGATCGCGCGGCGGATCATCACCGACCATGCCGAGGGGCGGACGGTCGCCCAGGGCGAACGCCTCGGGCTCATTCGGTTCGGCTCGCGCGTGGACGTCTTCTTCCCGCCGGGCACCCGCATCCTCGTCAAGGAAGGAGACGTGACGCAGGCCGGCGTCACGGCGATTGCCGAATGGACATGACCCCGCCCCCGCACCGGAGCGGCATGCGCCGCGTCGTCGTCGTGATGCCGAATGCCTTCACCCTGGGCAATCTCTTCTTCGGCTTCTGGTCGATCGTGTCGGCCCACAACGGCAACTTCCTCTGGGCCGGATGGTTCATCGTCTTTGCCGGCGTGCTCGACATGCTCGATGGCCGCATCGCGCGCGCCTCGAACAGCGGCTCGCGCTTCGGCGCGGAACTCGACTCCCTCGTCGACGTCATCTCGTTCGGCGTCGCGCCGGCGCTCCTCATGTACTTCCTGGAGTTCTCGACGGCGGGCCGTCTCGCCTGGGTCATCTGTTTCTTCTACGTCGCCTGCGCGGCGCTCCGGCTGGCGCGCTTCAACGTCCTCGCGGGCCAGGGCGGCAAGCCGTCACACTGGTTCACGGGCCTGCCGTCCCCGTCGGCCGGCATGACCCTGGCCACCTACTTCGCCTTCTCGCAAACCGACTGGTATCGCGGCTCGCTCGCCTACCTGAACTTCCAGCATCAAGGGCTGGTGTTCCTGGTGGTGGCGCTGGCGCTGTTGATGGTCAGCAATGTCCAGTACCCGCGCTGGCCCGCCGCCGGCATCCGCACGCCGACGCAACTGCTCGGCCTGGTCTGGTATCTGGTCGTGCTCGCCGGCTCGCTGCTCGTGCCGCAGTACTTCCTCTTTACGCTGGGCATCGTCTACCTGCTCTTCGGACTGATCCGGCACGTCGTGCTGCTGATCACCGCGCGTGACGAGGATGAGCAGGACGAAGAGCCCCCGATTGCGCTGGTACCCCAGACCCTTCGTCCCCGCCGCGCTGAGCGGCGTCAGGAGAACGCTGAATGACCGTCCATGTCCACATCCGCGTCATGCCCCGTCCCGGGCTCCTCGATCCCCAGGGGCAGGCGGTGGAACACGCCCTCCTGTCCCTGGGCTTTGCGGCAGCAACCGGTGTCCGCGTCGGCAAGGCGATCGAGCTCGCGCTGGAGGCCGAGAGTCCCGCGGCCGCCGAAGCGATGGCCCGCACGATGTGCGAGCGGTTGCTGGCGAATCCGGTGACCGAGGACTTCGTCATCGAGGTCGGCTCCTGATGGCACGCGTGGCTGTTGTCCGCTTCCCTGGCAGCAACTGCGAGGCCGAGACCCTGACCGCGATCGAGCGTGCCGGTGGGGAGAGCGTCCTGCTCGACTACCGAGCGACGACGCTGGACGGCGCGGATGCCGTCATTCTGCCCGGTGGCTTTTCCTACGGCGACTACCTCCGCTCCGGGGCAATCGCCCGTTTCGCGCCGGTGATGCAGGCCGTGCGCGAGCACGCCGAGGCCGGTGGCGCCGTCCTTGGTATCTGCAACGGCTTCCAGGTGCTCTGCGAAGCGCACCTCTTGCCCGGCGCACTGCTCCGCAACGCGGCGCAGCGTTTCCTCTCGCGGCCGGTTGACGTGCGGATCGAGCGGCGCGACACGATCTGCACGACCGACTACACCGTGGGCGACGTGATCCGGATCCCCATCGCCCACGGCGAGGGGCGCTTTGTCGCCGATGCGGAGACGCTCGCGGTCCTCGAAGGGGAGGGTCGGATCGTCCTCCGCTATGTCGCCGTACCGGGGAGCGATGCCGCGCACAATCCCAATGGGTCGGCCAACGACATCGCCGGCATCTGCAATGCCGCCGGCACCGTCGTCGGATTCATGCCGCACCCGGAGCGACTGGCCGACGTGGCGCTGGGCTCCGACGCCGGGCACCGCTTCTTCACCTCGCTGATCGGCCGTCTGGCCACCACAGGGGTGGCCGCATGACCGTCGTGACCCCAGCCGAGGCATTCCCCGGCGAGCGTCCGGTGACACCGGCCGTCGTGGCCGAACACAAGTTGAACGAGACCGAGTACACCGCCATCCTCGCGCTCCTCGGCCGCACGCCGACGCTGACCGAGCTCGGCATTTTCTCCGCGCTCTGGTCGGAGCACTGTTCCTACAAGCACACCAAGCCGGTGCTGCGTCGATTCCCTGTCGAGGGACCGCAGGTCGTGCAAGGTCCCGGCGAAAACGCCGGCGTGCTGCGCCTGCCCGATGGGTGGGCGGTCGCGTTCAAGATCGAGTCGCACAATCACCCGAGCGCGGTCGAGCCGTATCAAGGCGCGGCCACGGGCGTCGGCGGGATTCTGCGCGACGTCTTCACGATGGGCGCCCGCCCGGTGGCGGTGCTCAATTCGCTTCGACTCGGGCCACTCGACGATCCTCGCAACCGCTGGCTCTTCGCCGGCATCGTGAAGGGTGTCGGGGACTACGGCAACTGTGTCGGCATCCCGACGCTCGGGGGCGAGGTCTGCTTCGCGCCGGGGTACAGCGGCAATCCGCTCGTCAACGCCATGGCCGTCGGGTTGCTCCGCGAGGCGGACCTCATCACGGCGCGTGCGCACGGCGTCGGCAACATTCTGCTGACGGTCGGCGCCAGCACCGGACGCGATGGAATCCACGGCGCCTCGTTCGCCTCGGAAGATCTCACCGCGGAGAGCGAGAAGCGTCGTCCGCAGGTGCAGGTCGGCGATCCCTTCACGGAGAAGTTGCTGCTCGAGGCATCCCTGGAGCTGATCACCAGCAACGTCATCGTCGCGATCCAGGACATGGGCGCGGCCGGGCTGACCTCCTCCTCCGCCGAGATGGCCGCACGTGGCGGGGTCGGCGTGGAGCTCGACACCTCGAAGGTGCCCACGCGGGAAGCCGGCATGACGCCGTACGAAATCATGCTGTCGGAATCGCAGGAGCGGATGCTCGTCGTGGCCGAACCGCATCGGATCCCCGAGATCCAGGCGATCTGCCGGAAG
>JBBQJU010000112.1:0-8394 GCA_038326215.1 Gemmatimonadales bacterium | reverse complement strand
GCACGGCGTCGCCATCACATCGAAGTCGGTCGCCTGCGAATCGAAGAGACAGAAGCCGTCATGATGCTTGGTGGTCAGCACGGCGTAGCGCATCCCGGCGCGCTGGGCCATATGCGCCCACTGGTCGGGATCGAAGCCGGTCGGATTCCACCGTGCCCGCAGCTGATCGTATGCGTTGATGGGAATCTTCGCATTGTGGCGGATCCACTCCGCCCAGCGGTCGTCGTCCTGCCACTTTCCGGCGAGGATCGAGTAGAGGCCCCAGTGGAGGAACATCCCGAAGCGGGCCTCGCGCCACCACGCCATCCGGTCGGCACTCGCGGCCACCGTCACCTGCGGCTGCAGCCCACGGAGGGCGGGAATGACGGCGGCACTTGCCGCCAGGAACTCGCGCCGATCGATCGTCATGGTGTCTTCCCCTGCGCGGCCTGCGCCGCACGGAAGGCCGCTGTGGCCGGGAGGTCGCGCCACGCCGGGCGCGCGGTGGCATTGGCCACGCGGCGCACCGTCTCGGTCATCGCCTCCACATCCTGGGCCGCCCCGCGCAGGTCCCAGTCGTCACCAACCTGGTCGCGGACCGTGTGATACTCGCTGCTCATATATCGGTCGAAGCGCGTCTTCCCCCACCCTGCCGGTCGATCCACCATGTCGACCCCCGACGAGCCGAACAACGCCGGGACACCCGCCCGTGCAAACGCGTAGTGATCCGAGCGCTGATAGAACCCCTCCTCCGGATACGGGTCGGGCGAGACACGGCGCCCCTGCGTCTCTGCGACCGCCGCGAAGGTACTGTCGAGCGACGAGAGCGTCCCGCCGATCGAGATCACGTCACGCGTCCGGCCCCACGGATTGCCGGTATCGAAATTGACCGCCGCCACCGTGCGCGCCAGCGGGAAGCGCGGATGACGCACGTACCATTCGGCACCGAGCAATCCCTGCTCTTCCGCCGTGGTGGCGATGAAGAGGATGCTCCGCTTCGGGGCTGCTCCACGCTGAAGCACCCGCGCCATCTCCAGCATGCTCGCCACGCCGCTGGCGTTGTCAAGCGCGCCATTGCGGATCGAATCGCCGTTCTGCGGCCGCCCGATCCCGAGATGATCCCAGTGCGCCGTCACCACCACGACCTCGTCGCGCAAGGCCGCGTCGCGGCCACGGAGCAGTCCGAGCACATTCGACGACGTGATCATCCGTCGCCCCGGTGTATAGTCGATCGAGATCTTTCCTGGTAACGTGCGCGGACGGAAACTCGGGCGATCGGTCTCCGCCGTGACCTGTGCCAGCGTCGTGCCGTCGCCGAAGAAGCGGGTCAGTGCAGAGGCCTGGATGAGCAACCGGAGGCCGTTCCGGCGCGCGCTGTCGGCCGCGAGCCATGTCGATTCACGGACGTACTTGGTGCTGAACGCCATCCACACCGCTGGCCCGAGAATGGTCGCCACCGCGACGGCGCCGCGGGATTCCGCCGCACGCTCCCCCATGCCGTTCTCCCACCGGATTCCACTCGCCTTCCACTCGGGCGACGTCGGGGCGCCGAAGAGCATCACCACCACCTTCCCGCGCACATCGACGCCCTTGTAGTCGTCCCATTTTCCGTCGGCCGTTGCGATCCCGTGGCCGACGAAGACGACGTCCGCTTCGGGGAGCTGCCGCGGACCATCCAGGCCATCGGTGCCGAGCACCAGTTCGTCAGGGCCGAAGACGGAGCGCGTCGCGGCATCCTGCCAGCGGCGCACCGTCCCGCTCGGCGTCCGCGCCATCAGCGCCACCGGCTGCCGCCAGCCACCATCGGCCGCGCCCGGGGTCAGCCCCGCCGCCTGCATCATCTCCTGCACGTACCGTGTGGCAAGGGTGTCGCCGCGCGTCCCGGGCGCACGCCCGCCATAGGCATCGGAGGCGAGCGTCACGATATCTCCGCGGATGCGATCGGCTGACGCGCCCTGCTCTGGGGCACCACGAAGCAGCGTCCGGACCGAATCGAGTGACCCGTCATTCGGTGCCGGCGTGATGCCGAGGATATGCGCCATGAGGCTGTACACATGAATGTTCTGGAACGGTGCGACCGTCACGCCCTGCCGAAACGCCGGACCAGAGGCGACGAAGAGCGCGCCCATCTCTCGCGCCGCCGGATCGAAACCATGGCCTCCGGCATTCATCTGGCGCCCTGCCATCCGCGCCGCCGTCGTGATCGTCCACCCCGGCGCCGCGACCAGCACCAGCGGCGTGATCCGCGGATGACTGTTGAAGTGCAATCGCGCCGGCACCTCGCCCTTTCGGTACACCGAGAGCTGCGGATGCGCCTTGACGAGCGCTTGATAGACGGCGAGCTCCCTTCCCGGCTTCGGGATGATCGTGCCCACCGGTGACCAATCGACCACGTCGATGTCGGCGAGGTTGATGTAGTCCTCGAGCTTGATCACCCGCGCTGGCGAGGTCGCGATCATGCCATGGTCACTGACCACGATGACGTTGACGCGATCGTTCAGCTTGCGCGCGGCCAGCCCCGCCATCAGCCGGCCGATCATCGAGTCGACGCGGGCGATGGCCGAGTCGGCCTGCGGGGTGTCGGGACCGAAGTCATGCCCGGCGTGATCGACGTCACTGTAGTAGAGCGTGACCACCGTCGGCGCCTGACCGTTCGGCAGCGTCAACCAATCGAGGACCGAGTCGACGCGCGCGGCGTTGGGGAAGGTGTCGTTGTACGGCCGCCAATGCGACGGATGTGACCCACCGATCGCCGCTTCCGACCCCGGCCAGAAGAAGGCGCCTGCGCGCTGGCCCTGACGCTCGGCGGTACGCCAGATCGGCTCGCCGCCCCACCAGCGGGCGTCGCGCACGGCGACTGTGTCCGCGAGCCGGAATCTGCCGAGGACCGCATCACGCATGTTATTCGCGACGATGCCATGATGCTCGGGATAGAGCCCGGTGACCAGGGTGTAGTGGTTCGGAAAAGTGAGGGTCGGGAAGGCCGGCGTCAGCCACTGGGCCCGCACGCCGCCGCGTGCCAGTCGCTGGAGGTTCGGCGCGACCGCCCGATCGAGATAGTCCCATCGGAAGCCGTCGATCGAGACGAGCAGCACTGTCCCGCCGCCGGGCGCGGCGTCAGGACGGGGCTGGGTCGTGGGGTTGCCCGAACAGGCAGCCAGAAGGCAGAGAGTTCCCGCGATGATTGGGCGCATCCCGGAGGATCGCACCAGAACGGACCAGCGACAAGAGCGCGACCGGAGTCAGCGCGTCGCGCCGACCGACTCGACCCAGACGGCGCCGCGACGCCCGAACGCGAGCGTGACCGGCATGGTGCGGGCGCAGCGGCCTCCGACCCCATCCCGCAGTGGCCGCAATAGCGCGGCTTGGGCGCGGTCGAGGCCGAGTTGTGGTGGGAGCAGACGCATGACCTCGACCCCGATCTGTGAGCGTCGAGCGGCAGTCGGCAGGGAATCCATCCCCGGCGGCGGGAGGCGGTCCACCCAGCCGAATCCGACCAGGCCACGCAGCACGAGGACGCCTTCCCCTGCCGCAGGCCGCGCCGATGCGGCGCCGACAATGTCGTATTCGTGCAGCGAGTCCGGACGCTGCCGCAGCGTCAGCCATGCCTCGCGCGGCGTCGGCAGTTCGCCGAACGAGGCCGTCGTATCGCCGAGCAGGGCGACGTCGGCGGCGGTGAAGCCGAAGCGCGTGAGCGCCGCCGCATCGACCGCATTCCCCCAGCCGCCCGGACGCGCCCTGAGCGGCAACGTCAGCGACGGAAGCTCCCCGTCCTGCCACCCGCCCTGGATATGGTCGCCGCACGCGATCACCACCACGTGATGGACCGGCGTCGCCCGTTCTCTCGCCGCCGGAACGACTACGACCGCATTCAACACGACCACCACGCCGATGGCCAATCCCGTCGCCTTCATGCGGGCCTCCGTTCAGCCAGGCGTAGCCGCCGCAGCAGCAGCAGCGTCCCGAAGGCGAGCGCGCCCACCAGCAGGAAGAAGAGCCACTTCGGCATCAGCTCCCAGAACCAGTCCACGGCGCGGAGCAAGAGCAACATGCCCATCCCGACCGTGCCGGCCCGCACCAACTCCCCGCGATCCCGGGCGAGTCCCTGCCAGATCATGAGCGCGAAGGCGGCGGCGCCGAGCAGTTGATAGCTCCCTTCGAGCAATGCCGTGTTCGCCCCATCGAGGAGTGAGGCGTGGTGGGTCTCGCCGAGGGCGAGCAGCGCCACCATCACCGCGGCCGCACCGCAGCCGCGCCAGGTCAGCGTGAAGCTCGGCGGCCCGTGCCGTACCAGACGTGGCAGGAACATCGCCGCGAGGCCGAGCAACGCCAGCGGCTCGAACTGGCCATAGGCGCCGTCCCACCACCGTCCCTGCGGGATCGCCGCCAGCGACCAGAGCCAGCCCCCTACGCCGATGATCCCGCCGAGTAACGGCAACACCAGGCCGTAGCCGTACGCGAGAATCATCGCGAAGCTGCCGACAGCCAGCAGGAAGTGGCGAGAATCGGGGAGATCATAGAGCACGCCAAGCGCGGCGAGGTTCACTCCGAAGGCGATCACCGCGACGGTCGCCACGATCGACGCGACGTAGCCGCTCCGCTCCCGGCGAGCGGCGTAGGCCGTACCCAGCACGAGCAGAATCGGCGGTACCGCGACCAGTGCCAGCCGCGCTGGCCGACCAATGTCGTTCCAGGTCGCGGCGACGAAGAATCCCCACGCGGCCGACAATGCCGCAGCCCCGAGAATGGAGGCGGCGCGCATCCCGGCGGAGAGACGCGCTTCGCCCCGCGAGAGATCGACCTCCGTCCCGGCGGCGAGCTGCGCCAGGACGGTGTCGTGATGCGCGCGGATCTGGGCCACCACCGCCGGATCGATCGTGGCCACCCCCGCCGTCTCGAGCTCCTGCAATTCCGCTCGAAAGGCGAGGATGCGATCCGCACGTTGCTGCGCGCTCGGCGTGGCCATCACTTCACTCCCCGAAGCGCCAGGCGCTCCGATAGGTGCGGGTGAGGGGGCGTTCGGGTTCCAACTGCGCACGGACCATGTCGATCGGCATCGGCCCCGCCGCCAGCACGGCGTCGTGGAAGCTCCGGTCCGTCATCTTCCCATTGGTGACCAGCTCGGTGTGCAGCGCCCGCAATTGCATCCCACCGAGCAGATAGCCCGCCTGATAGAGCGGCGAGTAGCTGCCGTTGAAGGAGCGGCGGACCTCACCGGTCGCGCTAGCGCGCTCGTGACCCACGGCGTCGACCAGGAAGTCGATACACTGCTGCGGCGTCCACTCGCCGAGGTGGAACTTCAGCGAGAAGATGATCCGGGCAGCGCGGTGCATCCGCCAGAAGAGCATCCCCATCCGGTTCTCGGGCGTGACCGGAAAGCCGCGATCCCAGAGGTACAGCTCCCACCAGAGCGACCACCCCTCGACGTAGAACGGCGTCGAGAAGATCCCGCGGCTGGTCCCGTTCCGCGCCGCGGCGAAGCCCTGCAGGTGGTGGCCTGGAATGAGCTCGTGCTGCACCGTCGCCCGCGATCCGTGGAGGTTGTTGGCGCGCAGCACCATCAACTTCTCTTCATCCGTCATCCCATCCGTCGGTGACGACACCTGGATCACTTCGCCGCCGAGGAAGAATGGCGAGACTTTCTGCGCGGCCGGCGACATCATCTCCATCCGCCAGATCTCCTTCGCCAGTGGCGGCACCGTCACCAGATTGTTCTTCTCGACGTACTGGATCGCTTCGAAGGCCATATCCCGCACGGCGAGCGTCTGCGTGCCGACGGGTGCGAAGTCGTCCTTCGTCTTCTCGGCCGCCTTCTTCCAGTCGTCGCCGAAGCCCATGCTCCGCGCTGTCTTCTTCGCCTCACCGAGGAGGTAGGCGTACTCCTTCTCCGCGATCGCGATCAACTCGGCCGGGGTATAGGCGATCATCTCCGCCTGCAGGTCGACCGCCAGCCCGTCGGCGCCAATCGGATCGCCGACGATCGGCTCGTCCTGCCCTTCCCGGGCACCGACCAACTGCTCACGCAGATACTTGCGCCACGCCTCGAGTGCCGCATCGAAGCGCTTCGCCGGCTCGCCGACCCACCAGGTCATCTCGGCGTCGTACCCCTGATAGAAGCGCAGCCAGCCCTGAAACTGCTGACGAAGATCCGCCGCGGCGTCGGCCGCTCGGAGTGCAACGATCTTCGTGGGACGATTGCCAGCAGTCCCCATCGAGATGCGCGCCGCCTCCAGCAGTGTCGTCATCGCGGTGATGCGCGTGGCGGCGTCCTTCGGCACCGGACGCACAAACCGGCGCCGCTCTTCGACCAGCCCGAACAACGTCGGGGCGAACGGCAGCAGCGGCGCCATCTCGGCCGCAAGCTTCTCCTCGCGATCGAGCAGCGCCAGCTCATACCGCAGCTTGTTGTCGAGCAGGAGAAAGTCCACCTGCCCTGGCCGCGACAGCGTCTCGAACGGGAGCCGCTGCAACTCCCGCTGCCACCCGCGATAGAAGGAACGGAAGCGATCGCGCCGCTCCGGCGAGTACTCGACCGCGTAGCGCCGGCCGAGCGCGGACCGATCGGCCGACCAGCGCTCGAGCACGGGCGCCACCTCGCTCCGGGGGCGCGCCACCAGCGCCAGCACGTCGGGAACCACCGAATCGCGCGCCTGGGCAGCAAGCGGTGTGGCCAGCAGGAGCAGCGGGAGAACGCGACGGAGCATGGGCAACCGGGCCTGAGGCTGTGGGGAAGCCTCAAACGTGCAGGAATGGCAGGGGAATGGGAAGAGCGGTAGGGGAATCGATGATCGATTGTCGATGATCGATGGTCAAGGGTCAAGTGGCCTGAGAGGATTCCCCTTTCCTGCTTCAGGCGACACCTTTCCGGATGCTCCCGATCATCGACAATCGACAATCGATCATCGATCATCGATCATCCATCATCCCGTCAAAGGCCACTCCATGCGCCTCCCCCTTCGCCTGCTCCTTCTCGCCGCGTGGGTTGCTGCCCCGCTGCAGGCGCAGACCACCGCGCCGGCACGGCCGATAGCGGCTGTCATCGGCGTCGACGGGGTCTCGTCCGCGCGCCTTCGCAATCTCACAGCGCTGCTCGATGACTACGCTGCCAAGGGCGCCCTCGCCGGCGGCGTATTGCGCGTGCAGCGACACGGCAACGTGGTGTATGAACACGCCTTCGGCATGCGGGATCGCGAGGCAAACAGTCCGATGCGCCCCGACGCGATTTTCCGGATCGCGTCGCAGACCAAAGCCCTGGTGAGCGTTGGCATCATGATGCTGCAGGAAGAAGGGAAGCTCCTGATCGACCAACCACTTTCCCGCTACCTCCCCGAATGGCAGAAAACCACCGTGGCGGTGTCGAAGGCCGGCGGCGGCTACGATGTGGTGTCGGCCAAGCGGCAGATCACCCTGCGCGACCTGCTCACCCACACCGCCGGCATCGGCTATGGCGGCGGGCCCGCAGCCGATCAGTGGAAGGCCGCCGGGATCCAGGGATGGTACTTCGCTGACCGCAACGAGACCGTCGCCGCCGTCGTCAAGCGGATGGCGGCGCTGCCGATGGATGCGCAGCCCGGCACCCAGTTCGTCTATGGCTACAACACCGACATCCTCGGTGCCGTCATCGAAGCGGTCTCCGGGCAGACACTCGCCGACTTCCTCGCCGCGCGACTCTTCCGGCCACTCGGCATGACGAGCACCTCGTTCTACCTCGACCCCGCGCAACGCGGCCGCTTCGTCACGGTCTACACCTCGGTCAACGGGAAGCTCGAGCCGTCACCGACGCCCGGTGCAATGACCGGCCAGGGCGCCTACGTCGACGGACCCCGCATCGCCTTCTCCGGTGGAGCCGGCATCACCTCCACCGCCGGCGACTATGCCCGCTTCCTGCAGATGATGCTCAATGGCGGCGAGTTGAACGGCGTCCGCTACCTCTCGCCGACCACCGTGAAATTGATGACCACGAACCATGTCGGCACGCTGAATGGCGCCGACGGCTTCGGCCTCGGCTTTTCCGTCAAGCAGGTCGTCGGCAATTCCGGCCTGCCGGGCTCGATCGGGGAATTCGGCTGGGGCGGGGCCTACCACTCGACCTACTGGGTCGACCCGCAGCAGGACATGGTCGTCACCTACATGACCAACCTCAACGACACCGGCGGCGTCGACGACCACCAGAGAATTCGCGCACTGATCTACGCGGCAATCGTCGGCAAGTAGCGAACGGCGAACAGCGAACAGCGAACAGAGAACAGCGAACAGCGAACAGCGAACCGCTCAGGATGACAGCCTCTCCCACGCTGTTCGCCGTTCGCCGTTCGCAGTTCACCGTCACCCCTTCCGGCACCCCATCACCCCGAACGCTCCCAGGATCTTCTCCAACGGGCAGAACCCGGTGAAGCTCGATTGCACCAGATTCGC
>JBBQJU010000111.1:0-8405 GCA_038326215.1 Gemmatimonadales bacterium | reverse complement strand
TCAAGGCGGTCGTCGAGGCGGAGGCACGCAACGCCGGGGCGCACTGGGTCAACGAGCGGTGGCTCGGTGGCACGCTGACGAACTTCCAGACCATCAAGAAGCAGATCCGTCGCCTCCGCGACCTCGAGCAGGGTGCCGCCGAGGGCGACTTCGAGAACTACACGAAGAAGGAGCAGCTGCTGTTCTCGCGTGAGCGCGAGAAGCTCTCCCGCAATCTCGAAGGCATCAAGATGATGAACCGCCTGCCGGGCGCGCTCTTCATCGTCGACGCGAAGAAGGAGAAGATCGCGATCCAGGAGGCCAATCGCCTCGGGATTCCGGTTGTCGCCATCGTCGACACCAACGCCGACCCCGATCCGATTACCGTCCCGATTCCGGGCAACGACGATGCGATTCGCTCGGTGTCGTTGATCACCGGCGCGCTGTGCGATGCGCTCCGTGAGGCGCGGTCGCAGATGCCGGTGCGCGGCGACGGTTCGGCGGCTGACGATGACTCGGAGACGTTCTCCGCTGGCGAAGGCGACGGTGCGTCGGATGACGATCGCAAGCGCCGCCGCCCGCGCCGCAAGCGCAAGGCCCGTCCGGAGGCGATTGCCGCCCGGCTCAAGCAGGATCCCGCGGCTCCGTCCGAGGGTGGCGACGCAGGCGCCTGACCCGGACCGACCGGATCATGCGCGAACCGCCGCCCCGCGGGCCCACGGGCCCGGGGCGGCGGTTTCATACAGGGACTTGAACACTTCAGCAGGCGGCCATGAGCACCATGACGATCAACACCAAGGACATTTCGGAACTGCGCGCCCGTACCGGCGCCGGGATGATGGATTGCAAGAAGGCCCTCGAGGAAGCCAACGGTGATATGGCGCTCGCCTCGGAACTGTTGCGCAAGAAGGGGATCGCGAAGGCCGAGAAGCGCGCGGGGCGTGATGCCTCGCAGGGGCTGGTCGTGATCGACGCCGCCGCGGATGGCTCGCTCGGCGCGATGGTCGAGCTCAACTGCGAGACGGACTTCGTGGCCCGCAACGACGACTTCCTCGCGCTGGCGAAGAAGCTGTCGGCGCATGCACTGGCGACGTCGCCGGTCGGCGTCTCGCTCGAGGGTTTCCTCGCCGAGGCGATGGACGGCACGACGATCGAAGAAGTCGTGAAGCTGGCGTCCGGCAAGACCGGCGAGGCCGTCTCCGTCAAGCGGGTCGCGAAGTTCGGCGGCGCGGTCGGCGAGTACCGGCACTTCAACGGCCAGGTCGGCGTGCTGGTTGAAATGGCCGGTGTGACGGGCGATGCCGCCCTCGCCCTCGCCCGCGAAGTCGCGCTGCACATCGCGTCCGCCGACCCGATCGCCGTCAGCACCACCGATATCCCGGTCGAGTTGCTCGACCGCGAGCGCCGGATCGCGGAGGAGCAGGTCGCGGCCGAAGGGAAGCCCGAGGCGATCCGTCCCAAGATCGTCGACGGCAAGGTGAAGAAGTTCGCCGCCGATCGCGCGCTCCTCGAGCAGCCGTTCATCAAGGACGAGTCGGTTACGGTCGGGGCGATGGTCGCCCGCCTGGCTGGCGCATCGGTGGTTCGCTTCGCCCGATTCAAGGTCGGCGAGGCCGTCTGATGGCCGTCGCCTACCGCCGGGCCCTGCTGAAGCTCTCCGGTGAGGCGTTGGCCGGAGGGAAGGGGGGTGGCCTCGACTATCAGGTGGTCGAGGCCCTCGCCGAGGAAATCAAGAAGGTGCACGCCCTGGGTGTGCACCTTGGGGTCGTGGTGGGTGGCGGCAACATCATCCGCGGCGCGATGGCGAGTCGCGAAGGGCTCGATCGCGTCTCGGCGGACTACATGGGGATGCTCGCGACGGTGATCAACGCCCTCGCGCTGCAGAACGTGCTCGAGGGCCTCGGGGTCGAGACGCGCGTGATGACCGCGATCCGCATGGAGTCGCTGGCGGAGCCCTATATCCGCCGCCGGATGATGCGACACTTCGAGAAGGGCCGCCTGGTGATCTTCGCCGGCGGGACCGGCAATCCGTATTTCTCGACCGACACGGCCGCCGTGCTGCGCGCGCTCGAGATGGAAGCCGAGGTCGTGCTGAAGGCGACCAACGTCGACGGCGTCTATACCGCCGATCCGCGCACCGATCCGGCGGCCACGTTGCTCCCGGAGATCACCTTCCAGGACGCGCTGGTCAACGGCTACGCCGTCATGGACGCGAATGCCTTCGGCCTCTGTCAGGCCAACGCGCTGCCGATCGTCGTCCTCAACATCAATCAACCCGACACCATCCTGCGCGTGCTGCATGGTGAACGGGTCGGGACTCTCGTCCGATGACCAGCCAGGAAATCGTCAAGACCGCCCGCGACGGGATGCAAAAGGCCGTCGAGAACACCCGCCGTGAGCTGAGTGGCATCCGTTCGGGCAAGGCGACCACGAATCTGCTTGATACCGTGCGCGTCGAAGCCTATGGCTCGACGGTGCCGCTCAATCAGGTGGCGATGGTCACCTGTCCTGAGCCGCGGATGCTGATTGTGCAGCCGTTCGACAAGAGTCTCGCGATCGTGATCGACAAGGCGATCCGCGACGCCAACCTCGGCCTCAATCCGCAGAGCCAGGGGCAGATGATCCGGGTGCCGCTTCCGATGCTCTCCGAGGAGCGCCGCAAGGAGCTGGTGAAGATCTGTGCCCGGCTCACCGAAGAAGGCCGCGTCTCGGTCCGTCAGGCGCGCACCGACGCGATGACCAAGCTCAAGAAGCTCGAGAAGGTGCCCGAGGACGAGAAGACGCGCGCCGAGAAGGATGTGCAGAAGCACACCGACGAGGCGAGCAAGCAGGTGGACGACCTGCTGAAGGCGAAGGAAGCCGAGATTCTCGAGGTGTGACCACCGCAATGCCGACGCTCCTCGACCAGTTGCGCCTGCACGGCGCGGTCCCGCGGCATGTCGCCATCATCATGGATGGCAATGGCCGGTGGGCGCAGGAGCGCGGTCTCGGTCGCCCGGCCGGTCACCAGGCCGGGATGCGTTCGGTGCGTGAGGCCGTGGAAGGCTGCCTGGCGGCCGGCGTGGGAGTCCTCACTCTCTTCGCCTTTTCGCAGGAAAATTGGCAGCGCCCCCCCGCGGAAATTGATGCCCTGATGTCGCTCCTCGAGGAGTACATCGCCAAGGAAGCCGCCGAACTGCGTGCGCAGGGGGTGTCGGTGCGGATGCTGGGCGATCTCGAGCGTCTCTCGCCGTCCGCCCGCGCGGCCGTCGAGCATATCGAGGCCGGTACCGCGGGTGGCACCAAGCTCGCCCTCAACATCTGCATCTCGTATTCGGCGCGCGCCGAAATCGTCCGCGCCGTGCGCCATCTGGCCGCGCGGGTGCGCGACGGGGCATTGGCCCCCGAGGCGATCGAAGAACGCGATGTCGCCGCGGGCCTCTACACGGCGGAATGGCCCGATCCGGATCTCATCATCCGCACATCGGGCGAGATGCGCGTGTCAAACTTCCTCCTGTGGCAGATGGCCTACGCCGAGCTGCACGTGACGCCGGTGCTCTGGCCTGATTTCACCCGCAACACCCTCTATGCCGCCCTGCTCGACTTTCAGGGACGTGATCGTCGCTTCGGACGCGTGAGCAGCTGAGCGTGGCGATGGACGCCAATCTCGTGCGCCGGATTGCCTTCGCTGCCGTCGCGATTCCGGTCGCGGTCGGCCTCGTCTGGCTCGGCGGCTGGCCGCTGGCGGCGCTGGTCGCCCTCATTGGCGCCCTCGGCACCCGCGAACTCTTCGACATCGCCGCGAAGCAGGGGGTGCACGCCTTCCGCACGACCGGTATCGCCGCCGCCGCGATCGGGCCGCTCCTCGCCTATCACGCGATCGCTGACGCGCCGGGACGCGCGCTGCTCGGCGCGAACTGGCCCTTCCTGGCGGCGGGCTTCCTCATCCTGTTGCTGGTGCATGCGCTGCACCATCGCGCACCGACCGATCGTCCGCTCGCGGCCGTCTCGGTCACTGTCTTCGCGGTCTGCTACGCGGGCCTGCTGCCGACCTTCCTCCTCGGCATCCGTCACGGGATCCGGCCCATGCGTTCGTGGGCCGGGACCGCGCTGGTCTTCTTCCCGCTCGTCGTCACCTGGGTCTGCGACACCGCGGCGATGTTCGGCGGCCGGGCGTTCGGCGGGCCGAAGCTCGCGCCGACGATCTCGCCGGGGAAGACGCGCTCCGGCGGCATCGCCGGCGTCGTCGGCGGGGCGCTCATCGCCCCCGTCTTTGCGCTCTGGCTGCTGCCGAACGCCGGCATCGAGATCGGCGTGATCCCGGCCATCGGGATGGCGCTCGCGCTTTCGGTGATCGGGCAGCTGGGCGACCTCGCGGAGTCGCTCTTCAAGCGGGAGGCCGGCGTCAAGGATTCGTCGGCGCTGATCCCCGGGCACGGCGGCGTGCTTGATCGCTTCGACTCCCTGTATGTCATCCTCCCCACCGCCGCCCTCTGTTATCGCCTGATGGGCGTGCTGTGAGCACCCCGAAGGCGGCCCCGCGTGGCGTCGCGCTGCTCGGCTCGACGGGTTCGATCGGCGAGAGCACGCTCCGCGTCCTGAAACGCCACCCCGAGGAGTTTCGTCTGGTGGCGCTGGTCACTGGTTCGAACGTCTCCGGGTTGGCGGCACAGGCCAGAGAGTGGTCCCCCGGCTATGTCGGTGTCGTCAACGGACGCGAGTCGCATACGTGGGCGAGCGGACCGAGCTGCCTCGTGGAGGCAGCGACGCACCCTGACGTGGACATCGTCGTCAACGCGGTGGTCGGGGCAGCCGGACTCGAGGCCACCCTCGCCGCACTCCGCGCCGGCAAGCGGGTGGCCTTGGCGAACAAGGAGACACTGGTGATGGCGGGGCCGTTGGTGGCCGAGGCGGCCGCGGCCGGCGGCGGGGAACTGGTCCCGGTCGATTCCGAGCACAGCGCCGTGCTGCAGTGCATCGTGGCGCAGGGCGCGGCGCCCTCGCGGATCATTCTGACCGCCTCGGGTGGGCCGTTCCGGACTTGGTCGCACGATGCGATCACCGAGGCCACCGTCGACCAGGCCCTGAATCATCCGACCTGGCGCATGGGCGCCAAGATCACCGTCGACTCGGCCACGTTGGCGAACAAAGCCCTTGAATTGATCGAGGCGCACTTCCTCTTCGGGCTGGGGTATGAGTCGCTGGAAGCAGTGGTGCACCCGCAGAGTATCATCCATGCATTTGTCGAGTTCCCGGACGGAAGCGTGCTGGCGCAAGTCGGCTTTCCGTCGATGGAGGTTCCGATCCTGTACGCCCTGACCCACCCGACCCGACTCGCCGACAGCGGCGTGCGGCGCTTCGATCCCGTTGCCGCTGGCCCGCTCACGTTCGAGCCGGTCCGTCACGACGCCTTTCGCGCCTTTGACCTCGGCGTGGCAGCCGGGCGCGCCGGTGGAACCGCCCCGGCCGTCTACAATGCCGCCAACGAAATCGCGGTGGCCGCCTTCCTCGATCGTCGCATCACCTTTGGCGGCATCGCCGATGTGATCGCCCGGACCCTCGATACGCATCAGGTGCAGCCGGCGGTGTCGGTCGACGTGGTGCAGGGTGCCGATCTCGAAGCACGTCGCATCGCCGCCGCGGGGATCGCATGAGCTCGTTCCTCTTTACCGTCGCCGTCCTCTTCGTCGTCCTCGGCGTGCTGATCTTCGTCCATGAATTCGGACACTACTGGGCCGCCAAGCGCTTCGGCGTGTGGGTGCACCGCTTCTCGATCGGGATGGGGAAGCCGGTCAAGGCGCTCTCGTTCCAGCGCGGCGAAACCGAGTGGGCCATCTCCTGGTTGCCGCTCGGCGGCTACGTGAAGATGGCGTCGTCCGAAGAGGAGCCGGCGTCGTCGGTGCTCGAGGGCGGGCATGCCGCGGACGTCCCGGCCGATCGTGTCTTCGAGGCGAAGCCGATCTGGCAGCGGATGGTGATCATCCTCGCCGGCGTCACCCTCAATGCGCTCTTCGCGTGGGTGGTGTTCACGGGGCTCGCGTGGAAGAATGGTCGGCAGTTCGATCCGACCACGACGATCGGCCGCATCAACACCGACATCCTCCCGCCGGAGTCGGCCGAGCTGGCGACGATCCCGGTCGGGACGCGGATCACCGCGATCGATGGTGAGCCGGTGCATTCCTGGGACGACATTCGGGAGCGAGTCGCGACGGGAGACCGCAACGAGATCGGCATCTCCTTCGAGGGGCATGCGCCGATCGTCATCAAGCTGCACCGCGACGCGCTCGCCGAGCGCGGCAAAACGGCGATCGCGCTGGAGCCGCAGCATCCCGCCGTGCTCGGCGCCCTGACGCCCAACTATCCCGGCGCCAAGGCTGGCCTGCAAGCCGGGGATTCCATCGTGGCCATCAACGGCCAGGTGATCACCCAGTGGGCCGATGCCGTTGGCCTCATCAAGCAGGCGGGTGGTGTCGAGGCGCGCTTCGACCTTGTGCGTGACGGGGCGCCGGTGACGGTGCGAGTGACGCCGAAGCTCGAGCGGGAGGTCGCCGCCGACACGGCGTCCAAGATGATCGGCCGGATCGGCGTGATGCCGCGGCAGCCGCTCGAAACCGAGTCGCTTGGTTTCGTTGGGGCGGTGCGCGTCGGCACCGATCTCACGATCTCCACGGCCGGGGCGATCTTCCGCACCATCCCCGGGCTGGCGACGCGCAAGGTCGCGACCACCGAGATCGGTGGCCCGATCATGATCGGCCAGATGGCCGCACAGCAGGCGCGTGCCGGCCTCGAACCGTTGCTGGCCTTCATGGCGCTGATTTCGATGAACCTCGCCGTGGTGAACCTGCTGCCGATTCCGGTACTCGATGGCGGCGCGTTCCTGATCCTGCTCGCCGAGGGCGTGATGCGACGCCCGCTCCCGACGAAGGTGCGCGAAATGATTTCGCTGGCCGGCCTCGGCATGATTCTCCTGATCATGTTCGTGGCCTTCAAGAACGACATCATGCGGTTGCTCGGGCAGTAGCCCGAGAGAGAGGCCGACATGCTCGAGCCACTCGTGATCCCAGCCTCCGACGGTCTCCAGGCAGCACTGCGCCTGGGGATCGCCGGCTTGGTGGGTTTGGCGGCCGGCATCGAGCGCGAGTGGTCGGGGCACGCGACGGGGCCCGCCGCACGTTTCGCGGGGATGCGGACCTTTCTGATTCTCGGATTGTGTGGGGGCGTCGCTGGTGTCCTCTCGGCAGCGGGATTGCCGGTCATGGGGGCGGTGCTCCTGGCGGGTGGGGTGGGGTTGGTGATCGCGGCCTATGTGCTGGCGATGCGCCACCCCACGACCGACCCGGACGGCACCACTGAAGCGGCCGCGCTCGTGATCCTCGCGCTGGGGCTGCTGGCTGGCATTGGGCAGCTTGCCCTCGCCTCAGGCGCCGGGGCCTTGGTCGTGCTGGCGCTCGGCGAGAAGCGGCGGTTGCATGGCATGGTCGCGAAGGTCGGCGAAGCGGAGCTTCAGGCGGCAGCACGGTTCGCCGTCATGGCCCTGGTCATCCTGCCGATCCTGCCAACCACGCCACTCCCGTTTGGCGGTGACATTTCGGCACGTGGCCTCTGGACGCTGGTCCTGCTCTTCTCGGGGATCAACTTCGCGGGCTATCTCGCGCGGCGCGCTGTCGGCCCGGAGCGGGGCTACGGACTGGCGGGGCTGCTCGGTGGGCTGATCTCGTCGACGCTGGTCACGATGCAGTTCGCCAGGCGCAGTCGGGCCGAGCCCCAACACGCCAGCGCGCTGGCCCTCGGGGTGATTGCCGCCTGTTCGGTGCTGCCGGCACGCCTGCTGGTGATCCTCGGGGTCCTTGCGCCCACCGTCGGGCAGGCCGCGATGCCGTTCCTGATTCCGCCGGCGCTGGTCGGCCTGGTAATGATCGGGGTCGCCTTCCGGCGGACGAAGGGTGGGGGAGAGGCCGCGGAAGCCGATACGTCACCACTGCATGTGATGGCGTCGGTGCGAATGGCCGTGCTCTTCTGGCTGGCTCTGATCGGGATCGAATTGTTGGAGCGGCGGTGGGGCAGCAGTGGCGTCTACACCTCGGCGGTGATTCTCGGGCTGACCGACATGGACGCCCTGACGGTGGCCATGGCGCGGTTTGGCGCCGGCGAGTCGATGACCGTCGTGGCCGCGAAGGGGGTCGCGATCGGCGTCCTCTCGAATACCGTCTTCAAGGCCGGCCTGGGGGTGACGCTGGGTACCCCTGCGTTCCGGGCCCGGGTGCTGGCGGGCCTCGCCCTGCTGGGGGCGGCGGTGGCGGTGGGGTGGTTGGTGTGAGCGTCCCCCCTTGCCCCCACCCCCACCTCCGCCCTATACTTGTTGGCTATCCAGAATATCCTAAGTGTAAGCGCAGCATGACTCAGCGTAGGGTTCAACGGCATGATTGAAAAGCAGCCCGTCATCGAGC
>JBBQJU010000110.1:0-8523 GCA_038326215.1 Gemmatimonadales bacterium | reverse complement strand
CATGGTAACTCTGGTAGAGGGCTTGGCATTTGAGAAAGGGAGGCCTTTGCCTCCCGGGAGCGTGCCCTTGCCTGCAGCGCCGCGCTGCACTATGCATAGGATACTCTTCTGTGGCTAGGGATGCAATCAACGTGCGCTGTCTCGCCCTCAATGCCTCATTTGAACCGCTCACGATGGTTCCCACCCGTCGGGCGCTTCGACTTGTCATCGAGGGGAAGGCCGAAATTGTGGAGGCCGATGGCGACGAGCTGATACGCAGTGCGCGGCTCCAGATGCCGCGCCCGGCGATCATCCGCCTCGTCCGCTTCGTGCACGTGCCCCGCCGCTTCCGCCGCCAAGTGACCAACACCTTCCTCTTCGCCCGCGATCACTACACCTGTCAGTATTGTGCCCGCACGCAGCATGAACTGCGCACACGCGAATGCCTGACGCGCGACCATGTGGTGCCGCAGTCGCGCGGCGGGACGAATGCCTGGACCAACGTCGTGACGGCGTGCAGCAGCTGCAATACCAAGAAGGGCAACCGCCTCCCGGCGGAAATCGGGATGGTGCCGATCCACCCGCCAACCGAGCCGCACTTCGTGCATCTCTCCTGGGCAATCCGCCGACTGACGGCCAAGCAGATGAAGTACATCCGCCTTTTCTATGGCGACCAGGCGTTGGCCGCGATTCTACCGCGTTAGCGCGAACGACCACTCACGTCGGCAGCTCTCGGCCGCACCGCGCCGAGGGCGATCGCCGCGGTGAGCACGCGGATCGACCGTCCCCGCCACCCTCCCATCGCGATGCCGTGACTGCCAATCATCTCGTCGAAGAGGCCTCTCCATGCCGAGGGGCCGTGCCATGCATCGATGAGGTCCCGGTATTGCACGATCGTGCGCGCCAGCCGAAGCGTATTGGGCAGACCCTGATTGGAATAGTTGCCGTGGTTGAACCGACGAAAGCGCACCAGCCCATCCGGCACAAAGACGAGGGGTCCGGACAGGGTGGTGATTCTGATGCCCAAGTCCCAATCCTCTGAGGTCTTGCGGCTCACAGACCAGCCGCCGATCGACCGCAGGGCGGATTGCCGCAGCATCAGCGAGGATGGGAGGGCGTGCCCAGCGAGGGTGCTCTCGCGGCCTGTCAGCAGTGGCGGCTTGTCCAGAAAGGCCCGCTCATTCCCTGCTTGATCGAAACGGACCATGCCGGTGTAGCTCCCGGCAGCGCTGGGGTGGCCGGCCAGGCAGGTGAGCTGCCGCTCGATCTTGGCGGGCATCCAGATGTCATCGGCGTCCAGATACGCGAGGAAGTCGCCGTTGGCCTCGCTGCTCGCGCGTTGCCGCGCTGCCCCGGGGCCTCCGTTGACCGGCATGGTGATCAGCCGAACCCCAGGGGGGAGTGTCTCCGGTCGCACGGCGTCGTCGGGCGGGGAGGCGTCATCAACCAGGAGAATTTCGTCGACGGGGCGCGTCTGGGCCAGCACCGACGCCAGTGCTTCGTCGAGGAACGCGGCGTTGCGGTAGTAGGTCACGATGGCAGTGACGGTCGGCGTCATCGGCAGTTCCTCATGGTTTCCCACCAGTTACGAAGCGTGGCGTCTCGGCGACCACCGTTTCCTTCGGCAGTGCCCACCGCAATAACGTCGAGGCAATGCCTCCGCCCCCCCCGCCGCGACCCTGCAGGTAATGCTGAAGGTCGTCGAACTCATCCGTGCTGAGGGTCGAGAGCCCGAGCTTGAGCGAATACCAGAAGGCCCCACTTCGGGTCGGCCCCACGCCGGAGATCGGCACGGGCAGCTCGACGCGCATGCGCAGGTCATCCAGCGAGGCAAAGCGCTCGGTGCGCGGCTCCTGCCCGGGAACAATCGTGGTCAGCGTGTAGACGTCGAGCACCGCCTGTCGGGAAATGACGAAGGCCCACTTCCGGGTGGTGAGGTTGTCCGGGAACCACCCGGTGCGTGCGCGCCAGAGGTCGAGCTGGAAGTTGAGACGGATCGGGTACGAGGCCGCAATCGCCTCGCGCCACTGGGGGTCGTCGAAGAGATTGAAGAGGCGTACCCGCGGCTTGTTGGTCGCCGCTTCGAGTGTGGCTTCTACGCGCACGCTTTGCGCCGATACCGCCGAAACGGGACCGAGCAGTAGCACGGCGAGCGCGAGAAGCCGACGCACGGACACGCTCAGAAGCGGCGCGAAACGCGGATGCCGACGCGAATCGGATCGTTGTCGGGGAGCGCCTTCGCCACATACAGGCCGACGCTCCCGGCATCGAGGCCGATCCCGACGTCGGATCGCCATTCCTTGATCGACTGGATCCGGCCGCTGGGGACCCGCCCGGCCCCGGCCCCGGCCAGCCAGGCCGAACCGGCGTCGCCGAAGAGGACCAGGTCGGGGCGCTGCAGCCCGATGGTGGTGCTGCCGACCCGCGTGCTGAGGTCGACGTTGATCGTCCGTCGGTACTCGACCTGCACCGCGAGTTGGCGGTCGCAGAGCGCCGGAAGGGCGGCGTCTGGGCGGCGGCGTCGGTCGCAGTTCACGGCGCGGAAGGCGTAGCCGGCGAGCGGGTCGGCGCCGTTCATTGCGCGGCGACGCTGGATGGTGAGACGGTTGCCTGCCAACCACCCGCCGCCGGTGAGCCGCATGTGCAGGCTCTGGGTCGGCCCGAGTCGCTGATAGCGACGCACATCGAGATCCATCTCGAGGGCGTCATAGTTTGTCGTCGGCATCGCGGTCCGGATCTCTTCCGGCAACGAGACCGGCGTCAGCTCGCCGCTGGTGACGTAGCGGAGGTCGCTGCGGAGATACCACCCCGAGGTCGGGCGACGGCGGTCATCGCGGGTATCGTAGCTCACGCCCGCGGCGAAGGTGCGGTACTTGCCGTCGTCAATCAGCGGGTTCGGCCGCCATGCCTCGCCGCTCCGGAGCAGCGAGAAGGCGTCGACCGCGGCGACGCTCCGCTCCCGACCGACATCGATGGAGACACTTGCCAGCAGGGTCGGGCGCAGCGCCACGTCGGCGAAGACCCCGATCGATCGCTGGGCATACCAGTCGCGAAAGTCCCGCCGAAGGAAGAAGGCGCCAAGGCCCGACTCCATCGGCTGATACGGTCGGTCCGCCACCGGTGCGATCACGGCCCCACCGCGGAGGCCGATCGTCATCGGGTGGGCGCCGGCGCGCTTGGCGGCGAGCGAGCCGCGCCAGCCCAGCGTGGCGCGACTGTCGGTCGGATCGGAGGCGGTGCGGAGAATGCCGGTGAGATCGAGCGTCAACTGTGTCCGCTCATCCCGGTCCCAGACAATCGACGGACCGAACTCCAGCGGGAAGCCCTCGATGCGATTGTAGCTGCCGGGATTGGCACGCAGTGTCGTCCGGAGGTTCCGCCAGATGAAGGTGGTCGACGCCGAGGTGTAGTCGCTGAGGGCTCGGCGACCGGCCTGTCGCATCAGCCGCCCATCCACGGTGAGCGCCACGCGGGCGGCCGTCGGGTACTCCAGCTGCGCCCCGCCGACTGAGCCGCCGCGGTCAACCAACAGCCGGCCACCGAGCACCGTCACGCTGCCAGTCACCACGCCGGTCGCCGTGACGCGCATGTCGCCGTTCACCACCAGCACGTCGCCCTCGACGCGGCCATCGATTCGGAGCTGGCCACGGTAGAGCGCCTGCGGGCCGCGCCAGACGTTGCCGGCCGGCAAATCCACCGTCCCGCTGATGCGCGTGGTCCCGGCGGCGTTGTACCGCGCGATTGCGCGGTCCAGCACCGAGTCCGGGATGACCCGCGCCGTCGTATCATTGGCCGCTGGTCGCGAGAAGTCGATCCCGACCGGGTCCTGCGCGGCGAGGGGCAGGGCCAGCAGCAGGAGGCCCAGCGTCACTAGGCGAGTAGGGGTCATCCGTCGTTCCCTCCGCGGATGCCGAGACGGCGCATCCGGCGATACAGGTTGCCTCGGTCCGTCTTCAGCAGGCGCGCGGCCTCGGCGATGTTGCCGGTGCCACTGGTGAGTGCTGCGCTGATCAGATCACGTTCAAAGTCGTCGAGTCGGTCGGTGAGGCCACGGCCGTCCTCCACCAGGCGCATCGCTGGTTCGCCCGCCGCAGGGCCCACGGCGGGCACCGTGACGCGCAGCGCACGCGGCACCATCTCCGCCGTCACCTCGTCGCCGCCGATGATACTGAGCCGCTCCACGATGTTGGCGAGTTCACGAATGTTGCCGGGCCACGCATGGGCCGCGAGGGCGACGATCACACCCGGGGAGAAGCGCGGCGGTCGGCGCGGTCGCAGGCGGGCCGCGAGGTGCTCCACCAGCGCGCCGAGGTCGCCGAGACGATCCCGCAGCGGGGGGAGTTCGATCGGGAAGACGTTCAGGCGGAAGTAGAGGTCCTCACGAAAGGCACCTGAGGCCACCGCCTCTTCGAGCCGCCGATTGGTCGCGGCGACGACGCGGATATCGACCCGCAGTGTCTTCTCGCCACCGATCCGCTGGATCTCGCCGCTCTCGAGGACACGCAGCAGCTTTGCCTGGGCGTCGAGCTGAAGGTCACCGACCTCGTCGAGGAAGAGCGTGCCGCCGTCGGCCAGCTCGAAGCGGCCGATGCGCCGATCGGTCGCGCCCGTGAAGGCGCCGCGCTCGTGGCCGAACATCTCGCTCTCGACCAGGTCGCGCGGAATCGCGGCACAGTTGACCGAGATGAAGGGTCCGCGGGCCCGCGGTGAATGGCGGTGCACGGCATTCGCCACCAACTCCTTGCCGGTCCCTGATTCGCCGAGAATGAGGACGCGCGCCTCGGTCGGCGCGACCTGCATGATCAGCTCGCGCACGTGAGCAATCTCGGGCGAATCACCGACCAGCGTCGGCTGCGGTCCGAGCGCCGCACGGAGAGCGCGGTTCTCCGCCTGCGTCCGCATCAGCGCCTCGGCGGAGCGCACGGCGACGAGCAGCGACTCGGGGGCGAGCGGCTTTTCGAGGAACTGGAACGCCCCCATCTGCACGGCGCGCACGGCATCGGCGAGCTGCGCCTTCCCGCTCATCATGATCACCGGAATGTCGGCGTCGGTGGTGCGAATCTGTTCGAGCGTGGCGAGCCCGTCGGGTCCCGGCGGCATCATCAAGTCGAGGAGGATCAGGTCCGGCTTCACCTCCGGCAACGCGAGCAGCCCGGCGTTCCCGTTGGGTGCGTCGGAGACCTCGAAGCCTTCGGACTTGAGCAAGGCACCCACCATCCGGCGGATGTTGGTCTCGTCATCGATGATCAGCACGCGTGTCGTCATGAGGCGAACCGGATGAGGAAGGTGGCGCCACCGCCGGGCGTGTTGGCGACGGTGATGGTGCCGTGGTGCTGTTCGATGGTCTGCCGCACGATGGCCAGGCCGAGGCCGGTGCCGTCGCCCTTGTCGGTGTAATAGGGCTGGAAGATCAGTTCGCGCTTCTCCTCCGGGACGCCGTGGCCGG
Organism: Gemmatimonadales bacterium; assembly: GCA_038326215.1. Lineage (GTDB taxonomy): Bacteria > Gemmatimonadota > Gemmatimonadetes > Gemmatimonadales > GWC2-71-9 > Palsa-1233. The sequence continues at coordinate 3,098 of JBBQJU010000110.1, read as the reverse complement.
TGTCTCGCAGCAGCACTTCGATCGCATCATCGTTGGCGCGTCGCAGGGAGACGGTCACCTTGCCGCGCCCGTCACAGGCCTCGACCGCGTTGCGCAGCAGGTTGGCGAAGGCCCGGCGCAGCGGATCGTAGTACCCCTCGATCGGGCGCAGGTCGCCGGTCACATCGAGCTGGTACTCCATCGCGGTTGGCAGGGTGCTCCGCAGGAGGTCGTCGAGGAGCTCGTACAGGTCCACCGGTGCGGAGATGCCTTCCGGCAGCCGCCCGAGCTCGGCGAATTCCCGCGCCATCGCCTCCAGGCGTGCCGACTCGGCGGCGATCACCTCGAGCGATTCCTGCATTTCAGGGGGAGCGGTGCGACGCATTTGCGAGACGGCGAGGCGGATCGGGGTCAGCGGGTTCTTCATCTCGTGGGCCACCCGCCGCGCGACCTCGCCGAAGGCGCGGAGTCGCTCCGCCTCGAGTTCCGCGGCACGCGCCTGGTCCAGCCCCTGGGCCAGATCGCGGAGGGCACTGCGGAGCGCCGCGAACTCCGGGATCCCGGATTCGCGGCGGTCGGCGGGGAGTGGCTCGCGGCGGCGAATCCGGCCGGTCCAGTCGACGATTTCGTCGAGCGGTCCGGCGAGCTGGCGGGAGAGGGTACGCACAAAGCCGGCGGCCAGCGCGAGCAACCCGAGCGCACCGAGGATCAGCGCGCCGCGGAGCCAGACTGGGAAGAGTCGGCCGAGACCGCCCATCTGGCGGGTCTTGGTGACGAGGGAGTCGACCACCACCAGATGATGGTCGACCGCGGCCCTGGTCTCGGATGGGACGCCGACGCCGCGCATGCTGTTGAAGGCGGTGTACATCGCCCGGGCCGACCGCCCGACCGACTCCACGGCTTCCCCGCCGACGGTGTTGGAGACCGCCTCGAGCGCCACGACGACACCCCCGGTCATCACCGCGACGGGGAGGGCGCTCACCACCAACAGGGCGATGAAGAGGCGGGCACGGAAGGAGAGGCGGGACACGGTGTGTCATAATGTACACCGACGGCGAATGGCGAATGGCGAATGGTGAAGGGTGAACGGTGAACAGATTCCAGCTGCGGCCGTCAGTCCGCGTCGCCAGGTGTGGGGCGTTGTCATCCTGAGCAACGCCCGCGGAGCGGCCGACGTCGAAGGACCTTGGTCCCGCCCCCTGAAAACCCCCCCGATCTAGCTCCTTTGGGTGGCACGCAAGATGCGATCACCGGGTGCAAGATAGTTCAGGTCCTTGTAAATCAATGACTTACGCTTCTGTTGTTGTGGCGACGACTCCTCAATTGTTGTGTTGATGCAACATCGTCGCGTGGGTTGTGGTTCGTTTCGTTCTTCAATTTCTTCCAGGAGTTGGTATGCGCAACATTCTTCGTAGTGCCTTTGCAGCGATGGTGCTGCTGGCTGCCCCGGCGGCAGCGCAGGGAGATGGACAATTCGTCTTCATCAGTGGCAACAGCGGCTACATGACCTATACCGGCAAGTGGAACAGCGAGACGTCGGCTGGCTCCGCCATCGGGCCGATCGGGTCCCCGTTCCTCGTCTTCTGCCTTGACCAGTACAACTACGTCTATCCGCCGGACGACACGTACAACGCGTGGGCGACGACCGTCTCCTCGGCAAACAACGCCGCGATCGAGTCGGATACGCGACAGGGTCAGGCTGCTCTCGTTTCGGATGCGCGCTACCGCTACTGGAAGGCCGCGTTTGTGGCCGACCTTTACCGGACTGGTGCCGCGGGTAGCGTGACCGACTACCAGAACGCGCTGTGGAACCTCGCTTCAGGCGGAGTGTACGGGGCCCCGAATGCTTTCGTTACTCTGGCAAACAACGCGGTGTACAATGCGTCCACCGAGAATTTCTTCTCTGATTGGTACATCATCTCGTCCGTCAGTGGCGAGAAGCAGGAGTTCCTGGCTTATCGTGAAGGGTCGGGCGGCGGCCAGGAAGTCGTTCCTGAGCCGGCCACGATGACGTTGCTGGCGACCGGCCTCGCCGGGATGGCGGCTGCCCGCCGCCGCCGCAAGCAGGCGTAGTAGGTAGGGGCGACGCCTGCTGGGGCGATGGCTGCTGGGGCGACGCATGCGTCGCCCGACCAGCCCTGTCGCAGTCTGAACAAACAGCCGACCCCACGGGGTCGGCTGTTTTCGTTTGGGGGGCTCCGGCGGGGGTACCGAGTGTAGCGACTCTGGAGGCCCCGCCGCCCTCGCGGGGGCGGGGCGGGTACCGAGTGTAACGACTTCGGAGGCCCCGCCGCCCTCGCAGAGCTCGGGGGCGGGGCGGGGGCGGGGGGGGCGTGGCACCGCTCCTGCACTTGGCGGGGAGGTTGGCCGGGCGCTTCTCGACCGGCCGTTCCCCATTCCCGTACCGGGATGACCATGACTCTGTCCCTTCGATGGATGCGCCACGCCGGCCTCGGATCGGCCCTGACGGCGCTCATTGCCCTGTCCGCGCCGCTTTCCGCCGCCGCCCAATCGTTGACCGCCGGTTCGTTGCGCGCCACGGTGCTCGACGCCCAGGGTGCCCCGGTCCGTGAGCCCCTGCTGACCCTTGAACGCAATGGTGTCGCGTTCCGCACCGGCGAGGCGAATCGTGCGGGGCGGGGTGGCTTCGAGGCAGTGCCCCCCGGGCGGTACGCCCTCCTGGTGGAACAGCTCGGCTATCAGCCGGTCCGGCTCCGCGATGTCACCATTCTGGCCGGTACCGCCGCTGAGGTCACCGTCCAGCTGGTTCGGCGGCCCCCGCCCATCACCACGGTCGACGAGCGGCCGGCGCAGGTCACCCAGCGTGGCGCGGCCCCCGGCCGGGTCTTCGCCGGGGAGCAACTCTCGCGGCTGGACCGGGAACGGGCGATCACCGACCTCCGCCGAGACCTGACCCAGCTGCCGACCCGCCTCCTGGTCGATGGCCTCGAGGAGACGCTGCTCCGCCACCCCGGGCGGCCGAGCGAGCTGGCCACCGCGCCAATCTTCGCGCGAGATGGGCTCAGCAGCGTGACCTCCGCCACCTTCGGTCGTGACGGCGAATGGCGCGGTGCCCCTGGTCCGTTCTTCTCCGCGCAAACGATGCGCGGCGGTAGCCG
>JBBQJU010000109.1:0-8542 GCA_038326215.1 Gemmatimonadales bacterium | reverse complement strand
CTCGGCGCCGGCGCCACGCTCGGGCACAGCCTCGTCTCCCAGGCGACGCTGTATGACGACGTCGTCTCGCTGAAGACCGGGACCGCACCAACGCTGCAGGTCGGGGTCGGCTACCCGATCGCACCGCGCTACCGACTCCTGGCGGAGGCGCGCGTGGCAAGCAGTGCCCTGACCGCGACCAGCACGGCGGGGAGCAACGACCTCGGCACGCTGCGGACGGTCACCGTGGCGGTGCTCGCCGAAGGTCCGCTCCCCTACCACCTTCGATTTCAGCTCGGCGGGGGGCTGATCAAGTATTCCCCCGCGGAGGCGACCGGTGTCTTCGCGGATGACGCCCCGATGAAGCCGATGGCCACCGCCGGACTGGGATGGGTGACGGCGCTGCGACCGGGGCTTGATCTCAGTGCCACGGCACGCTGGGACCTGCATGAGTTCACCACCGCGGCGCTCGCACGGCGCGGCTGGTCGTTGGCGCAGCGGATCAACCGCGTCGCCCTGACCATCGGCATCGAGCGAGGCTTCTGATGCGCCGAATCGCGTCCGCCCTCGCCCTGCTTGCCCTCACGGCCTGCGCCGACATCGTGCCACCGCGCCCCGTGCTGACCACCTATGCGTATGCCCAGATCAACGGCCTCGACTCGTTGACGTTCAAGTGGCGGCCCAGCGACCTGCCGGTGAAGCTCTACGTCGACGAGAACTCGCCGCTCCGGCCGCACGTCGTCACGGCGATGGCGCGATGGGAACGCGCCTTCCTCTTCGGGGAATTCCGGGCCACGCTGGTGGCCGATTCGAACGCCGCCGACATCATCGTGCGCAACACGCCGCCGTTCGTGACCGGCGCCGCCCGCGCGCTGAACGCCTTCGCCCCGCAGTGCACCGGCGAAACCGTCTTCCAGCTCGGCACAACGCCCGGCACCCTGCAGCTGCCGTGGCGGATCTATGTCTGGCCCGCGTCGTCGGCGAACGCGCCGGGCATCGAGCGCTGTTACTCGATCACCGTCACCCATGAACTCGGGCACGCCCTCGGGATCATCTCGCCTGGGCATTCCGGCGCGACGCCGAGTGATGTGATGTATCGCGACCCGGTACTCGATGGACTGAGTGACCGTGATGTCAGCACGATTGGACGCCTCTACCACAGCCGCACCTCACTGATCGCCGCCCCCAGGCCGTAGCCTGGGGCGCACTCCCGGCGCCTCCGGTTTGCCCGGGGGAGCCGGCGGAGGCATTTTTCGGGCTTCGCTGCCCTCCCGTGGGCGGCGTGACCGCCCATTGGGAGAGCAGATGCACACCACTGCCACGCCGCTTGACGTCGCCGCGCCGGAGTGGGTCCGGCATCCCCGCCTGCACGCCTGGGTCGCCGAGATGGCGGCGCTCACGCAACCGGATCGGATTCACTGGTGTGACGGCTCCCAGGCCGAGTACGACGCTCTCTGCGAGCAGATGGTCGCGTCGGGCATGCTGGTCCGCCTCAACCCCGCCAAGCGCCCCAACTCGTTCCTCGCCCTCTCCGATCCGGGCGACGTCGCCCGCGTCGAGGACCGCACCTTCATCTGCAGCAAGCGCAAGATCGACGCGGGCCCGACCAATAACTGGGTCGAGCCACGCGAAATGCGCGCGACATTGAAGGGACTCTTCGCCGGCGCGATGCGCGGCCGCACCATGTACGTGGTGCCCTTCTCGATGGGACCGATCGGCTCGCCGCTCTCGCACATCGGCGTCGAGCTTTCCGACTCACCGTACGTGGTCGTGAACATGCGGATCATGACCCGCATGGGCCGCGCGGTGCTCGAGTCGCTCGGTGAGGGCGACTTCATCCCCGCGATGCATTCGGTCGGCGCGCCGCTTGCCGCCGGGCAGGCCGATGCGAAGTGGCCCTGCAACCCGGAGAAGTACATCGTTCACTTCCCCGAAGAGCGCGAGATCTGGTCGTACGGCTCGGGCTACGGCGGCAATGCGCTGTTGGGCAAGAAGTGCTTCGCGCTGCGGATCGCCTCGGTCATGGGCCGCGATGACGGCTGGATGGCGGAGCACACGCTGATCCTCGGCGTCGAGGACCCGCAGGGGCAGAAGACCTACGTCGCCGCCGGTTTCCCGAGCGCGTGCGGCAAGACCAACTTCGCGATGCTGATTCCGCCCGAGTGCTACACCGGCTGGAAGGTCACCACCGTCGGCGATGATATCGCCTGGATCCGTCCCGGCGAGGATGGCCGGTTGCATGCGATCAATCCCGAGGCGGGCTATTTCGGCGTGGCCCCCGGGACGTCCGACGCCACCAACCCGAACGCGATGGCGTCGTGCCGCGCGAATGCCATCTTCACCAATGTCGGCCTCACCGACGACGGCGATGTCTGGTGGGAGGGGATGACCGACACCCCGCCGGCGACGCTCACCGACTGGCGCGGCAACCGCTGGACGCCGGCGTCGGCGACACCGGCGGCGCACCCGAACGCCCGCTTCACCGCGCCAGCATCGCAGTGCCCGTCCATCGACCCGGCGTGGGAAGACCCCGCCGGCGTGCCGATCTCCGCCTTCATCTTCGGCGGCCGTCGTGCCACCACGGTACCGCTGGTGCACCAGGCCTTCAACTGGAGCTTCGGCGTCTACCTTGGTGCCACCATCGGCTCCGAGACCACCGCGGCCGCGGCAGGGGCCACCGGCCAGGTACGTCGTGACCCGTTCGCCATGCTGCCGTTCTGCGGCTATCACATGGGCGACTACTTCAACCACTGGCTGCAGATGGGCCGCGGATTGTCCGATCCGCCGCGGATCTTCTGCGTCAACTGGTTCCGCAAGGACGCCAACGGGAAATTCATCTGGCCCGGTTTCGGCCAGAATATGCGCGTGCTGGAGTGGATCGTTGGCCGCGTGCGTGGCCGGGCCTCCGGCATCGAATCGCCGATCGGCTGGATGCCGCGCTACGAAGACCTCCGCTGGGACGGCATGGACTTCCCGAAGGAGACCTTCCTGCAGTTGATGGAGGTCGACCGTGAGCAGTGGAAGGCGGAGTTGCTCGGCCATCGCGAGCTGTTCGAGAAGCTCTATGACCGGCTGCCACAGGAATTCATGTACATGCGCGAGCTGATTCTCTCGGCGCTGTGGCGGAGCCCCGAGCACTGGCGGTTGGAGCCGGAGGCGTGACCCCGGCGTGAGCGCCCGTTTCGAAGTCGTCCGCGACCCGCTCTGGGACAACATCCGCCTTGAGCCGGTCGCGGCCGCCGCGATGGACACCCCGGCCGTGCAACGGCTCCGCTATGTGCGTCAGCTCGGCCACGCGTTTCTGGTGTATCCGGGGGCAACGCATTCCCGCTTCGAGCACGCCCTCGGCGCCTATCACCTGACCCGCCGCGCCCTCGCCACCCTCGAGGAGCGTGGTGACCTCGCGGACGTGCCCGAGGACGAACGTCTGGCGGTGCGACTGGCGGCGCTGCTCCACGACATCGGCCATTACCCCTTCTCGCACGCCCTGGAAGAGGCTGGTTTCCCCTCGCACGAGGCCATCGGCGTCCGCCGCCTGGGCGAGGGCGAACTCGGGACGCTGCTGCGCGGCATCGGCGGGGATGCCTTCATCGCGCGCATCGCGGGGATCATTCAGGGCGATCATGTCTCGCCCCTGGGCGGGCTGATCTCCGGGTCACTTGACCTCGACAAGATCGACTACCTCTCGCGTGATGCAAGGCAGTGTGGTGTCCCCTATGGCACCGTCGACGTCGACCGCCTGCTCGCCTCCCTCTGTCTGGTGACGGACCGCGCGGGCCACCGCGCCGTCGGCGTGCACGAGAAGGGCGTCTCGGCGCTCGAGTCGCTGCTGTTTGCCAAGTACCAGATGTATCGCAACGTCTACTGGCACCACGCCGTGCGCAGCGCGACGTGCATGTTCAAGCGGGCGGTCCGGACGGCAGTCGCCAACGGCCAGCTCGACCCAGCCAGCGTCGCCGACGCGACCGATGGCTCGCTGACCACCGCAATGCAGGCCAACGATTCGACCGGGCTGACCGCGGCCCTCCAGCGTCGCCAGCTCCACAAGCGTGCGCTCGACCTGCCAGCCAGCGAGGTCCCCGAGCTCCCGTCGTGGATCTGGAACGACCCCGACGCACTCGAGCGCGCCGAGGATGCCCTCGCCGCGGAACTCGGCCTGCCCACGGGCGGCGCGCTGATCGACTTCCCCGCACGCTCCACCATGTTGGCCGTCGACCTGCCGTTGCTGACACGGGACGGCACCGTGGAGCAGCTCACCGACGAGGGACGCGCCGGACAGCTGGGGCTGCCACGCATCGCCGCCGAGCTCTATCGGAGCGCGCGGCGGTTGCGGATCTTTACGGTGGGGGGCGTGACGCTGGAGCGGGTACCGGAGGTGTTGTTGCAATAATCGAGGATCGATCATCGATGATCGATCCTCGACGGTCGTCGCTGCTAGGCGCGCAACGCCGGAATCTCGCCCGTCGGCGGCGACACTTCCTCGATCTTGATCAGAATCACCGTGATGTTGTCGAGTCCGCCGCGGCGATTGGCATCGGCGATCAGTCGATCGACCATCGCCTCGAGGTCACTCGAGCTCATCATGGCTTCGCGCACCTGCTCGTCCTCGAGCATGCCGGTGAGCCCATCGGACGCCAGCAGGAGCAGGTCGCCGACTTCGAGCGTGCCGAGGTAGAGGTCGGGGACGACGTCGCCGTTGGAGCCGACGCAGCGCGTGATCACGTTGGCGTACGGGTGGACGCGCGCCTCTTCGGGCGAGAGTCGCCCGGCGTCCACCTGTTCCTGGACGTAGCTGTGGTCCTTGGTGACCTGGGAGAGCACGCCGCCGCGCAACAAGTAGGCCCGGGAGTCGCCGACCTGACCAATCAGGTAGCGACGTGGCAGGAGCGACACCACGGTCGTCGTCGTTCCCATCCCGCGCTTATCGTGCTCCGTGACCGTCCGCTGGAAGATCGCCGCGTTGGCCGCGCGGATCGCGCCGACCATCTGCGCCATCAACTCGTCATCACTCATGCCGCGGACCGGGCGGAATTCCTGGGCGATCAGCTGGGTCGCCATCTCGCTGGCAACTTCACCCGCAGCATGGCCACCCATCCCGTCGGCGACGATGAAGAGTCCACGCTCCGCCGCCATCAGATACATGTCCTCATTGCCGGACCGGACCACCCCGACATCGGTGCGCGCGGCGCAGGAGAAGCGCATTCAGGAAACCTGGCGGAGGAAGTAGGCGACCGCGGCGATGCCCAACGCGATCGCGATGAAGAGCAAGGGTCCCGGACGTCGGCTACTGTCCGGGAGCGAGAAGGTCGGGACGTCATCATCCAGAAACCGTGCCCGCGGCGGCGCAACGACGGGAGCCGTCGCTGGCAACGGCGGCCCGGGGGCCGGTTCAAGCGGCGCGGCGTCAATGATCAAAGTGCTGGGCGAATCCTCCCAGCGATCCTTCGGCGAGAAGACGGCCTCGACCTCACCCAGTCGGATGACCGACCCAGGACCCAAGGGCACCGCACCATAGACCGGCTCGCCGTCCACCCAGCTGCCATGCATCGACCCGAGATCCGTCACGGTCCAGACGCCGCCACGCAACCGCAGTTCGGCATGCGTCGCGCTCAGGCTGAGCGCCGGCAACACCACGTCGTTCCCCGCGTCGCGCCCGATCCGCACCGTCGGCTGCCGCACGGCGATGTGCCCGACCCCGCTCCCGCCGCCGCGGAGAATCAACACCGCCAGCAACGGACCTCCCTGCTCCGCCCCCCCGCCGTAGGGCAGGATCGCGGCAGCGGACATCGGGTCGCTCAACTGCGGTCCGATCAGGGGAGACTCCGTCGGTGAGATGGGGCGCAAGGTGATAGGGAAAGCTATCCGTCGTGATGGCTCGGGGGCAAGCGAATTCAGGCGCTGATGGCTCGGCGTGGCTCCCCACCCTGCAGCCGAACGAGCCGGTCGTAGAGTCCGCCCTGCCGGAGCAGCTCCCGATGACTGCCGCTCTCGACCAGCTCGCCATGGTGAAAGACCAGGATTCGGTCCGCGTCGACGATGGTGCCGAGCCGATGGGCCACGACCAGGGCCGTTCTGCCGGCCCTGAGGCGGCCTAGGGCGCGTTGGAGCCGCGTCTCCGACTCCGGGTCCACGGCAGAGGTCGCCTCGTCCAGGAGGAGGATCGTCGGCTCGCCAGCGAGCGCCCGGGCAAAGGAGAGGATCTGCCGCTCCCCGACCGAGAGCGAGCGCCCCCGCTCGCTCAGCTGGTGGCCCAGCCCGCCGGGCAGTCGCTCAATCAGCGCATCGGCGCCGACCGCGGCCAGCGCCCGATCCAGTTGGGCCCGCGGAATCGCCCGATCGAGCACCAGATTGCGGGAGAGATCCCCCCGGAAGAGAAACAAGTCCTGGGGCACCAGCCCGATCCGGCCCCGGAGGTCGTCGTGGGCCAGTTGGGCCAGATCGACCCCGTCCACGAAGATCCGGCCGCGGGTCGGGGCGTAGAACCGGAGTAGCAGCGAGAGTACCGTACTCTTCCCCGCCCCGGTGTGACCCACCAGCGCGAGCGTCTCCCCCGGAGCCGCCCGGAACGAGACGCCCCGCAACGCCCACGGCGCATCCTCGGCGTACCGGAACCAGACGTCCTCGAACACCACCTCGCCGAGTGCCGGAAGGGGCAGCGCCACCGGCGCACTCGGTTCCGGCACCTCGATCGGGGTGTCGAGCAACAGGAAGATCCGCTCGCCACTCGCCATCGCACTCTGCAGCAGGTTGAATTTCTCGGCCAGATCCTGCAGCGGCTGGAAGAAGCGGCGTACCAACTGGATGAACGCCGCCAGCACACCGACCGTCAACGTACCCCCGAGATGCTGCAACCCACCGTACCAGAGCAGCAGGGCGACGGCCGCCGCCGTGAGCACCTCGACAACGGGAAAGAAGAGCGCATAGAGCGTAATCGAGCGCAACTGAGCGTCCCGATGCGCGCGATTCACCGCATCGAACGCCGCCCCCACCGCCGCCTCGCGATGGAACAGTTGCACCACGCGCACGCCGGAAAGGAATTCCTGCAGGTCGCCGTTCATCCGGGCGACGGCGCCGCGGATATCGCGGAACGCGTCGCGCATCGCGCGGCGAAAGAGGGCGACCACCAGCCCCATCGCCGGCAGGACGGCGAACGCCACCAGCGCCAGCCGCCAATCGATCGCCAGCATCATTGCGCTGATCGCCACCAACGTGGCGAGGTCGCCGATCACTGTGACCACACCCGACGAAAAGAGTTCGTTCAGCGTCTCGACGTCCGAGGTGACCCGCGTCACCAGCCGGCCGACGGGCTGCCGATCGAAGAAGGGAACGGAGAGGCGTTGCAGTCGCTCGAAGATCTGGCGGCGCAGGTCCGACATCACCCGCTGGCCGACCCAGGCGGTCAGCACTGTCTGGGCGTACTCGGCCACGAAAGAGAGGATCAGGGCGGCAAGAAACCAGAGGCCCAGCGTGCGGAGGAGATCGGCGTCGCGGGCAGGGATCGCCACGTCGATCGCGCGCTGCGTGAGCAGGGGGCCGACCAGCGCCAGGCCGGCTTCGAGCAGGAGCAGCCCCACCGCACCGGCGACGCCGAGGCGATACGGGCGCACGTAGGCCAGCAGGCGGCGGCCAAGACCGCGATCGCCTCCGTTGGCGGCGACATCGTCCGTCGCCACTGCACTCACGGCGACTCGACCTCGATGCCCTTGAGTCCCTTGCGAACCCAGCTGGAGAAGACCACGAAGCCGAACGCAATCGTGAACCAGGAGAGGATGCAGCGCCACACCAGCGTGTAGACGGGCACCAGGCCGCGGGGCACATAGACACTCATCACCGCCGCCGACAGCACTTCGGCGACACCGCTCGCCCCGGGGGTCGGCGCGAAGTAGAGCAGGAAGGTGATCAGCGTCTGCACCAGCAGGACGTCGACGAAGTTCGCCTCGATGCCCACCGCCCGCAGGGCGACGTAGCCAGCCAGCAACTTGTTCGCGTGACTTGGGCCGGAAATCAGCGTGGCCCAGCCGAGCGCGAGCCAGCCACGCGGGGTGTTGAAGGCGCTCATGCTCTCGCTTGCCTGGTCGATCCCGGCACGCAGCCCCTCGAGCCGCGCGCCGACGCGCGTGCTCCGCCGCCCGAGGGCCTCGGCCAGCTTGTGGACCCCGCGCGACATGAACTTCGGCGCGACCATGACCGTGATCAGCAGCACACCGAGGATCGCGAAGATCGCCATGCTCCCCTTGAAGAGGTCAAGGAGGGAAAGCCCGAGAACGTCACCCCGACTGCCGAGTGCCTTGCCGGCGCCGAAGAGCAGCGCGAGCGGCCCACCGATCGCGAAGAAGACGACGGTCGCAATGAAGGACATGATGGTCGCGGTGATCGCCTTCGGTACCGGGACCCCCGTCCGCTTCATCGAGTAGACGGTGAGCGGCGACGACCCGGCCTGCAGCGGCGTCACGTACGAGCCCCAGGCACCCATCCCGCCGGCGATCATCATCCCGGGCAGCGAGGGATTCGAGTGGATCTCCCGGGTGAGCACCCACAACCGGAACCCACCGCCGATCCAGTC
>JBBQJU010000108.1:0-8562 GCA_038326215.1 Gemmatimonadales bacterium | reverse complement strand
CCGAAGCCGGTCTCCGGCCGAGAGGGCACGACGCCGACCGTCACCAGCCGGGAGTGCCGCGTCGCCGTGTCGAGCGCCGTCGCCGCGCTCGCGACGAAGGCGGCCGGGTCGCGGATGGTCCAATCGGCGTGCATCGAGATGACTTCGGCCTCGGGGTCGCGCCGCTCCGCTTCAATCGTGGCCCAGACCAGCGCTGGTGCCGTCGACGCGGCGCGCGGCTCGATCAGATAGTTCGCTACCGGCACCGGGAGTTTGGCCTGCAGGGCCGCTGCCAAGGGGCCACCCGTCACCACCAGAATACGCTCCGGCGGGATGAAACCGGTGAGGCGGTCGATCGCTTCCTCCGCCGTCGATCGGGCACCGGCGAGCGGGAGCAATTGCTTGGGGCGGGCGGGGGAAGAGAGCGGCCAGAAGCGGGTTCCGGATCCGCCGGCGAGCAGTACGGCCCATTGCATAGTCGGCCTCAGGCCAGGGAAGCGATCGCAGCGCGGTGCCGCCGCAATTCGTACAACAGGGTGCCGAGGTCGCCGTGGTCCGCAGCGAGGACCACCAGCGAGGCCGTACTGCCAGGGAGCCGCTGGAGGACCAGGGCACCGCCCGGGGCCTCCAAGACCACGTCGTCGGGGGCCCCCAGGGCGGTCGCTTCCCCCAGGCTTGCCAACGAACGGAGCGCGGTGGCACCGAGCGCGGCGATGGCCTCGCGGTCCAGACCCGCCGGCAGGACCGACTCGACGACCAACCCCTCGTCGCTGACGACGACCACGCCGGCCACGTCGGGGCGCTCGGCGAGGGCCTGCAGGACCGATCGAAGGGGGGACGTCACGGGGGTGCTCCGGCGAAGGAAGGGACGGCGCGAAGCTAGGGCCGCCGAGGCTCGGAAGTCAAGCAATGAGCGCGGGTTGCCGCGCTCCCGCGAGCGGTCTAACCTTCTGCCATGAGTCTCCGTCCTCTGCTCCTTCTGGCGCTTGCCGCCACGGTCGCCTGCAGTGATACCCAGCTGGGCGATGCCTCGACCGCGAACTTCGTGGATACCGTCGCGCTCGGCGCCATCAACGGGGCCGCCCTGACAACGCCCGCGGCCTACTCGATCACCGCGGGCAGCCCCATCCGGACCGACCAATCGTCGGCCTTCGACTTCGCCTACGACATCATTCCGGGGAAGGGGCCGGTCCTGCTCCCACTGGCGGCGCTTGGCCTCGGGACAGGTGGGGGCAGCAATCCCGGGCTGCAGAAAGTGACGACGTCCTTTGACGACTTGAAGTCCGGCCCCACGAGTGGCTGGCTCTCGACCGACACGATTCCGATTGCCGTGGGGGACGTGCTGGCTGGTCGCTCGCGCATCACCTGCTTTCTCGGGGTGCCGCAGTACGCCAAACTGCAGGTGCTCGCATTCAATACTGTGCTCAAGACGGTCGATCTCAAGGTGCTGGCCAACATCAATTGTGGCTACCGCAACCTCGAGCCCGGCACGTCCCGGAACTGACCCGATGCTCGACCTTCGCCGCCTCCGCCTCGACCCCGACGGCGTCCGCGCCTCGCTCGCCCGTCGCCACGATCAAGATGCCCTCGGGCAGCTCGATCGTGTCGTGGCCCTCGATGTCAGGCGACGCGACCTGGTCACGCGCGTCGAGCGGTTGCAAGCCGAGCGCAACAGCCAGACCGAAGAGGTCGCCCGCCGCAAGCGCGCCAAGGAGTCGGCCGAGGACCTGCTCGCCACGTTGAAAGTGTCGGGTGACGCGGTGCGTCTGTTGGAGACGGATCTGCGTGACGTCGAAGCGCTCCTCGAAGGCCACCTCCTCAATATTCCGAACACCGTGCTCGCCGAGGTGCCCGACGGTGGTGCCGAGGCCAACAAGGTGGTCCGCCAGTGGGGCACGCTGCGCACCTTCGACTTCACACCGAAGACGCACTGGGATCTTGGCGTGGCGCTCGGACTCTTCGACCTTCCGCGCGGCACCAAGCTCACCGGATCGGGCTTCCCGCTCTTCACCGGCATGGGCGCTCGCCTGGTTCGCGGCCTCGCGTCCTTCATGCTCGACCTGCACACGCGCGAGCATGGCTACCTTGAGGTCCAACCGCCGTACCTCGTCAACCGTGCCTCGCTCCTCGGCACGGGCCAGTTGCCGAAGTTCGAGGATGACCTGTATCACGCCTCGGCGGACGACCTCTTCCTGATCCCGACCGCTGAAGTGCCGGTGACCAACATCTACCGCGACGAAATTCTCGACGCGGCCGACTTGCCCATTGCCATGACCGCCTACACCCCGTGCTTTCGGCGCGAGGCCGGGGCCCACGGCAAGGACACCCGCGGGCTGATTCGCGTCCATCAGTTCGACAAGGTCGAATTGGTGCGGCTGGTGAAGCCCGAGGAAAGTGCGCGGGAACATGCCCTGCTCACCGCGCATGCCGAGGCGGTGCTGCAGCGACTCGAGCTTCCCTATCGGGTGTTGGCGCTCGCGGCAGGGGACACCGGCTTCAGCTCGGCCTGCACCTTCGACCTCGAAGTCTGGGCGCCCGGCGTGGACAGCTGGTTGGAAGCGTCAAGCGCGTCGACCTTCGAAGACTTCCAGGCTCGCCGTGCCAATATCCGCTACCGCCCGGCGCCCGGCGCGAAGCCGGAGTTCGTCCACACGCTGAATGCCTCGGGAGTGGCCTTCCCACGAACCATCATCGCGCTCCTCGAAAACGGGCAGCAGGCTGATGGCTCGGTGGTGCTCCCGGCCGCGCTGGTCCCCTATGTCGGGACCGACCGTCTCGTCCCGCGCGCGTAAGGGTCGCTTCAGCCGGCTCGCCCCCGGCGTGGCCGTGCTGCTGGTCGCCCTGCTCGCGGGCCTCTCGCTCGGCGTCTCATTCCTCGTGGCGCGACACTTTCGTGGCGAAGCCCAGTCCACCTCGCAGCTCTACTCCGTCGTCTTTCGTGGTCTGAACGATCCTGACCCGAACGGCGGGACCGCCGCGTTGCTCGACCTCGGCGGTCGCGTGCGCGATCTCGGGTTGCCGCTGATCCAGACCGATAGTGCGGGCCGCGTCCTTTTTGCCGCGAACCTGCCGTTCGAGGCACCGCTCGACGATCCGCGGGTGCGGAGCTACGCCGATGCACTGGATGCGCTGAATCCGCCGATTGTCTCGCCGGGCTTCGGGGCGCTGCATTTCGGCCCGATGCCGGCGACACGAATGCTCTTTACCCTCGGCCTCCTCCAGGCACTCACGCTGGTCGTGATGGTGGGCGTGGCGGTGGTGGCCTACCGGAATGCGACCACGGCGCAGCGCGACCGGCTCTGGGTGGCGATGGCACGCGAGGCGGCGCACCAGATGGGCACCCCGCTCACCTCGCTGCAGGGGTGGATCGAACAACTGCGGGGCGCGGGCCTGCCGCGGGAAAAGATCGCCGAGTTCCTCGACGCGGACGCCGAGCGATTGCAGCGCGTGGCACAGCGATTCGAGCGGATCGGCAATCCTGCGCGACGTGACCCCGTCGGGCTGGGTGCCCTCTCGGAGCGCGTCGCCGGCTATTTTCAGCCGCGCCTGCCGAAGCATGCCACCCCGATCCTCCTCGCGGTGCGCGCCCCGAGCGCCGGCCCGGTCGTCGCCGGCGACGCGGTGCTGCTCGAATGGGCGCTCGAGGCCATGGTGAAGAACGCCATCGATGCGCTGCAGGGTCGCGGTGGAACGATCACCCTCGCCGCCGAAGTGGATGGCAACGAGGCGGTGCTCCGCGTGATTGATGATGGCCCCGGCGTCCCGCGCGAACTCCGACGGACGATCTTTGAACCGGGCATCACGACCAAGCGCGGCGGCTGGGGCATCGGACTCGCCTTGGCCCGTCGGGTCATCGAGGACGCCCACGGCGGCCGCCTCGCCCTGGAACCAACCGAACATGGAACGACATTCCTGATGCGCTTTCCCCTGGCGGCCCCGATTTCATGACCCTCGGCAAGGATCTGCTGCGCGGACTCAATCCCGCCCAGCGCCGCGCCGCCGAGCACGTCACCGGCCCGATTCTCGTGCTCGCCGGGGCGGGCTCGGGGAAGACGCGCGTGCTCACCGCCCGGATCGCCTCGCTGATCGAGTCGCACGGGGTGCCGCCGGGGCGGATCTTCGCGGTGACCTTCACCAACAAAGCCGCCGGCGAGATGAAGCACCGGATCGGGGATCTGCTCGAGCGCGATCCGGCCGGTCTCTGGATCGGGACGTTCCACTCGCTCTCCGCTCGCCTCCTCCGGCGCGAGGGCGACCGCCTCGGCTTCTCTCGGGATTTTTCGATCTACGATCAGGACGATCAGATCGCCCTGATCCGCCGGTTGATGGACGAGCGCAACCATCCGGTGAAGCTCTACCCACCGAAGCTGATCCAGAACATCATCTCCGGCGCCAAAAATGCCATGCAGACGGCGCAGGACCTCGAGCGCAGTGCTCCCCATGATCCAGCCGTGAAGGTCGCGGCCGATGTCTACGTCGCCCTGCAGCGCGCGCTGAAGCTTGCCAACGCGATGGACTTCGACGACCTGATCCTGCACCCGCTCACACTGTTCCGCGAGCACCCGGACGTGCTGGAACGGTGGCGGCAGCGTTTCGACTTCCTGCTGGTCGACGAGTTCCAGGACACCAACAAGGTGCAGTACGAGCTGATCAAGCTGCTCGGCAGCGGGCACCGCAACGTCTTTGCCGTCGGCGACGACGACCAGAGCATCTACGGCTGGCGCGGAGCCGATGTGCGCAACATGCAGTCGCTGCAATCTGATTTCGGCGATGCCGTGCTGGTGAAACTCGAGGAGAACTACCGCTCGACCAAGCCGATTCTCGATGCGGCCAATGCCGTCATCGCCCGCAACCGGACGCGGCTCGGCAAGACGTTGCGTGCGGTGCGCCCCGGTGGGGAGTCGATCGTGGTGCTGGCGGCCGCAGATGAGCGCGACGAGGCGGAGTGGATCGCCCGGGAATTGAAACAGCGGGTGCAGGATGGTGCGCTGTATGTGGAGTGCGCCATCCTCTACCGGACCAATGCGCAATCGCGCGCGCTCGAGGAGGCGCTCCGGCGTGCTGGCGTGCCGTACCGCATTGTGGGATCGATCTCGTTCTACGATCGGCGCGAGGTGAAGGACCTGCTGGCGTACCTCCGCTTGATTGCCAATCCCTCCGATGACGAGGCGCTGTTGCGGGCCGTTGGCGTCCCGCGGCGCGGCATCGGCGACTCCTCGCTGATCGTGCTGGCCGAGCAGGCGCGGCAGTGGAACCTCGCGATGCTCGCCACGGCGGAACGAGCCGAGATGATCAACGGACTGCGGCCCAACCTGCGCGCTGCGTTGACCACTTTTGCGGCACAGGTGAACGATGTCCGTCGTCGCGTCGGTGAGTCGGCGCCGGTGCTCGTCATGGAGGAGCTGATCCGGATTCTCGACTACGAGAAGGTGCTCCTCGCCGAGGGAATCGAGGGCGCTGATCGTTGGGAAAATGTCCGCGCGATGGTCGCCGGGGCAGCCGAGTGGTCGGAAGTGATCAGCGAGGGTGACGAACCGGGAACCCCGTTGCAGCGCTTTCTGACCGAGGCCGCCCTGATGTCCGCGGTCGACACCACGGCCGGGCGTGAAGACGGGGTCACCCTGATGACACTCCACACCGCCAAGGGACTGGAATGGCCGGTGGTCGTCCTCGCCGGAATGGAAGACGGTCTCTTCCCGTCAGGACGCGCTCTCGAATCCCCCGATGGACTCGATGAGGAGCGTCGCCTCTGTTACGTCGGCATCACCCGGGCGCGCGACGCGCTCCTCATGACCTGGGCGCGCGCGCGGCGGCGCGGCGGGGAGCTGCGACCGGCGATGGCCTCGCGCTTTCTGAAGGAACTTCCGGCGGAGCTGCTGGAAGAGAAGCGCACCTCGTTCGCCGTCGGGGGTAGTCTTGGCCAGTCCTCGTGGGGATCGGGTGGATGGGGCGGTGGCCGCAGCGGCAGCCAGGGGAGTGGCGCCACGTGGGGTCGCGCACCGTCGACACCAGCCAAGGTCGCGACCCCGAAGAGTGCCGTGTGGGACGAGCCGGCACCTGTCGACACGCCACCCGCCAGTGACAATCAGGATGCACCGCGTTACGTGAAGGGCGAGCGAGTGCGGCATCGTCGCTTTGGCGCCGGGGCGATTCTCGGCTTGAGTGGCGGTGGCAAGGACCTGAAGGTCTCCGTGGCGTTCGACGATCCGGAAGTGGGAACCAAGCAACTGCTCGTCGCCTTCGCCGGCCTCGAGCGCGACTGGGAGAGTGCATGACAATCGGTGCGTCGGAAGTGCGCCATGTGGCGCGGTTGGCCGAGCTGGCCGTGGCCGAGGACGATCTGGCGTTGCTGGCCACGCAACTCGAAGCGATCGTCGAGTTCGTCGCCCAATTGGCGGACGTCGCGGTGCCGGACGGCACGGGCACGGTGGCGGTCGGACCGGAGCAATTGACGCTGCGCGAGGATGTCGTGGCGCCCATTCCGATGGTGCGCGGCCCCGCGGCCATGGCGCCGGCGTTCGTCGACGGCTTCTTCGTCGTGCCGAAGCTCGGCGGGATGGCCGAGGAATGAGCGCGCGCACTCTAGCCGCCGAGACGGGGCGTCGGCTCGGCGATGCGGCGCACCTCAATGCGACGCTGCATTGGTCTCAGGACGTCCTCGATCGCGAGGCCGATCGACTTGACGCGGCCCCTGATGGCCCGCTGACGGGGATGGCGATCGCGATCAAGGACAACATCGTCACCACCGAGGAGCCGACGACCTGCGCCTCGAAGATCCTCGCGGGGTACACCTCGCCGTTCGAGGCGACCGTCATCACCCGGTTGCGCGCCGCCGGGGCGCTCGTCGGCGCCAAGGCGAACCTCGATGAATTCGCCATGGGTTCGTCCACGGAAAACTCGGCCTATGGCCGCGTGCTGCACCCGATCGATCACAGCCGCGTCCCCGGCGGTTCGAGCGGTGGCTCGGCGGTGTTGGTCGCGGCGGGTGTCGTGCCCGCGGCCCTCGGTTCCGAAACCGGTGGCTCGGTACGCCAACCGGCCGCGTTCTGCGGCGTGGTCGGGGTGAAGCCGAGCTATGGTCGAGTGTCGCGCTTCGGCCTCGTCGCGTTCGGTTCATCGCTCGACTGCATCTCGGTCTTCGGCAAGACGGTGAGCGATGCTGCCCACGTCCTCGCCGCGATGTCCGGTCAGGACCCCCGCGATGCCACGACACGCGCCGAGGCACCGATGGCGCTGCCGGCACCGCGGGCGGACCTCTCCGGCCTGGTGATCGGCTTGCCGACGGAATACTTCCCGGCAAATCTCGATGCTGGTGTCCGCGCTGCCTGCGATCGGGCCATTGCGATCTTCCGTGCGCTCGGCGCGACGGTCCGCGAGGTGTCGCTCCCTCACACGCGATATGCCGTGCCGACGTATTACATCGTCAACCCTGCCGAGGCGGCAGCGAATCTCGCGCGCTTTGACGGGGTCCGCTACGGCCCGCGTCATATCGGCGCCGGTGGTGACGTGCGGGCCCTCTACCGTGCCACCCGTGGCGAGGGCTTCGGTCCCGAGGTGCGCCGCCGCATACTGGTCGGGACCTTCGTCCTCTCGGCCGGCTATGCAGACCAGTACTACGTCCGTGCGCAAGCCGTGCGGAAGTTGATTGCCGACGACTTCACCAACGTCTTTGCCGACGGCGTCGACCTCCTCTTCACGCCAACGACGCCGACACCAGCCTTCAAGGCCGGCGAGAAGACGGCGGACCCGGTACAGATGTACCTGGAGGACATCTTCGTCGCGCCAGCCTCGCTGGCCGGCGTGCCGGCGATGTCGGTGCCGATCGGGCGCGATCAGGGACTGCCGATCGGCGGCCAGTTGATCGCGCGGAACTTCGACGAGGCCACGATGCTCGCCGTCGCGGAGGTCCTGGAACGGGCCACCGACGCGGTGGCGGAGGTGCGGGGATGACTTGGGAAACCGTGATCGGGTTGGAGATCCACGTCCAGCCGGCAACGCGCTCAAAGATGTTCTGCGGTTGCCCCACCTCCTACGGGGACGCGCCGAATACCAACGTCTGTCCCGTCTGCCTCGGCCTGCCTGGCGCGCTGCCGGTACCGAACGCGGAGGCGGTACGCCTTGGCACTATTGGCGCGATCGCCCTCGGCTGCGCCATTCGTGAACGCAGCGTCTTCGCCCGCAAGAACTATTTCTACCCTGACCTGCCGAAGGGTTACCAGATCTCGCAGTTCGACAAGCCGCTGGCCGAGCATGGCGTGGTGATGATCGAGTCGCCCGAGCGCGGGCCGATCGCCATCTCGATCACCCGCCTCCATCTCGAGGAGGACGCCGGCAAGTCGCTGCACGATCGGATCCCGGGGCAGACGGCCGTCGACCTCAATCGCGCCGGCACGCCGCTCGCGGAAATCGTCAGCGGGCCCGATATGCGCTCACCCGGTGAGGCGCGCGCATACCTGACGACCGTGCGGCAGCTGCTGATCTACGCCGGGGTCTCCGAATGCTCGATGGAGAAGGGCTCGCTCCGCGTCGACGCGAATCTGTCGGTCCGCCGCCCGGGCGATCCCCTCGGGACCAAGACCGAGG
>JBBQJU010000107.1:0-8631 GCA_038326215.1 Gemmatimonadales bacterium | reverse complement strand
CACGGTCGTCGACAAGCGAGAGGATCGGCGTGCAGTTGGCTGGGCGTGTGGCGAGCCGCACGGCGACGATCGCCCCGACGCGGACGATCGGCGAACGGTCGGCGACGCCGGCCGCAATCGCCTCAGCGCGCCGCGCCGCGGGGAGCGTCGCGATGCCGGACAACGCCAGGCGGCGCACCTGCTCGTCGGCGTCCTTCAGGCCGGTGGCCACGATGACCGAGTCGAGCCCCTGCGCGAGGATCAGCGTACTGAACGCGAGACGCCGCACGGTCGGGTCCGCCGAGCCCACCGCGGCACGGCGGATTGCGAAGATCGTCGGCATGGCCATCGGACCGACGGCGCGGCGCCCCTGTGCGAGGCGGTAGAGACCCTGCATCATCTGGCGCGTGGCGGTGCGGTTGATTCGGGCCACGATGGCGGCCTCCGCGGCACGGGCCTCGCTCGAGTCACCGAACGGCAACCGACCGAGCGAGGCGGCGAGGGCATCGACCACCGCAGGGTCCTTCTCGGCGGCGAGGGCTGTCGAGAATGCCACCCGCGCGGCACGCACGGAGATCGTGGTCGTGTCGGCGGCGAGGGGGCGGCGCGGCACTCGCTTGAGACTCTGCGCAATGCCATTGGCGGCCTCCCGGCGCACCGCCGCGATCGGGTCGGTCAGCAGCGCGGTCAGGGCAAGTCCCAAGTCGGGGCGCTGGAGGCGACCGGCCGCGCGGGCGGCGACGCGGCGGAGGAGTGTGTCCTTGCTGCCGAGGCCATCCAGGATCGGTTGGATCCCGTCCGCACCGGTCCCGCGATGGTCCTCGGCCACGAGGAGCCGCTGGAGGGCTGCGGTGTCGGGGCGCCATGGCGTCTGCGCGGTAAGGGCCCAGGGTGCAGCCAGCAAAGCGGCGGCGAGGCGAAGGCGCATTCGGGGATCCGGGTGGAGGG
This sequence comes from Gemmatimonadales bacterium, assembly GCA_038326215.1. GTDB lineage: Bacteria > Gemmatimonadota > Gemmatimonadetes > Gemmatimonadales > GWC2-71-9 > Palsa-1233. Next base: position 7,704 of record JBBQJU010000107.1, on the reverse strand, counting down.
AAGTGGCTTGAATCTGACACCATAGGTCCGGGTTGTCAGTCCCGGTCTGGTGCCTCGGCCGATCGGCACGTATTCATTCGGGCTGCCAGACACCCCCTGGCGATCCCCAATCAGATGACGGAGGCAGGATGTCGCGCTTCTTCCTTGCGGCGGTCGTGATGCTGGCCGCTCCACTGCCCGCCCAGGGCCCGACCCAGCCGGTCGACGTGGAGTACACCGCCAAGATCAAGGAATACCTGACCGACGCGCGCATCTCGACCGAATTGGTCGACCACCTGCCTGCCTCGACGACGGTGCCCACGCCACTCAAGTTCCTCGGCCGGATCGTCGGGACGCCGGGCGAGCTGACGTACGCGAAGGACATCCATCGCTATCTCGCCGCCATCGCAACCGCCTCGCCCCGTGCCAAGTATTGGACGATCGGCAAGACCGAAGAGGGGCGCGACATGGTGGTGCTCGCGATCGCCGACAGTGCGACGCTGGCACAGCTCGATCGGTACAAGGGGATGCTCAAGGAGCTGACCGATCCGCGCCGCACCACTGAGGCGCGCGCGCAGGAGCTCCTCGGCACCGCCAAGCCGATCTACTGGGTTACCTCGGGGATGCACTCTCCCGAGCGCGGTGGCCCGGAGATGCTGATGGAGCTGGCCTATCGACTGGTCGTCGAGGACACACCGTTCATCCGCGAGATCCGCAGCAACGTCATCACCTTCATCACGCCGGTGATCGAGGTCGATGGGCGCGAGAAGATGGTCGACACCTACTACTACAACAAGCAGTACGGCGCCGATGGCAATCTGCCGCTGATGTATTGGGGCAAGTACGTGCAGCACGACAACAATCGTGACGGGATGGGGCAGTACCTCGAGCTGACGAAGCATACGACGCGCACCTTCCTCGAGTGGACGCCGACCGTCCTGCACGACCTGCACGAGGCGCAGACGTACCTCTATTCCTCGACCGGCAGCGGCCCGTACAACGAGGCCGTCGATCCGATCACGGTGGACGAATGGTGGGTGCTTGCCAAGAACGACGTGATGGAAATGACCAAGCGCGGGGTGCCGGGCGTCTGGACCTACGGCTTCTACGATGGGTGGACGCCGAATTACATGTTCTTCATCGCCCATACGCACAACGCGATCGGCCGCTTCTACGAAGTGCAGAGCTACGGCCCGGAGAACTACGTCCAGCGCACCGGCAACACCACGACCTCGCGGGAGTGGTTTCGCCCGAACCCGCCACTGCCGACCATCAACTGGGGCCCGCGCGCCAACGTGAACATCCAGCAGTCGGGGCTGCTCTTCTCGCTCTCGCGGATGGCGAAGGATCGCCGGCTCTTCCTGGAGAACTACTGGCTCAAGAACAAGCGCGCCGTCGAGCGTGGCAAGACCGGGCCGATCAGCGGCTGGGTGATTCCCGCCGGCCAGCATGCGGCGGCGAATGCCGCCGAGGCCGTGAACGACCTGCGTACGCAGGGACTGGAGTTCAATGTCGCCACGGCGCCGTTCAAGGCCGGGCACGTGCAGGTGCAGACGGGCGACTGGATCGTCCGCGGCGATCAGCCCTACCGCACGATTGCCGACATGTACTTCTCGTTGCAGAACTTCGCGGTGTCGAATCCGTCGCCGTATGACGACACCGGCTGGACCTTCCCGCTGATGCGGAACATGACGATCCTCCCGGTCGGCGACGCGGCGCTGCTGGCCGGCCCGATGGCGCCAGTCACGTCGAACGTGCACGCCGCCGGAGGCATCACCGGCAAGGGGAGCGTGGTCGCGATCCCGGCGAGCCGGGACAATGCGCTGGTCTCCTTCCGCTTCAAGCTGGCGAAGGTGCCGATGCGCGCCGCGGATGCCGCATTCGATGTCGGCGGGCAGCACTTCGAAGCCGGCACCTTCTTGATTCCGAATGCCAATCGCGCGCAACTCGACGCGGTCCTCAAGCCGCTCGGCCTGGCCGCGGTCGCGTTGCCGTCGATGCCGAAGGTCGCGATGCACGATCTCGACCTGCCGCGCATCGGCTACATCCACTCGTGGACGCGTACCCAGGACGAAGGGTGGGTCCGCGCGGCCTTTGACCACTACGGCGTGCCGTACGACTACTTCGGCGAGCCGATGGCGCGTGCCGGAAACCTGCGTGCGAAGTACGATGTGATCGTCTATCCGCACGGCGGTAGCGGCGTAGGGCAGCCGGTCGCGGCCGAGGGGAAGCCGTTGCCCTACAAGGCGACGAAGGAATTTCCGTCGCTCGGCTACCCCGACTCGAGCAGCGACATTCGCGGCGGCCTCGGTGCCGACGGGATGAAGGCACTCTATGAATTTGTCCGCGATGGCGGCACGCTGATCACCGAGGGCAGCACGGCGCCGCTCTTCGCCACGAGCGGCTTGTTGCCGGCGGTGAAGGTCGAGTCCGGGATCGCGCTCTTCGCGCGCGGCACCATCCTGCGTGGGGTGTTGACCGACCGGAAGTCGCCGCTGACCTATGGCTACGAGCATGGCGAGGTGCCGGTCTACTTCAACCAGAGCCCGATCCTCAACGTCGGCAACCTCCCGGCGGTCGCCCTGGTCGATGGCCCGGCCGGCACGCCTGGGCGTGGCGGCTCGATTACGCCGATGGCGTTCCCGCTGGTGCTGTCGGGATGGGATCCGGAGAAGACTGGCCTCAACTACGGCTCGCTGCCGTCGAAGCCGGACGCCGCGGCTGATGCGCCGGCCGCCGGACGTGGCGCTGGTGGGCGCGGTGCTGGTGGTGCCCCGGGCGGAGCGGGTGGCCGAGGGGGTGCGGGTGGTGGCAACGCGCTGAGCGGCATCGCCGTCGATTCGTCGGCCACGGCGCGCGTCGTCCTCGCCTTCCCGGCGAAGGCCGACCAGATGCTCCTCTCCGGCACCTTGCAGAACGGCGAGCTGCTCGCCAATCGTGCCCAGCTCGTCGATGCCTCGATCGGCAAGGGACACCTGGTGATGTTCGCTATTCGTCCATTCTGGCGCTGGCAGACGCAGGGCACGTACTCGCTCGGCTTCAACGCCCTGCTGCACTGGAACGATCTCAGCGTCGGGAAGTGACACGCTCCGGGCGCAGCATGCTGCGCCCCGAGCTACTCGTGGTCGCGGGCGCGGCGCTCCTTCTTGAGGGCGCCGCGCTTCTTCTTGTCGTCGACGCGCCGCGCCTTGGAGGCCTTGGTGGGCTTGGTGGCCTTGCGCTTCTTCGGCTCGAGGAGGGCTGCAGCGACCAGTTCGGCGAGGCGCTCGAGGGCGGTCTCGCGGTTCTGGAGTTGGGAGCGCCCGGCCTGCGAGACGACCCGGATCTGCCCGGTGGAGTCGAGGCGGGTGGCAAGGCGGCGGAGGAGTGCCTCGCGCTGATAGTCGTTCAGCGTGGGCGATTCCAGGACGTTCCACACGACTTCGATCCGCGTCGAGGAGGTGTTGACGTGCTGCCCGCCGGGACCGCCACTCCGCGAGGCGCGGAACAGCAGCTCCTCGCGAGGGATCGCGAGCGCGGGGGATACCTGGAGCGGATCGCCGTCGGCCATCCCGGAGGCTAATCGCCCGGGGCGGAGGGCGGCAGAGGGGGGCTGGAATTACGTTTCCCGGAATGCGCTGCCTCGGTCGGGTCGTCTTCTTGGTCCTGCTCCTCCTCCTGCTCGGGGCGGGGTGGCTCTATCGCGACGAGATCTGGCGCTGGGGGAACGATGTGGTCCACCCGCTCGACAAGGCGCGGCGCACTGGGCACCCCTCGCCGTCGGCCGAGGCACGGGCACTCGGCAAGGTCGATTCGCTCCTCAAGAGTCAGCGTGATTCGATCCTCCTCTCGGCCGACGAAATGGCGTCGCTGATTGCCGTCGGCGCGGCATTCCTCCCGCGCGAGCTGCTCGATTCGATCTCGGTCGAGCTCGGCGACCGCACCATCCGCGTGCGCACCCTCGTCAACTCGGCGAAGCTGCCACCGCGCGTGCTCTCGATGCTGCCGATCGCGCCCGAGCCCTTCGAGGAAGTGATCGCGATCGGCACTCTCACGCCGGCGCGGCAAGGCGTGGCGGAATGGCGGATGGACAAGGTCATGGTGCGCGGCCTCCCGGTGCCGAGCGACCTCACGTCGCGACTCATCGCGAAGGCGACCGGGCGGCCCAGTGATGGCCGACTGGAGATTCTGATGCCCCGCGGCGTGACCGGTTTTCGGGTCCGGCCGGCGGGCGTGGCGATCTATCGTGATGGAGCGGGCCGATGAACGGTCGGATTCTGGTGGTGGACGACGAGCGCTCCATCCGCGATATCCTGGCGCAGGTCCTCGGCTACGAAGGCTACGACGTCGCGACGGCCGCGTCCGGCGGCGAAGCGCTCAGCAGCTATCGCACCCGCCCTGCGGATCTGGTCATTCTTGACGTGAAGATGCAGGGCATCGATGGTCTCGATACCCTGACGCAGTTGCGTCAGCAGGACCCTGAAGCCCGCGTGGTGATGATCTCCGGTCATGCCACCATTGCCACGGCGGTGCAGGCGGTGAAGCAGGGCGCCTTCGACTTCCTCGAGAAGCCACTTGACGCCGATCGCCTCCTGGTGACGGTGCAGCGCGCGATGGAGCATCGGCAGTTGGTCGGGGAAAATGCTCGCCTCCGCGAGGGACTCGCCCGGGCGACCGATGCGCGCTTCGCCATGGTCGGTGCCAGCGAAGGGTTGGGGCGGATTCGTGAGCTCGCGGCACGGGTGGCGCCGACCAACGCTCGTGTCCTGATCACCGGCGAGAACGGCAGCGGCAAGGAGCTGGTGGCCCGTGCCATCCACGACGGCTCGGCACGCGCCAAGGGGCCGTTCGTCGAGGTGAATTGCGCGGCGATCCCCAGCGAGCTGGTCGAGAGCGAGCTCTTCGGCCACACCAAGGGTGCCTTCACCGGCGCGACGGGTGATCAGCGCGGGAAGTTCGAGGCAGCGGATGGCGGCACACTCTTCCTCGACGAAATCGGCGACCTCGCCCTCTCCGCGCAGGCGAAGATCCTCCGGGCCCTGCAGGAAGGAGTGATTGTCCGCGTTGGCGACTCGAAGGCGATCCCGGTGGACGTGCGGGTCATCGCCGCGACCAATCGGGACCTCGAGGGCGAGATCCGCGAGGGCCGCTTCCGCGAGGACCTCTACCACCGGCTCAACGTGATGCCGATCCCGGTGCCACCGTTGCGGCAGCGCGCCGAGGATGTTCCGGCACTGGTCTCCCATTTTGTCGCAGTGCTGGGCAGCGGGCCGGGGATGGCACCGAAGCCCTTCACGGGCGGCGCGTTGCGGCGGCTGCAGCGGCGTCGGTGGCCCGGCAACGTGCGCGAGCTACGCAACGCGGTGGAGCGGCTGCTGATCCTCACGACCGGCGCGGAGGTCACCGAGGACGACATCGACCTCGTGCTGCCCATCGAGTCGACGATCGATCCGGCCCGCATGGCGGCGGACGCGGCCGACAAGAGCTTCGGGGAGTTCCGCGATGCGGCCGAGCGTGCCTTCCTCGAAGCGCGGCTGCAGGAGCACTATTGGAATGTCGCCGAGACGGCGCGCGCGCTTGGCATGCCGCGCTCGAATCTCTATACCAAGATCGAGAAGTACGGCCTGCAGCGGGAGCGCCCATGACCGGACCGCGTGACTGGGACAAAGAGATGGCAGAGATCGACAAGCTGATGGCGTCGGATCGGCCTGCGCCTCCGCCGGCCCCGGGCGCGTCGCCGCCTGCGCGTCAGGCGAGTGCGGCACCGGCGCCGGCTGCCCCGCGTGCGGCCGCGCCGACGGGCTCGCGTGGCCGCGACACCGTCTTCGTCTGGCTGATCGCGATCCTCGGGGTGCTCGGCGCGGTGGCGCTCTATTACTGGCCCTACAACAAGAGTTGCGGCCCCTGGCTCTATGGCTACCTGATCGGGGTCGCTGCCGTGGCAGGGTGTGGTTTGATGACGATGCGGAGCTCGTGGACGCATCGCCGGGGGCTGGCGCACGTCGTCGGCCTCCTGACCTTCCTCGCCGGTCTCGCCTTTGCGGCCGCCGAGGTACTTCCGCGCACCGGCTATGCGGCCGTGTCGCGCACCTGGACCTGTCCCTCCTGACCAGACGAGTTATGGCCAAGACATTCAAGAATTTCATTGCCGGCAAGTGGGTTGCACCGACCACCGGGCGCTACATCACCAATCGCAATCCGGCGGATACCACCGACGTGATCGGTCGCTTCCCTGATTCCGGGCCGGCCGACATCGCGGCGGCCGTGGCGTCGGCGAAGATCGGCTTCGAGCAGTGGTCGCGCACGCCGGCGCCGCTCCGGGGCGATGTGCTGCGCCGCCTCGGCGACATCCTGACCGACCGGAAGGACGAGCTCGCCGACGCCATGACCCGCGAGATGGGAAAGGTGCTGGCCGAAACCGGCGGTGACGTCCAGGAGGGGATCGACACGGCCTACTACGCGGCCACCGAGGGGCGGCGCCTCTTCGGGCACACCGTGCCCTCCGAGCTCCGCCACAAGTGGGCGATGAGCGTCCGCCGGCCGATCGGTGTGGCGGGGTTGATCACACCGTTCAATTTCCCGATGGCGATCCCGACGTGGAAGATGTTTCCGGCGTTGCTCTGCGGAAACAGCGTGATTCTCAAGGCCTCCGAGGACGTGCCGCATTCGTCGCACCTCCTGGTCGAGGCGCTGCTCGAGGCGGGACTCCCGCCGCAGGTCATCCAGCTGGTCCATGGCGGGGGGGCGGCTGGTGCGGCGCTCGTGGACCATCCGGATGTGCCGGTGATCTCCTTCACGGGATCGACGGACACGGGGTCGAAGATCGGCGAGATCTGTGGCCGGATGCACAAGCGCCTGTCGCTCGAGATGGGTGGTAAGAACGCCCAGATCGTGATGGATGACGCCGACCTCGACCTGGCGCTCGAGGGGATCCTCTGGGGCGCGTTCGGCACGACCGGACAGCGCTGCACCGCGACGTCGCGGCTGATCATCCACCGCAAAGTCCACGATCGTTTCGTGGAGCGCCTGGTGGAAGCCGCCGAAAAGCTGGTGCTGGGCGACGGCCGGATGCCCAAGAGCCAGGTCGGCCCGCTCATTCACGAGGCCGCGCGCGAGAAGGTCGAGCGCTACGTCGAGATCGGGAAGGCCCAGGGAGCCACGCTGGTCTGCGGTGGGGCCCGGCCCCGCTCGCCGCGCCTCGCCAACGGCTTCTTCTACAAGCCGACCGTCTTCACCAACGTCAAAGCGGGCTCCCGTCTGGCCATGGAAGAAATCTTCGGCCCCGTGCTCAGCGTGATCAAGGTCGGGTCGTACGAGGAAGCGGTGAAGGTGAACAACGAGGTGAAGTACGGCCTCTCGTCGTCGATCTACACTCGCGACGTGAACCGCGCCTTCCGCGCGCTCGAGGATCTGCAGAACGGGATCACCTACGTCAACGCGCCGACCATCGGCGCCGAGGCACACCTGCCGTTCGGCGGCGTGAAGCAGACTGGTAACGGGCACCGCGAGGGCGGCTGGGAAGTGTTCGAATTCTACTCCGAGACGAAGGTGTGCTACGTCGACTTCTCGGGGACGCTGCAGCGCGCGCAGATGGATACCTACGAGTGACAGCGGACTGACGGTCGATGATCGATCATCGATGATCGATCATCGATTGCCTTGCCGCTTGCGCCGGATTCGGGGTGGGGGTAGGCTTCTCCCCACTCCCTTTTTCATCCCGAAGTTCCCTGTACTGATGCTGTGCCC
>JBBQJU010000106.1:0-8662 GCA_038326215.1 Gemmatimonadales bacterium | reverse complement strand
CGGTTCTGCAGGCGCAATCCGATGCTGTGGCTGGCGTTGGTGCTCCGGTTCTCGATCGTGTTGACGAGCTCCTGGCCAACCGACCGGTTGTACCCGTAGTCCAGGTCCACCTGGGCCCCAAGCGCCCGAATGGGCGTGCCGAGGCTGCCGCCGAAGCTGCTGTTCCAGCCGTCGCCCAAGTTGATCGGCATAACGGTCTGGCGGCCCTGAGGATCGATCACCCGCGACTGCACGATCTGATTGCGATTGTAGCCCACGTTCGCGTAGGCGTAGACGCTGCGGAAGGTGAACTGGTCGAAGCGCCGGAAGTCCGTCCGCAGGCTGTGCTGGTATTGCGGCGTCAGATTCGGATTGCCGGCATAGGTCCGGAGCGGATCGGTATTGTCGACGAACGGCTGCAGTTCGCTCAGCGACGGATCGCGCGTCGAGGTCCGGTAGTTCACCGAGAAGTTGCTGCCCGAGTTGATCTGGTAGCGCATGTTGGCGGACGGCAGGAAGTTGGTGAAGCCGTTGTCGATCGACTCATTCCGTCCGAGGATCGTCCCCTGCAGATTGGAGGTCTGCACTTCGGCCCCGACCACCCAGCGAAGCGCCTGGGTGTTGTGGCTGAAGCGTGTGCCGCCCTGGAGGTAGCTGTAGGTCCGCTCGAAGGCTCGGCTGAGGTCGGTGTTGGGTACTGGCGTCCCCCCCACCAAGTCGTTGACGTCGTACGTCTGATCCTCGGAAATGCCGCGATGCTGTCCGTAGAGCTCGAGCACCTTCCCCTTGCCGAGGGGCTCGGTCAGGCCGAGGCGCTGGCCGGTGGTGAAGGTGCGGCTGTCGCGGTGCTGCGTCTGTAACAGGTCCCGCGTGGTGACGCCGCCTGCGCCGTTGCTGAAGTTGGTGCTTGACGTCAGGTTCGAGCGCTGATCCGGCGAGCTCAACTCACCCCATGCCTCGGCGATGAGCGACCGGCCCGCCTGGTTGAAGCGCTTGGAGAAGGTGAACCGACCATCGCCACTCAGGTTGTCGCCGTTGGTCGCGACGCGCGAGGTGGCGCTGTTCTGGAAAGAACCATCCGGGCGCAGCGTCTCCTGCTGCGAGATGTTATCGGAGCTGCTGTTGCCGCCATTGACGTTGCCGCGGAATCGAAGCTGGTTCCAATCATTGAACGCATGCTGCGCATTCAGGTTCAGGCGGTGCGACGTGTTGTCGGCCTGCGTCGTCGCCGTCTCGGAGCGATTGGCCGAGACCGAGGCGCCTTGCAGGAGCTGGTCGTCGGTGAACGCCTGCTGCCGATTGTCGGCGGTGCTCAGGAAATAGCTGCCTCGGAGCCAGCTGTTCTTGGCAAACTGCCGGCTGCCATTGAGGCCGATGGCCATCGTCTCGCTGAAGCCGCTCCCGAGGCCGCCGGCGCCACCGCTCCCGCGACCGCCCATGATGGCCTCGGAGCCGAAGGAGAAGCCCGAGTTGCCGACATTGTTCCGGTTGCCCACCACGGAGAGCTGCGTCTCGGGGGAGAAGCGGTTGAGGTTGAGGTTGCCGGTGTAGCGTGGATCATCGCCCTTCGGGCCGGCGAACGCCGCCTCGACATGGGGCGCCGGTCCGGCACCAGCGACCGCGCGGCCAAAGTACCCGACGCGGGCGTTCGGCTTGAGCACCAGGTTGACGGTTGTCCGGTCGTTGCCGTCATCGATCCCCGAGAACTCGGCGGCATCCGACTTCTTCTGCAACACCTGCACTTTGTCGATCGCCGCGGCCGGGAGATTCTTGGTGGCCATCTTCGGGTCGCCGCCGAAGAACTCCTTGCCGTCAACCAGCACCTGCTGCACGGTCTTGCCCTGGGACGTGATCGTACCGTCCGAGCCGACGGTTACGCCCGGGAGTCGCTTGAGCAAGTCTTCGACGGTGGCGTTGATGCGGGTCTTGAAGGCGTCCGCATTGAACTCCAGCGTGTCCGGCTTGTTCACGATCGGGACATGCTCGGCGCTGACCACGAGGTCGTTCAGCTTGATCGGGCCTGCCCCGACCATCACCACGCTGTCCGCAGTGAAGTTCGCGGCACTGAGGGTGAAGTCCCGACGGTATGGCTTCGAACCGATCTGGGTCACCTGGAGGATGTAATTGCCTGGCGCGAGGCGCCGCAGGATGTAGCCGCCGGTGCCGCCTGAGGTGGTGAATGCGGCGATCACCGAATCGGTCCGTGTCAGCGCGACCACCATGGCACCAGACACCGGCTTCTTGAGCGAGTCGACGACCACACCACGCACGTCGAACTGCTGGGCAACGACGGCCCGAGGCATCACGGCACTGCCGACGACGAACGCGGCGACGGCGAGCAATGTCTGGTACCGCTTCGAGGAGACGGTCATCCTAGTTGCCCCGTCCACGACGAGACTTTTCCATCTCGGCCTGCTTCTCCGCCAACGTCCGGCTGTACTCGGCACGGGTCGTCTTGCTGCCCTCGGTCGGCGCCACGATCTTCTCGACCGGCGTCTTGAGATCGACCGCGGTGGCGGTATACACCACGCGATTGGAGTCGACCGCCAGCGTCAGGATCAACCCCGGGAGGCCCCCATATTGGGCAGGGCCAGCGGAGACCGGGATATCCGGGGTAAACCATGCTTCGATCGTGCTGCTATCCTGCTTCGCGATCGCCTGGTAGACCGGATAGCCGAGGAACGAGGCCGCTTCGCCGGTGAGCTTCCAGGCGAACGCGGGACGTGCTTCCATGATCCGGAAGGTCCGGCCGAGCAGCGTACGGAGTTCGACGTAGCTTCCATCCCCGAGGTCGGTGTAGGCGCCAGTGACGGCATCCAATCCGCCGCCACCACCCCCAAAGAAGGCGAAGCTGGCGCTGCTCATCGAGGCCAGTTCCACTTCACGGACCATCATTTCGCGACCGCCGCCGCCCGCGCCGCCGATCATCACGACATCCGCCCGTCCCCCTGCCGCCTGGGCGCCGCCGGCCGCTTGGGCCGGGGCCGGGCCGAAGAGGGCCGCCTCAGGGGTGAAGCGGAGCTGCATCGGCTTCACTGACGCCTTGGGCATGTTCGCCATGAACTGCGGGTTCCGGGCCATTTCTGGCGGGAGCTTGAAATCGATTCGATTGGCCTGGTCGTAGCGGACCACCCCGGACTGGGCGCTTGCCACCACGGGCAACGTGACCAGCAGGGCGAGGAGGGCACGGACAGGGATCATTGCGGAACTCCGGGGATGGGAATGGTCTCGCGAGCATGGGCCTCGGGAGATGGACTATCGTCACCCGTACGGGGTGGTCGCATAAATGGTTGGATGTCCGGGAACGGCCAATCGTTTCAGCGCGGGATTGGCCCCGGTTCCATTGGAAGGCCGCCGGCCTGACCCCGAGGCCCTCCAGGCGGGGGGACGTGCCGTTGCACGGCTTTCACGACCTCGACGACCGCCACGGGGAGCAGGGAACAGCCGGCGACGACCCCCCAGTCCGTGGCGGTGAGCGGAACGGTACGCAGCACGGCTTGCAGGAATGGGAGCTGGACCGCCGCCACCTGGAGGAGCAGGCAGATCAGCACGGCGCCCCAGAGCCAGCCGTTCGTGAAGAGCCCGGCATCAAACGCCGAGCGGCGCTGCGAGCGTGCATTGAATGCGTGGGCGACCTGGGCCAGGGCCAAGGTCATGAACGTCAGCGTCACCGCATGCCGCAGGCCTTCCCCTTCCTCCCCGTACCAGCGCATGCCGAGGCAGAAGGCCAGCAGGGTGACCCCGGCGATCAGCGACCCCTGCCAGAGGATCAAGCCGACGAACCGGGGCGTGAGCAGGGATTCCTTTGGTGCCCGCGGTGGCAGCGTCATCATGTCGGGGGACGACGGCTCCAGCGCCAGGGCCAGAGCGGGGAAGATGTCGGTGATCATGTTGAGCCAGAGGATCTGGAGCGCCGCCAGTGGCAACGGCCAGCCGACCATGATCGCGACGAATACCGTCAGGATCTCGGCGAAATTGCACGAAAAGAGATAGTGCAGGAACCGAAGGATGTTGGCATAGATGATCCGTCCCTGTTCGATCGCACTGACAATGGTCGCGAAGTTGTCGTCAGTGATGACCATGTCGGCCGTTTCCTTGGCGACCTCGGTCCCCTTGATGCCCATCGCCACGCCGATGTCCGCCTGTTTCAATGCCGGCGCGTCGTTCACCCCGTCCCCGGTCATGGCGACGACATGCCCGTCCGTCTGCAGCGCCTCGACGATCTGCAGCTTGTGCTTTGGGGAGACGCGCGCGAACACGGCGGCCTCCGCCACAATCCGTTGCCATCCGGCCGCGTCCAGGTCGGCCAACTCGCGGGCATGGACCGTCTTGAGCAAGCGGCCCTCGAGGTCGCAGTCGATCCCCAATTGGCGCGCGATTTCGGCGGCCGTCGCCTGCTGGTCGCCGGTGATCATCACCGTGCGAATGCCGGCTTCGCGGCAGGTCGCGATGGCAGCCTTGGCCTCATCGCGGAGCGGGTCGATCATGCCGACCAGTCCGACGAAGATCAGATCGCGGGCAAGGTCTGCCTTCTGGTAGCCGACCGGCAGTTCGCGGTAGGCCAAGCCGAGGACGCGCAAGGCCGCCCCGGCCAACTGCAGATTGGTATCGACCCACCGTTGGCGGTCGTCCGGTGTGAGCGGCGTCGTCCCCGTGGCGCGGACCTCGGAGACACTCGCGGCCAGCAGCCCAGCCGGTGCGCCCTTGACGTAGGCGACCACGACGTCGTCCTGCGGGGTCCGGTGGACGGTGGCCATGCGCTTGGTCGCACTGTCGAACGGGACCTCGGCAACGCGCGGAAAATCAGCGGCCAAGGCGGTTGGCCCGCTGCCGGCTTTTTCGGCCACCACGATCAAGGCGGCTTCGGTCGGGTCGCCAAGGACAGTCTCGTTGCCGTCGTGCCGTTCGATGGTCGCGTCGTTGCACAGGGCACCAATGCGCAGTGCGAGTGCCAGGTGGTCGTCTGCGTGCGGATCGACTGGTCGGCCATTGGACGAGAACGTCCCGCGGGGTGCGTACCCGGAGCCGGTGACGTCGATGCGTCTCCCGGCCAGGAGGAGTACGCTGACCGTCATCTCGTTCTTGGTGAGCGTCCCTGTCTTGTCCGTGCAAATGACGGTCGTGGAACCCAGCGTCTCGACTGCCGGGAGGCGGCGGATGACCGCTCGCATCCGGGCCATCCGTTGCATGCCGAGCGCCAGGGTCATGGTGGTCACGGCTGGCAGCCCCTCGGGTACTGCCGCGATTGCGAGGGAAATGCCGACTTCCAGCATAAACAGAAAGCTGTTGCCGCGGAGCCAGCCCGCCAGGATGATCACCGCGCAAAGCCCCAGCACCACAGCGATGAGCAGACGACCGAGCCGGGCGAGCTTCAGCTCGAGGGGAGTCTCGCGGCTGCTTGCCTCGTCGATCAGGATGCCGATCTTGCCCATTTCCGTTCTGGCGCCCGTCTCCGTGACCAGCAAGCCCCCGCGACCGTCGGTGATCGTGGTGCCCATGAAGGCGAAATTGAGCCGATCGCCGAGTGCCACATCGGAGTCTGGGAGTGCTTCGGTCACTTTGGTCACCGGTTGCGATTCCCCGGTCAGCGCCGATTCCTCGATCTGCAATCTGGCGCTCTCGACGACCCGGCCATCGGCCGGCACGCGCGCCCCCGCGGCCAGGATGAGGAGATCGCCCGGCACCAGTTCGACCGCCGGGATCTGGCGCGCCTCCCCTCCGCGCACGACATGGGCCACGGGGACCGCCTGATTCTGCAGCGCGGAGAGCGTTCGCTCCGCCTTCCATTCCGTCAGGAAGCCGATGGTGGCATTCAGCCCAATGACCACCAGGATCGCGATGGCTTCGATACGGTCGCCCATTGCAAAGGCGACCACCGTGGCCGCGGCTAGCAGGGCGATGATGAGACTGGCAAACTGATGCACGAACATCGAGAACACCGAAGGCCTGGGCGCGGCGACCAAGGCATTCGGACCATAGTGCACGAGCCGGCGAGACGCTTCCTCGTCGGTCAGCCCACGTGCCCCGTCGGTCTGCAGCCGCCGGGCGGCCTCCTCCGTCGAGAGGGCGTGCCACACCGCCGCCGGAGTGGGGCGTGCATCCGCCGATCGCGGCATCTCAGGTGGCTGTGCTGTCATGACGCCTGCTTCATCACCGTGGCCTCCACGTACTACTCGCTGCAGTGGCGCGAGTCGTCGCGCGGCGTCACGACGTGTCGCATCATTCCGCAGGAAGCATACTCCGGCGCGGGCAAAGCGTCGCTCACTCCTTCGAGCGATGGTGATGGCTCGCGGGGCCGGATACGATTCGGGAGCGGCCCGCATGAAGCAGTGCAGGCGGCCGTCGGCGAGGAGACAGTGCGACGCCGACGCAATGATGTCGCCACCTACACGAGATGCTGAGGTTTGCAATGCGTATGCGCCATCGACTGACCCCTGCGGTGCTCGCGGTGCTCGCAGCATGCACTGTGGGGGAACAGCCCGCCAAGCCGACGGACAGTGCCGCCGTCGCTGCGGCGACAAATGCGCCACGGAACAGTGACGCGACGCCGATCACGAGGGCTGAACTCGCACTGTTCGCGCCACTTCCTGCCACGATGGTGCTTCCCGGGCCACCACCGTCACCGACCATGATCGCGCTCGGTCGCCGGCTGTTTCACGAACCGCTCCTGTCCAACGGACACGATGTGTCGTGCAACAGCTGTCACGCGCTCAACGGGTACGGCGCCGACGGCCGACGCGTCAGCTTTGGCAGCGTCGGGCACGTTGGGGGCCGGAACGCGCCATCGGTCTACAATGCGGCGGGGCACATCGCCCAATTCTGGGATGGCCGTGCGGCGACGGTTGAGGAGCAGGCGAAAGGCCCCATTCTCAATGCCGTGGAGATGGGCATGCCGAACTCCGGTGCGGTCCTCGTTCATCTCCGGGCGTCGGCGAGCTATCGTGCAGCGTTCGCGGCCGCTTTTCCGAGCGACCCGGATGCGGTCAACTACGACAATGTCGGACGGGCCATCGGCGCCTTTGAACGTGGCCTCGTGACACCGTCCCGCTGGGATACGTATCTCGCTGGTGACACCCTGGCGCTATCACCTGCGGAGAAGCAGGGATTCGCCACCTTCGTGCGCACGGGATGTGCCGCCTGTCACAACGGCGCCTACGTTGGTGGTCAGATGTACCAGCGGCTCGGGCTGGTCAAGCCATGGCCGGCGCTGACGGACAGCGGTCGCATCGTGGTCACCAAGGTCCCGACGGATCTCTACGTCTTCAAGGTGCCGTCGCTGCGCAACGTGAGTATGACGTCGCCATACTTTCACGATGGCTCCGTGGCGTCCCTTGACGAGGCGATTCGAATGATGGCCCGGCATCAGCTCGGCGTGGAACTCGACGACGCACGCATCGGATCGATTCGCGCCTGGCTCATTGCATTGACTGGTGAGCTTCCTGCGGCCTACATCGCCGAGCCACAACAGCCGCGGACTGCGAAGGACGGGATGTAATCACCAGTGCGACGGTCGCCCAGAGGGCGCCGTCGAAGAGGCGATCAGTAATCATCGGAGTTTTCCACGTTGGGCGCCACTGATCGAATACTTCACCAGCAGAGGTTCGTCGTCAGCGGACGTGAGGGTTCCCCATGCGATGTCCTTGTCGAACGCGCGCACCTGGACGCCGAGGGGGAAGCGTACCTCGCCGAGGTAGGTGCCGTCGAGGCGAAAGGCGATCCAGACTTCTGGTTCGCTGAACGAAAGTGTCGGCGGCTTCGGGTCATTTGGTCGTGATGGGCCGCCGGGACGTGGAGGGGTACGGACCGACGGGGTGGACCGCCGCAGCCAGACGCGTTGATCGAGGTCCAGGCGGAGTTCGGTGATCGCCTGCGTACGCTCCGGGATCACGCCGTGAACGTAGACCATGTCTCCTTCGGGTTTGCGGTGCTTCTCCGAGAAGTCCTGCAGCGCCTGGAGTTCGCGACGCTCCAATGTATCGAAGCGGTGTGCCGCGTCCGCGAGCTCCGCCACCGTCATCCCCCTCGGTCCCTTGGTGAAGAAGCCGAGGCGGTCGGTGCGCCAGGCGATCAGGCGGCCATCGGGAAGTACGGTCCAATCGTTGTTCGGCTCGAAGCCGGTGGTTGACGCGCCGGTCGGTCCGTAGCGATTGACTCGCATGTGACTGGCATCATACATGAGCAGCGTCCCGTCGGTGCCGAGGGCGAGCCGCATCATCGGTTCGCGGTACTCTCCTGGCCCGTCACCTGCGCGCCCGATGGTGCGCACATAGCGGCTGAGGCACTCGAATTTCGACAGGGTCACGCGTCGCACTCCCTTCGGGGGGATGATGTGGTCGACGGGCTCAACCGCAGGCGGAGCCGGCTACTCCTGCCGCGACCAACCGCGCCACCGCCTTCTTCGTCATCGGATGGTCCGGCCCGAGCGCCTTGGCCAGCGTCCCACACCCGGCACGGAGCAGCTGCAGCCCTTCCGTACGGGCCGAGGCGGCGAGCAGTTCCTCGCCCAGCAGGCTCTCGCTGCTGCCGATGGCCCAGTGCCCTGCGGGAAAGCTGATGCGCCGGAGCGCCAGCGATTCCCGGAGCGCACGAACCGCGGCGGAGTGATCGCCTTTGCCTGCAAGCGCCAACCCGCGCATCTGGATCGCCATCGCCACCCCGGGATGGGTGTCGGGGATACCCTTGC
>JBBQJU010000105.1:0-8759 GCA_038326215.1 Gemmatimonadales bacterium | reverse complement strand
ACGCCGGCTCCGAGCCGCGGTGTGTTTGGGGGTAACTACTGTCTTCTCGAATGGTGGTGTGGGGCGCTGGTCGCCCACCGCCGCCTGCAGGACTTCGATTAGTTTTTTCCCCGGCCATTTTCCCGGAGTTATCCCGTGCGTCCCATGCCGTTGCCTGAGCTCGTCTACATCTATGCGTTGGTCGGCTTCTTCATCGTGACCTTCATCGTCGCCAACGTCCTCGCTCGCGTGGTCGGCTACAAGGAGTAGCGGCGCTCAGGGGCCGACGAGAATGGTGGTGCGCCAGATGCCGGTGCCCGCTTCGATCGCCCCGAGCGGCACCGGTACCGAGATCGTCTTCGACGCATCCGCGCTGTTGATCAAGAGCATCGTCGCGCCGGGACCGTAGCGCCAGTATCCAAAGCGCCGGTCGGGTTCGGCCGCCGACACCGGACATCCGCACGGTCCCGCCGCATCCTTCAGCGTCATGTCCACCTCGAATTTGTCCGTCGCCAGCGAGCGAACGAACGGCGTGAAGTACGTCGTGCCGTTGATCACGTTGTCGACCGTGAAGCGCACGATGCCGTCCGGGTTGGTCACGGTGCCAAGCGTTTCCGACAGCGGCTCCCCGGCCGTACCCGCCTTGGGCCGTATGAGCGACCAACGAACCCGTACGCTGGCGACCTTCGGTAGTTGCACGGCACTCGACGAATTCTCCTGCAGGACCACCACCAGCGAGTCATTCACGAAGAGGCGGACCGAGGCCATCAGCTGATTGGTGACCTCGAGCTGGTACACGTTCTGTGGCACGCTGGTCACGACGAAGGTCGCCGAGCCGGTCTTGCCGCCGGTGGTGGCGCGGACCGTCGCGGTACCCGGGGAGACGGCGAGGAGCTGACCCGTGTTGCTCACGGAGATCACATCGCCGTTGGTGGTCGTCCAGACCACATTCCGGTCAGTGACCTCGACGTCGAATTCATCCGTGACCGTGGCCCGCAACGGAAAGGTGGTGCCGAGCGAAATGGTCGCGCTATCGGGACGGATGGCGACACTCTTCACGTCGGATGGCACCACCGAGACCGTCGCGAAGCCGGTGATGCCATCGACGCTCGCGAAGATCGACGTGTTGGCGTTGTAACGGAGTCCGAGCACGAGTCCGTTCGGGGCCACGAGGGCGACGGTCGGGTCGCTGACCGACCAGTCCGGGGTGATCGGCACGAGGCGACCACCGACATCGCGCCCGATGGCGCGCACACGGGTGGTATCACTCGACTTGATGATGGGGCGATCGATGGTGACCGTGATCGCCTGCAACGCACCGTAGACCTGCACCTCGACGGTGTCCGCCTTGCCGCCGGCCGAGGCGACGACCATCGCGCTCCCGGGGACGACGCCGGTGACCCGGCCGGTGCCGGTGACGGTCGCCACGGTGGGCGCCAGCGATCGCCAGTCGATGGTCGTCGAGACGACGGTGCCGCCGGTGCCGATGGCGAGGGCGGTCAGCGAATCGATACCGCCCACGCCGACCGAGAGCGTCGGCGGGGTGATGACGACCACCTCGACCCCGCTCGTGCCGGTTGGTGACCCGCCGCACGCGGCGAGGAACACCGCCGCCGCGATGAGGGCACGGGCCGGGCGCCACACCGCCACGGGGGCGGTGGGACGGACGAGCAGGGCGGTCGGGGTGCGTCGCATCAGGTGCCTCGGGCATCGGGCAGAAAGTGAGTGGGGTGCAATCTATCGACGCGGCGGCATCCGATGGAGGCGCCGGGGCCTCTCATCCTTCGGCCCGTCGAAGCCGTATATTCAGCAGACGAACGCCCGGGGCTGTTCCCCCGACTGACCATCGCACCAGGACTCACGTGACCGACGCCCTGCTCCACGACCTCAAGGCTGCCCTCGGCGAGGCCTATCTGATCGAGCGCGAACTCACCGGCGGCGGGATGAGCCGGGTGTTCGTGGCGCGCGAGGAGGCGTTGGGGCGCGAGGTCGTGATCAAGGTCCTCCCGCCAGAGCTGGCCGCCGGGGTCAATCGCGAGCGGTTCCGGCGCGAGGTCCAGTTGGCGGCACGGCTCTCCCATCCCTATATCGTGCCGCTGCTCCACGCCGGCGAGGCGGGGGAGTTGCTCTGGTTCACGATGCCGTTCATCGCCGGCGAGTCGCTGCGGCACCGGCTTGAGCAACAGGGACCGCTGCCGGTCCGCGACACCATTGTGATGCTCCATGATGTTGTTGAGGCGCTCGCCTACGCCCATGCGCGCGGCGTCGTCCATCGCGACATCAAGCCGGCCAACATCCTGTCTGATGGCCAGCACGCCGTGGTCACCGACTTCGGCGTGGCGAAGGCGCTCTTCGCCGCGTTGCCCACCGGGATCGCGGGGCATACGACCTCGGGGATGGCGATCGGCACGCCGGCCTACATGGCGCCGGAGCAACTCGCGGCCGATCCGGCCGCCGATCATCGCGTCGACATCTATGCGGTCGGTCTGCTCGCCTATGAACTGCTGATCGGCGCGAGTCCCTTTGCCGCACCATCCCCCACGGCGACGATGACGGCGCAGCTGACGCGCACACCGGACTCGCTGCATGCGCTCCGCGCCGACGTGCCGGAAGCGCTCTCGGTGCTGATTGCCCACTGTCTCGCCAAGAATCCGAGTGAGCGCCCGGCCGACGCACAGACCGTGCTGCGGGAGCTCGACCGGATCGCCGGGATGATGGCCGCCAATGCGCATCGCGAGACCTCCGGAGAGCGCTCGGCCGTGGTGGTCCCGAAGAGCCGTATCCCGATCGGCGTTGCGGCGGTCGCGCTGCTGACGGTGTTGAGTGCGGCGGTGTACTGGGCACAGACGCGCAATGAGCCGCCGCCGGCGACGCCTGCCGCGCCCAACACCGTGGTGGTCGCTGGCGGGCGCGACGCGCAGGATGGCGCACCGCTCACGAACGCCCCGCTGACGCGCGCCGACTCGCTCAAGATCGCCGAGGCCTTGATGAGCGAACTGGAGCGCACCCGCAGCACGACCGCTCGACGTACGGTGGTGGAGACGACGATGGTCGCGATGCCGCTCGATGTGCAGATCGCCACCGTCGACTCGATCCTCCGCATCCGTTTCGGTGAGTTGAGCCGCACGCGCGTGCCGCAGCCTCCGACCGTGCCCGGCGCGACCTCGGTTGCGCCCGGGACGGCGGTCATCGTCAGCACCAAGCCGCGCCGCCTCGTGCTGGTGACGGCGCCACGCGCACCGACCACGCCGGAACTCGCCGCGCTCAACGCCCAGGTCACCAATGAACTCGCCCGGCGGGTCCGTGGCGGCACTGGCTGGGAGATCGTGGTGCCCGAGCAGAGCGCTGATCGTAGCGTGCGCAGCGCCGCCGTGGAGGGTGCCGACGGGATGGTCCTGGTGCAGATCGTGCCCGGGACCAACGACTCGGTCGACCTGCGGATCACCATCCGCAACCTCGCCCCGGGCTCCGCCTTCGGCTTCAACGTCATTTCCAGCGAGGATGTCTACAAGCCGACGACCCTCGACCCGTTCCGCGAGACGATCTACCGCGCGTCGCGGATGATCGAGGACTTCAAGCGGGTGCCGGTCGGCGGGATCTGGCAGATGGATTTGAATCGGACCGGGGGCCGGCCGCCGTTCGACTCCACGGGCGGGCGGCGGCCCGGTGGGCCACGCGAGGGACTCCCCCCCGACAGCAGCTTCCGGCCGAGGAACCGACCGCCGCAGCCGTAACCGATGATCGATGATCGATCATCGATCATCGATGGTGCCGCGTCGAAACCGCTGTCAGGTTCATCCCGTAGGTCGGTCATGTTTCAACCTGAAAACTCCCCATCCGATGAGTTCCTCGCCCTCCAGGCGCAGGTCGCCGGCCGCTATTCCCTGGACCGCGAGCTCGGCCGGGGCGGCATGGGGATCGTCTTCCTTGCCCGTGAAGTCGCCCTCGACCGACTCGTCGCCATCAAAGTGCTCCCTCCGGCGCTCGCCTCGAATGCCGCCCTGAGGGAACGATTCCTTCGAGAGGCGCGCACGGCGGCCCAGCTTTCCCACCCGCATATCGTGTCGATCCACGCGGTAGCATCCCAGGACCCATTGGTCTTCTTCGTGATGGAATACATCCCGGGCGAGACCCTCGGCGAGCGGCTCCGCACCCGCGGGGCGTTGCCCATGGCCGAGGCGCTGCGGCTGATGCAGGAGGTGAGCTGGGCGATTGCGCACGCGCATGCGCGCGGCGTCATCCACCGCGACATCAAGCCCGACAACATCCTCCTCGAAGAGGGGAGTGATCGCGCGCTGGTGACCGACTTCGGGATCGCCGCCGTTGGTGACGGCGACACACCGGTCGGCACCGCGGTGGGTACGATGCACTACATGAGCCCAGAGCAGGCCGTCGGTGGGGGAGCCGATGTGCGCGCGGATGTCTATGCGCTTGGGGTCACGGCGTACTACGCCCTCGCGGGACGGCGTCCCTATGAGGGCGCCGAAGGACGGGCACTGTTGGCGCAGCAATCCGGGAGTGACGCGCCTTCGATCCGTACGCTGGTGCCGGCACTGTCGTCATCGGCCGCGGCGGTGATCGATCGCGCACTGCTGCGGGACCCGGCCGAGCGCTGGGCCACGGTCGAGGAATTCGCCTCGGCGCTGCAGGGGGCGCGTGCACTGGTGCCGCAGTTGCCGGTGCCACTGCGCCGCTTTGCGCGGGAGGCGGTGACGCAGGGGGATCAACTCGCCGTGGTGCTCGGGGGTGCCATCAGCGCGGGATTCGCCGGACTCGCCATCGACGCCGTGATCAAGACGAGCTTTTTCGGATTCGAGAGTTTCCTCTTCTACATGGCTGCCGCGCTCGGTGCGGGATTCACCCTGCTGATGCTCTGGATGCAGGGCAGCACCATCCGTCAGTTGGCCGATGCTGGCTACACGCGGGAGGTCGCCCTGCGCGCCATCCGCCAGTACGACGCCGAGCTCGACGAGATGTCACGCGTGTCAACGGGGCGGCTCAGCGGTCTCTGGGATCGCGGCGTCGCCGTCAACGGCTTCGGCGTGATGGCGACGTTCGTCGGTATCGTCGGCACCGTGAAGATGAACAATTTTCTGGGCATCGGCTTCATGCTGCTGGCGCTGGTTGCGCCGGTGATCACGGTCCGCCGTCTGGTGCAATTGCACGGCGTGAAGGGGTCCTGGTGGGGCCGCCTGCTCGGGACCGGCGTCGGCAAGCGGATCTGGTCGCTGGTGACGGTCGGGCAGGGAACGGTGCGCCAGGCGCCGATCTCGGGCGAGCCGACGGCGATGGCCCTCGGTGGTGCGATCCATCACCTCTACGCCGCGCTGCCACCGGGGGAGCAGAAGCTCCTCGCCGAGGTGCCGGCGCTGATCGATGCGCTCTCGGCGCGCGCGCTCGACCGCGCCGACCCACGCAGCATCGACGCCATCATGGGGCTCGAGACGCTGCGACTCGACTTGATGAAGTTGCGCGCCGGGCAGATCGCCGCCGACGGTATGACCGCGGATTACGAGAAACTGCGCGAGGTGGGGTGGAAGGTGGATGCTGTGGAAGAGGCGAACGGCGAACGGCGATCAGCGAACGGCGACTGACACCGCGATCTCAACGAGATACCCCGCTGTTCGCCGTTCGCTATTCGCCGTTCGCTCTCTCTTACCAGCCCAAGATCAATGCGAAGACGAGCGGCGCCACGATGCTCGCGTCGCTCTCGATGATGAACTTCGGCGTGTCCGCGCGCAGCTTGCCCCAGGTGATCTTCTCATTGGGGACGGCGCCGGAGTAGGAGCCGTAGCTGGTGGTGCTGTCGGAGATCTGGCAGAAGTAGCCCCAGACCGGGATGTCGTCGCGCTGTAGATCCTGAAGCAGCATCGGGACGACGCAGATGGGGAAGTCACCGGCGATGCCGCCACCGATCTGGAAGAAGCCGATGCCGCCCGGGACGTGGCTGTTCGCCATGTACCACTCGGCGAGGCGCATCATGTACTCGATGCCGGTGCGCACGGTGTGGACGTTCTCGATGTCCCCCGAGATCACGTGGCCGGTGAACATGTTGCCGAGGGTGGAGTCTTCCCAGCCGGGGACGAAGATCGGCAGGTTCTTCTCGCAGGCGGCGAGCATCCAGGAGTTCTTCGGATCGATCTGGTAGTACTGCTCCAGCTTGCCGCTGCGCAGCACGCGATAGAAGAACTCGTGCGGGAAGTAGCGTTCGCCGGCCTGATCGGCGGCGACCCACTCCTCGAGCACCGCCGTCTCGAGCCGGCGCATCGCCTCCATCTCGGGGATGCAGGTGTCGGTGACGCGATTCATGTGGCGGGCGAGCAACTCCTCCTCATCCGCGGGCGTGAGGTCGCGGTAGTTGGGCACCCGCTCGTAGAAGTCGTGGGCCACGAGATTGAAGATGTCTTCCTCGAGGTTCGCGCCCGTGCAGGTGATCGCCTGCACCTTCCCCTGCCGGATCATCTCGGCGAGCGAGAGACCGAGCTCCGCGGTGCTCATCGCTCCCGCCATCGTGATCATCATGATGCCGCCACCATCCAGATGCGCCGTGTAGGCGGTGGACGCATCGATCAGCGCGGCCGCGTTAAAATGGCGGTAGTGATGGCGGAGGAAGGTCGAGACGGGTGCGGACACGGCGGCGATCCTGGGTCAGGTAGATTGTCGTCAGCCGCGGCCTCACGGCCGCGTCTGGAGCGGGCAACATTGACGCAATGGGGGAAGTTACCATCGCTGGCGTCGCCCGTCACGTTACCTTCACCCCATGCCGCTTCCTGCCGTTCTCCCCTGCTGGGCCGTGACCGCTCCTGGCGCCGAGTCGCTCGCGGCGACGGAGCTGCGCGCGCTCGGGATCGAGCCTGGCGAGGTAGAGCCAGGGGGCGTCGCCTTTGACGCCACGGCCGCCCAGCTCGCCGATGCCCTCCTCTGGCTCCGGACGGCCGTCCGGGTGACGGTGCGGCTCGGCAGCTTCACGGCAAAGTCGTTCGCCGAACTGGAGCGGCACGGGAAGAGCATCGATTGGGCATCGATCATTCCGCCCGGCACCGCCGTCCACTTCCGGGTGACCTCGAAGAAATCGAAGCTCTATCACGAAGACGGCATCGCCGAGCGATTGGAGCGGAGTCTCTTCGCGGCGGTGTCGGGGCTGACGACGGTGCGGGCCCCCTCCACCGCCGAGGCACTGGAGGAGGACGTCACCACGCTGCCGCCGGTGCTGCGGATCGTCGTCCGCGTGCATCGCGACGTCGTCACCATCTCGGCCGATGCGGCCGGTGGCCTGCTCCATCGACGCGGTTGGCGACAGGCGGTGGCGAAGGCGCCGATGCGCGAAACGCTCGCGGCCACGTTGCTGCTGGCCTCAGGGTGGACGCCCGAGGAGGCCTTGCTCGATCCGATGTGCGGCTCGGGGACGATCATCATCGAGGCAGCACTGATGGCTCGGCGAATGGCGCCCGGGCGCGCGCGGTGCTTCGCCGCCGAGGTATGGCCAGGGATTGCGGCGAGCACCTGGCCTGAGGCACGGGCACGAGCTGCGGCACGGGAGCTGTCGAGCGTGACGGTGCCACTCGTGGGCACGGATCGTGATGCCGGGGCCATCGAGGCATCGCTCGCCAATGCCGAACGGGCGGGCGTCTCGGGTGATGTCGAATTCGTGCGCGGCACGCTGTCGCGCCTGCCGCATGACGATGGCACCGGATGGATCGTCACCAATCCGCCCTACGGCACCCGCATTGGTGAGCGCACCGCGCTGCGCGATCTCTACGCCTCGCTCGGGCATCTGGTTACCCAGCGCCGGCCGCGGTGGCGGTTGGCGATGATCAGTGCCGACCGGATGCTCGAGGGACAGCTCGGCTTCCCGCTGCACGAGGTGCTGCGGACGACGAATGGCGGGTTGCCGGTGCATGTGGTGAGGAACGGCGAACCGCGAACGGCGCACGGCGAACCGCGGCGATGACGAATGAACCTTGTCGGGGCGAGGCATGCCTCGCCCCTGCACTACCAACCTCCACGCTACAACCAACGACTTATGACCCTCCAACTTGCCCAACGACTCGAACGGACCGAAGGCAGCGCCAACGCGGCTTTTGTCGAGGCGCGTGCGCGGCTGATGCCCGACATCGGGGCGGCCTGGCGAGATATTGATGGCACCTACGCGATGTTCGATGGTCTCGAGTCGCCGTTGACGCAGAGCTTCGGATTGGGACTCTTCTCGAAGGTGACCGACGGGCATCTTGCGCGCCTCGAAGAGTTCTTCGCGGGGCATGGCGGCATCCCCCAGCACGAGATGTCGGCGATTGCCGGCAATGCGGCACTCGAGCCGCTTGCTGCGCGCGGCTACCGTCCGGTGGAGTTGTCTACCGTGCTGTACCAGCCCGTCGTGTTGCCGGTGACCGCCCAGTCGCCCCCTTCCCTCCAGGTTCGTCATGTCGGCCCGGAAGCGATCGAGCTCTGGGCGCAGACCTCGGCGGCCGGGTGGGGCGAGACACCAGAGATCGCCGAGTTCATGCTCCGGTTTGGGCGCGTGCTGGCGGCCGCCTCAGGTTGCATCACCTTCCTCGCGGAATGGGACGGCCTGCCAATCTCAGCCGCGGCGATGGCGATCCACCACGGCACCGCACTGCTGGCTGGCGCGACGACGATTCCGGCCTATCGCGGGCGCGGGGCACAGTCGGCGCTGCTGCAGGCGCGATTGCAGTACGCCCACTCGGCTGGGTGCGATCTGGCAATGATGGCCGCCGAGCCTGGCAGCGCGTCGCAACGGAATGCGGAACGGGAGGGGTTCC
>JBBQJU010000104.1:0-8761 GCA_038326215.1 Gemmatimonadales bacterium | reverse complement strand
GGGCTACGCGGCCGCGGCACGCGTCGATGCCGTGCTGGCCGGCCTCGGCTTCGACCCCGAGATTTCGCGGACGCGTGATGTGGCGTCGCTTTCCGGCGGCGAGCGTGGGCGCCTGGCGTTGGCCGGGCAGCTCGCCGCACCGGCCGACCTGCTGATTCTCGACGAACCGACCAACCACCTCGACATCGCGACGGCGCGCTGGCTCGAGGAGTATCTCAAGAGCATCGACGAAGCGGTCCTGCTGATCTCGCACGACCGCGCCTTCCTCGATGCCGTGGTCGACCACGTGCTGCACCTCGAAGCGCGCAGCGCCTCGGTGTACGAGTGCGGCTACTCGGAGTTCATCGAGCAGCGCGCCGAGCGTCGCGGCGCCGCGATGCGGGCCTTCCGGAAGCAGGACTCGAAGATCGCGGCTGAGGAGGACTTCATCCGGCGCAACATCGCCGGCGGCAACTCGTCGCAGGCGAAGGGGCGGCGGAAGCGGTTGGAGCGGGTGCCGCGGCTTACGCCGCCGCCCGGCGAGGCAGGGGCGATGGCGGTCAGCTTCACCGCGGGCGATCGCGGCGGCGATCAGGTGCTGGCGGCCGAGAAGCTGGCGGTGGCCGTCGAGGGCCGTACGCTGTTGCAGCCGTGGTCGGGGATCCTCCGCCGCGGCGACCGGGTCGGTCTCGTCGGCCCGAATGGGGCAGGGAAGTCGACGCTGCTCAAGACGCTGCTCGGCGAGCGCCCGGCGGAGGGCGGGGCGGTGCGCATCATGCCGGCGACGCGGGTGGCCTACTACCGGCAGGACCTCGGCGATGTCGATCCGCAGAAGACACTCTTCGACCTGATCGCCGATCGCCGCGCGATGTGGACCCGCGGTCAGATCCAGGGCCACCTTGGCCGCTTCGACTTCTCGGGCGACAGTGTGCTGCGCCGCGCCGGATCACTCTCAGGTGGTGAGCGGGCGCGCGTGGCCCTCGCGCTGATGATGCTGGCCGATGCCAACCTGCTGGTCTTCGACGAGCCGACCAACCACCTCGACGTCGAATCGATCGAGGCGCTCGAGGATGCCATCGCGGGCTACGACGGCAGTGTCCTGCTGGTCTCGCACGATCGTGCGCTGCTGCAGCAATTGGCGACGCGGATCTGGGCCTTCGAGGACGAGACGCTCTACGACTATCCCGGTCGCTTTGACGAGTGGGAGGCCGACGCGGGGTCGCGCCGTGCCGCACGACTGGCCGCCGAGGCAGAACAGAAGCGCCGAGCGGCGGTCCGTCACAGCGCCCCGCCGCCAAAGGACGCTTCGGCGGAGGATGCCAAGCGCCGCCGGTCGCGGGAACGCGCGGTCGAGGACGCCGAGGCGCTGGTCGCGAAGCATGAGGCGGAGCTCGGAGCCCTCGAGGCGTCGTTGGCCGATCCGGCTCTGTATGGTGGTACCGACCGGGGCGGGGTCAGTACCCTGACCGCGGCCCGGGACGCCGAGCGGCGAAAGCTGGACGAGGCGATGGCGGCGTGGGAGGGGGCGATTGCGGCGCTGGATCGCTGAGCCGGGGGCCGGGCGCCCCCGTTCGATCCGGCGCTTCCAATTCCGACTTCTTTACTTGGTGGCAGGCCGAATCCCGACCAATTAACCTGCAATGGTTCCGCACCATTACCGGTGCGATGTGGGGATCATTTACGGGGTCGGGAGGGGCTGGTATGAGCGCTGAAGCGTCGGGGTCAGGGTCGGGCGTGGTGCTGGACGAATTCTCCTATGATGACGCGATCGTCCGCAAGTTTCTCGTCGCCTGTTTCATCTGGGGTCTGATCGGCATGATCGTGGGGCTGTTGATCGCCCTGCAGCTCGCCGATCCCGCCTTCAATCTCGGACTGCCGATCACGTCGTTCGGCCGGCTCCGCCCCCTCCATACCAACGCCGTCATCTTCGCCTTCGCGGGCAACGCCTTCTTCTGCGGCTGCTACTACTCCTCGCAGCGGCTGCTGAAGACACGGATGTTCTCCGACGGCCTCAGCAGCTTCCACTTCTGGGGATGGCAGGCGATCATCGTCGCCGCCGCCATCACGCTCCCGCTCGGCCTGACGCAGGCCAAGGAGTACGCCGAGCTCGAGTGGCCGATCGATATCGCGATCGCCGTGGTGTGGGTGGCCTTCGCGGTGAACTTCATCGGGACGATGGTGAAACGGCGTGAGCGGCATCTCTATGTCGCAATCTGGTTCTACGTCGCCTCGATCGTGACCGTCGCCGTGCTGCACATCTTCAACAACCTCTCGGTCCCGGCTGGCGCCTTCAAGAGCTACTCCATCTACGCCGGCGTGCAGGACGCGTTCATGCAGTGGTGGTACGGCCACAATGCCGTCGCCTTCTTCCTGACGACGCCGTTCCTCGGCCTGATGTACTACTTCATGCCGAAGGCAGCAGGCGGCCCGGTCTTTTCCTACCGCCTGTCGATCCTGCACTTCTGGTCACTGGTCTTTCTCTACATCTGGGCCGGCCCGCACCACCTCCACTACACGGCGCTGCCGGAGTGGGCGTCCACCCTCGGGATGGTCTTCTCGGTCATGCTCTGGGCGCCGAGCTGGGGCGGCATGATCAACGGTCTGCTCACGCTGCGGGGCGGCTGGCACAAGGTCGTCGACGACCCGATCCTCAAGTTCTTCGTGGTCGGCATCACGGCCTACGGCATGTCGACGTTCGAGGGGCCGATGCTCTCGATCAAGAGCGTCAACGCGCTGGCCCACTACACCGACTGGATCATCGCCCACGTCCATACCGGCGCACTCGGCTGGAACGGCTTCCTCACCTTCGGCATGATCTACTGGTTGCTCCCCCGCCTCTTCCAGGCCCCGCTCTACTCGAAGAAACTGGCGGGACTGCACTTCTGGATCGCCACCTTCGGGATCATCCTCTATGTCGTGGCGATCTACAGCGCCGGCGTGACGCAGGGGTTGATGTGGCGTGCCTTCGACGAGACCGGGCGCCTGATGTATCCGGACTTCGTCGAGACCGTCGCCCGGCTGATGCCGATGTACTGGGTGCGCGTCGTCGGTGGGTCGCTCTACATCGTCGGGATGCTGCTCTTCGGCTGGAACATCCTGATGACGTGGCGCGCGCGGCCTTCGACGTATGAGGTCCCGGTGATCCGGGCCGCGCCACTGAGCCGCACCTATGTACCCGAGCCACAGGTCATCCCGGCCGGCGAAGGATTCATTGGCCGTATCCGGGCGATGCGATACCACCGCAAGTGGGAGCGGATGCCGATCTTCTTCACGGTGCTGACCGTGTTGGCCGTGGTGGTTGCGTCGCTCTTCGAGATCCTGCCGACCTTCCTGATCAAAGCGAACGTGCCGACGATCGCCTCGGTCAAGCCGTATACGCCGCTGGAGCTCTACGGACGCGACATGTACATCCGCGAGGGCTGCTTCAACTGCCATTCGCAGCAGATCCGTCCACTACGCTACGAGACCGAGCGCTACGGCGAGTACTCGAAGCCGGGCGAGTCGGTGTACGAGCATCCGTTCCTCTGGGGCTCGCGCCGCATCGGGCCGGATCTGGCGCGCGAGGGCGGCAAGTACCCGAACCTCTGGCACGTGCGCCACTTCGCCAATCCGCGCGAGCTGGCCGCCAAGTCGATCATGCCGGCCTACGCGCACTTCGCGACCACCACCATCCCCTGGGACGTGATTCCCAAGCGGGTGGATGCCATGGCGATGCTCGGCGTGCCGTATGGCGATGCGATCAACAACGCGATTCCGATGGCGAAGGCGCAGGCGGCCGACATTGCCGCCGAGGTCGAGCGCGCGGGCGGGCCTGCCGGGCTGGCCGACCGCGAGGTGATCGCGATCGTCGCCTACATGCAGCGGCTCGGCCGTGACATCAAGTCGGCACCGGCCGTGGCCGCCGCAGGACGGGCGCCATGAGTCTCACGGACCTGATGAGCGGCGCCGGGCTTTCGCGATATGCCGAGGTCGCGCTGATCCTTTTCCTGGTGGCCTTCCTCGGCATCGTGTGGTGGGTGTTCCGGCCCTCCGCGCGTCGCCGGTGGCAGGAGGATGCCAGGCTTCCCCTCGACGACGCGTCGACGGCGTCATCCCGTCCGTCTGCAGGAGCATCCCATGAGTGACAAGGATCGACTGATCGAGCACAGCTACGATGGCATCCAGGAGTACGACAATCCGATGCCGGCGTGGTGGGTCACCACCTTCTGGCTCTGCATTCTCTTCGCGGTCGGGTACTACGCCAAGGTGCCGGGCTTCGGTGCTGGCCCCGGTGCGATCGCGGAGTATGACGCCTCGATGGCGGCTGCCGCGAAGGAGTTCCCGGTGGTCGTCGCGAGCGTATCGCCGGAGCAGCTGCTCGCGATGGCGGCGGAGCCGAAGTCGGTCGAGGAAGGGAAGGAAGTCTTCACGAAGAATTGCGTCGCCTGCCATGCCGCGGACGGCGGTGGGCTCATCGGGCCGAACCTGACCGACGATGCCTGGATCCATGGCGGCAAAATCGACCAGATCCATGGAATCATTGTCGCCGGGGTCCTGGCCAAGGGGATGCCGGCCTGGGGCCAGATGTTGAAGCCCGAGGATGTCGAGCATGTCACGGCGTACGTCTGGTCCCTGCATGGGACGACGCCTGCGAAACCCAAGGTTGCGGAAGGAGTCGTGGAACCCCGATGACCGCCCCGGCCGCGAGCGGCCGCGTCCTGCCGACCCTGAACGAAGACGGCTCCCGCAACTGGATCCGTCCGAAGCCTGCCGCTGGCGCTTGGTTCACGCGCCGGCGGATCGTGGCGTACGTCCTGATGGTGGTCTTCGTCGGGATCCCGCACGTCCGCATCCACGGACTGCCGGCCATCCTCCTCGACGTGCCGCGTCGTCAGTTCATCATCCTCGGGACCACCTTCCTCCCGACCGACACGCTGTTGCTGATGCTGCTGCTCGGGTCGGTGGTGATTGCCATCTTCCTCTTTTCCGCGCTGTTCGGCCGTGTCTGGTGCGGCTGGGCCTGTCCGCAGACGGTCTACCTCGAGTTCCTCTACCGACCGATCGAGCGGTTGTTCGAGGGCGGCCGTAGCGGCTCGCTCCAACTGGACCGGAAGCGGGCGCACTTCCATCCGCGGCGACTCGCCAAGTACGCGGTGTACCTGCTGCTCTCGCTGGTGCTGGCGCACACCTTCCTCGCCTACTTCGTCGGCGTCGAGGCGATCGAGCGGTGGGTGCGCCTCTCGCCGGCCGAGCATCCGACACCGTTCATCGTCATGGCGGTCACGACCGCGCTGGTCTTCACCGACTTCACCTGGTTCCGGGAGCAGACCTGCCTGATCGCCTGCCCCTATGGCCGGTGGCAGTCGGTGCTGCTGGACAAGCAGTCGGTGATCGTGGCGTATGACTACGTCCGCGGCGAACCGCGGGGCCATGCCAAGCCGCGCCCTGCCGATGCCGGCGACTGCATCGATTGTGGCGCGTGCGTCACCACCTGCCCGACCGGCATCGACATCCGCAACGGCCTGCAGATGGAATGCGTCCACTGTACGCAGTGCATCGATGCGTGCGACGCGATCATGACGCAGGTCGGGAAGCCGACCGGACTGATCCGCTACAGTTCGCAGGATGCGCTCGCCGGGAAGCCGAAGCATATGCTGCGGACTCGCGTGGTGCTCTATCCGCTGGTGCTGGCGCTGTTCCTCGGTGGCTTTGTCTACTCCCTCAGCACGCGCCCGGCCGCGGACATCACGGTGCTGCGGAGTCAGGCGGAACCGTTCCGCGTGGAGCCTGACGGGCGGGTGGCGAACCAGGTGCGGGTACGCGTCGGCAATCGGAGTCGGGTGGCGCAGGTCTATACCATCACGGTCCTTGGCGCCGAGGGTGGCGAGGTGATCGCGCCGGAGAGCCCGCTGACTGTCAAGGCGAACGACCTGCGGACCACCTCGCTGTTCATCCTGCTGCCGCGCAGCGCATTCGTGAATGGCCGGCGCGACGTGACGATCCGGATCACGGCGGGCACCAGCTTCACCAGTGACACCCCGTTCAACCTCCTCGGCCCGGTCGCGGCCGCCGGCACCACGCCATGACGTCGCCCTTCTCGAAGGGACGCATCTGGCCGACGATGATTGTCGCGGCGCTCCTCGGCAACGTCGTGCTGGGCGTGGTCCTGGTGCGCCTGGCCGGTGGCGATCGCCACTTCGCGGTGGAGTCGAACTACTACCAGAAGGCGGTCAACTGGGATTCCACGATGGCCCAGGCTGGTCGCAACACCGTGCTGGGGTGGGTGATGGTGCCGAGCCTCGGCCCGGTGCGGTCCGATGGAGGGGACACGTTGCGTGTGACCCTGCACACTGCGGCGGGCGAGCCGGTCCGTGATGCCCTGGTCACCTTGGAAGCGATGCCGGTCGCGTTCGCGGGCGAGGTCGCGCGGGCGACCCTGCGCGCCACGGGCGAGCCCGGGCAGTACGCCGCCGTCGGGGTGATCCGCCGCGTCGGGCTCTGGGAATTGCGGTTCGCGGCAGTGCGCGGCAGTGATCGCTTCACCGACAATCTGCGGCTCGATGCCTCGTCCACGAGTGCGGCCACCGTGGTGACGGCCCGTCCGGGAGATGCACCGCGGTGACCTTCGCGCTCGCCGTCCTGGTGGCCTCGCTGCTCGGCAGCGTCCACTGCGCCGCGATGTGCGGGGCATTCACCTGTCTCTACGCACCAACCGGTGCCACGTGGCGCGAGACCCGGGGTGCGCATGCGGCCTACAACGTCGGCCGGCTCGCCGCCTATCTCCTCCTCGGCACCACAGCCGGCCTCCTCGGGGCCGGCCTCGAACGCGCCGGGACGCTGGCCGGGGTGCAGCACGTCGCGGCACTCGGCACTGCCGTCCTGCTCGTGCTCTGGGGAGCACACGCCCTCCTCGTCGCTGGCGGTGCGCGGATCGCCCCGGTGCGCCCGCCTGCCGCCTGGCAGCACGCCATGGGGGGCGCGCTCCGGCGGATGATGGATCGGCCACCGGTGGTGCGCGCTGCCGCGACCGGACTGCTCACGACGCTGCTGCCCTGCGGTTGGCTCTACGCCTTCGTGGTAACGGCGGCCGGCACCGGCGCGCCACTCCACGGCGCTGCGTTGATGGCCGTCTTCTGGCTCGGCACGCTGCCGATGATGCTCACCGTCGGCGTCGGGCTGCAGCGGCTGGCCGGACCGTGGCGCGCGCGCCTGCCCTTGGCAAGTGCCGCGACCATTCTGCTCCTCGGCCTCCTCTCGCTGGCGTCGCACCTCGACCTCGTGCCTGCCGCGCATTGGCTGCACCGGGTCATGCCCTCGGTGCCGGAGGCGGTGGCGTCGCCGGCCGCACCGAGCGCTCCGGTGCGGCATCGCCACTGACCATGCGATGACCACGACACAACTCGGCACCCCCTGCACCCATTGTGGCCTGGCGGTCCCGCTCGCATTGCGCGCGAGCGATGGGGCGCCCTCGTTCTGCTGCAGCGGCTGCGAGACTGCCTTCGGCATTCTCCAGACGAACGGACTCGGGCAGTACTACGCCTTCCGCGAGCGCCGCGAAGCCGCAGTCCAGAGCAGCGGCCATTCATTCGAGGAGTTCGATCACCCCGCGTTCGCCGAGCTCTATGTGCAGGCGACGGCCGACGGACATGCGATCACCGAGTTGTATCTCGAAGGGGTCCACTGCGCCTCGTGTGTCTGGCTGGTCGAGCGCGTGCCGCTCCTGCTGCCCGGGGTGGTGCGGGCGGAACTCGATGTCCGGCGTGCGCTGGCGCGGATCGAATGGAATCCCGCGCAGTTGCCGCTCTCGCAGGTCGCGCGGACGCTGGACCGGCTGGGTTACACGCCGCACCCGTTTCGCGGCGTGGCGCGCGATGCGATGCGCCGCCGCGAGGACCGGGCAATGCTCGCGCGCATCGGTGTTGCCGGCGCGATCGCTGCGAATGTGATGCTGCCGGCGCTCGCGCTCTACTCGGGGCAGTTCGCCGGGATGGAAGCCGCCTACGAGGGTCTCTTCCGATGGGTCTCGCTTGGGTTGACGATCCCCGCGATGCTCTTTCCGGGTCGCGTGTTCTTCACCGGAGCACTGGCGGCGCTGCGCACGCGTCGTTTGCACATGGATCTTCCGATTGCCCTCGCCCTCGGCGCGGGCTTCGTGCGCGGCGCCATCAACACCGCGGCCGACAGCGGACCGATCTACTTCGATGGCGTCACGATCCTGATCTTCGCGCTGCTGACCGGTCGCTTCCTCCAGCAGCGCGGGCAGCGGGCCGCGGCCGATGCAGCCGAATTGCTCTTCTCGTTGTCGCCGGATACGGCACGGGTTGTCACGGAGGACGGCCATGAGCGGATGCTGCCGGCCGCCGCACTGCTCCCCGGCATGGCGGTCCGTGTCCGTGCCGGCGAGAGCTTCCCGGCCGACGGCATCATCCTCGACGGCGCTACCTCGGTGAATGCCGCGCTGCTCACCGGCGAGTCGCGCCCGGTCACTGCGGGTCAGGGCGATCTGGTGCACGCCGGGACGCTGAATGTGGCCGCCCCCGTCACGATGCGCGTGGAGGAAGCCGGCGCGACCTCGCGCCTCGCGCGACTCCTCCGGCAGGTCGAGGAAAGCAGCGTACGCCGAGCACCCGTCGTTGCCATGGCCGACCGCATGGCGGGGATCTTCGTCGCGGTCGTCCTGGTGCTCTCGGTCGTGACCTTTGCGCTCTGGGTTGGCCGCGACGAAGAGGCCGCCTGGGACAATGCCATCGCGCTCCTGATTGTGACCTGCCCCTGCGCGCTCGCCCTCGCCACACCGCTCGCC
>JBBQJU010000103.1:0-8786 GCA_038326215.1 Gemmatimonadales bacterium | reverse complement strand
GGCAGCGGGTAGGCATCGGCCACGTAACCTCCCGCCCACCATTCTGATGGGTGCGACACTCCCCGCGATCTCGCGCGAAGTACGCGCCACGCCGGAAGGAATGAGCTACCTCGGCATCCTCTATGGCGGCAACACGCTCGGTGCGGTGATCGGCTGTCTTGTTGCGGGCTTCGTGCTGCTGCGCAACTTCGACGTGGTCACCGCGACCGGCGTGGCGGTGGCGCTCAACTTCGTGATCGCCGGCGTCGCGTGGTTCATGGCGGGCTCACGCGCTCCTGCGCCAGAGGTCGTCGCCGAACGCGCCACGTCGAAGCTCCCGGCCGGAAGCTGGCCCGTGCTCATCACGCTCGGGCTGTCAGGCCTCACGGCCCTCGGCTCCGAAGTAGTCTGGACGCGCATCCTCTCGCTGCTCCTCGGCCCCACGACCTACACCTTCTCGCTCATTCTCGGTGGGTTCCTCGCGGGGCTCGGCATCGGGTCATCTGTGGGGGCATTCCTCGCACGCTTCATCGCCAACCCGCGTGCCGCGCTCGGCTGGTGTCAATTGTTGTTGGTGCTCGCACTCGGCTGGGCCGCGTGGTCACTCACCGCGGCGCTGCCGTACTGGCCGATCAATCCGTCGCTCTCGACGGCACCGGCGTACACTTTCCAGATCGACATCATCCGCGCCCTCTGGGTGGTGCTGCCGGGAGCGCTGCTGTGGGGTGCGTCGTTCCCGCTCGGCCTTGCCGCCCTGGCGTCGAAGGACGACGATCCGGCGCGTCTCGTGGGTGTGGCGTACGCCGCCAACACGCTTGGCGCCATCGTCGGCTCGGTGGGCACCTCGCTCGTGTTGATCGGCACCATCGGTACGCAGGACACGCAGCGCGTGCTGATCGCATTGGCCGCTGTCTCGGCGCTGCTCACGCTCGCGCTCGTGGTGGGAGATCAGGGTCGCCTGAGGCTCGCACCGCGGGGCCTCCTTGCCGGTGGCGGCGCGGCACTGCTCGGCCTCTGGGTCATCTCGACGGTGGGCACGATTCCGCCGCTCCTCGTGGGCTATGGTCGCTTCATGGCATATCGGATGTTCGCGCATGGCGACTTCATCTTCGTCGGTGAGGGCACCAACTCGACCGTCGCCGTCTCGCAGCTTGAGAACGGGGTCCGCAACTATCACAACGCAGGCAAGGTGCAGGCGTCGAGCGAGCCGCAGGACATGCGACTGCAACGCATGCTCGGCCACTTCACCACCTTGCTTTCGCCGAATCCGAGCGACGTCTTGGTCATCGGCTTTGGTGCTGGGGTCACCGCGGGCGCGGTGAGCATTGATCCGATGGTGCAGCACGTCACCGTCGCAGAGCTCGAACCGCTGGTGCCCAAGGTGGCGGGCGAGTATTTCGCCGAGTCGAATCATGGCGTGGCGCAGAATCCCAAAGTGTCGGTGGTGATCGATGATGGCCGACACTTTCTGCTGACGTCGCGGAAGACCTTCGATGCCATCACCGCCGACCCATTCGATCCGTGGACGCGTGGGGCGGCGTCGCTCTCCACGCTCGAGTTCTACCAGTTGGCCCGGAAGCACCTCAAGCCGGGCGGCGTGATCACCGCCTGGCTCCCGCTCTACGAGAACAATCAGGAGGCGGTACAGAGTGAGATCGCCACCTTCCTCGAGGTGTTCCCCAATGGCGTGGTCTGGGGCAACACCAACGCGGGGGAGGGCTATGACCTGGTGCTTTCGGGGACGAATGGTGATGCGCCGATCAATCTGGACCTGCTCGCCGAGCGACTGCGCCGCGCGGAGTATGCACCGGTGACGCAGTCACTGACGGAGATTGGCTTCCCGACGCTCGAGGCATTCTTCGGGACGTTCGCGGGACGTGGCCCGGAGTTGAAGCCCTGGGTGGCCGGGGCCGACCTCAATCGTGACCGGAATCTCCGCCTCCAGTACCTCGCCGGGCTCGGACTCAACAGTTACGACCAGAATCTCATTTATCAGGCGATCCTCGGATACCGCCGCTGGCCGGAGGGCTTCTTCGTAGGTGATCCGGTCCGACTGGCGGCGATCCAGGCACAGATGGGCGGCGGGGCGCCCTGACCTCCCCTCCCGGGGGCCACATACCCCCACTATTCTCCCGCCATGCTGACACTCCTGCTCGCCCTTGCCGTGACCGCGCCGGCCGATACCACCCCCGCCCTCTGGACCCCGCACCGGGTCTATGACGCCAAGCACAAGCGCTACGCTGACCTCGAGCAGATGGCCGCCGAGGCCGCGTCGAGCGACGTGATCTTCTTCGGCGAGCAGCATGACGACGGCAACGCGCACCGGCTCGAGCGAAGCCTCCTTGAGGCCGTCTCGCGGCGCCGGAGCGATGTGATCCTCTCGCTTGAGATGTTCGAGCGCGACGTGCAGGGACTGCTCGACGACTACCTCGCCGGCAAGATCGACGAGCCGACCTTCCTGAAGACGGCGCGCCCCTGGCCGAACTACAACGTCGACTATCGCCCGCTGGTCGAATTCGCGAAGGCGAAGGGGTGGCGCGTGATCGCGGCGAACGTACCGCGGCCGATCGCCAGCGCGGTGTCGAAGCAGGGCCTGGCTGCGGCGATCGGGGCACTGCCGGATTCCAGCCGGCGCTGGGCCGCCGCCGACTTCGGCTGCCCGAAGGACGACTACTTCGATCGCTTCGGCCAGTCGATGGGTGGCCACGGTCCGAGCACGCCGGAGGGGATGTTCCGCTTCTACGAAGCGCAATGCGTCAAGGATGAGACGATGGCGGAGTCGATCGTTCGTGCACGCTCGGCGGGTGGGTCGCCGCTGGTGATCCATATGAATGGCGCCTTCCACTCGGACTACCGTGATGGGACCGCCGAGCGCGTGGCCCGCCGCGGGGTCAAGAAGATCACCGTCCTCTCGGCGATCCCGGTGCCGGATCTCGACAGGGTGGAGCCGAAGGCCGAGCGCAAGAAGGGCGAATGGCTCTTCTTCACGCTGCGGGTGCCGGCGGCACCGGCGGCATCGGCGGCAGCAACGAAGTAGGGCAGGATCCGGCCGACACGAGTAGACGCCACGCCCTGCGGCCCGATGCCGCAGGGCGTGGCGTTTGAGGGAGCGGTCGCGATGACCTCCCGGCGGCCCTATCTTTCCCCGGATTGGGGGGTGTAGCTCAGCTGGTAGAGCATCCGGCTTTTAACCGGCAGGTCGTGGGTTCGAAACCCACCGCCCCCATTGTTGCCATCCGGTCGCCCCCCCGACGCCGCGGCCTGACGGCCGCAGTTGGGTGGGGTCACATCACCTCTCTTTCCCAGGCACCCCAATCGATGGCCACCACGATCTGGATTGACGGACAGTACTACGATCGGGACACCGCCAAGGTCTCCGTCTTCGATCACGGACTCCTCTATGGTGACGGTGTCTTCGAGGGGATTCGTGCCTACGACGGGAAGATCTTCCGGCTCCAGGAGCATCTCGAGCGGTTGTACGATTCGGCCAAGTCGATCGCCCTGACGATTCCGATGACGATCGAAGAGATGACGTCGATGACCGAGGAGGCGTTGAGGCACTCCGGCATCGGCAACGCCTACCTCCGCCACATCGTGACGCGCGGTGTCGGCGACCTCGGCCTCGATCCGCGCAACTGTCCGAAGCCGACGGTGATCCTGATTGTCGACACGATCAAGCTCTTCAAGGCGGATGTGATTGCGCGCGGTCTCACCGTGGTCACGGCTGGCACACCGATTCCCAACCGTGAGGCACTCTCGCCCCGCGTGAAGTCGCTGAACTACCTGGCGCACATCATGGCGAAGCTCGAGGGGATCAATGCCGGCGCCGACGAAGTGATCATGCTCGAGGCGGGCGGCACGGTGGCCGAGGGGTCGGGGCAGAACCTCTTCATCGTCAAGAAGGGTGTACTGAAGACCACACCGCCGTGGGCCGGCATTCTCCAGGGCGTGACCCGCGACGCGGTCCTCGAGCTGGCGCATGCCATGGCGATGCCGGTGCAGGAGACGATGCTGAACCGCTACGACATCTACACCGCCGATGAAGCGTTCTTCACCGGAACGGCGAGTGAGTTGGTCGCGATCCGGACGGTGGACAACCGCCAGATTGGCACGATGTGGCCTGGCACGCACACACAGCGGTTGCAGGAGGCGTTCGCGAGGCTGGTGCGGTCGTAGAGTCTCGCACTGCAACGCAACCTTGGTCCACGGTCGCGCGTCCTATGACAGATGGGGGTCGCACGACCGATGCTTTGTGGTTGTCGAGGGGCGCACCCCGCCGTACCTTTGCTGATTGCCCCTCGCCGGAGGATACCCGATGCGCCGTGCCCTGCTCGTTGTTGTTGCCCTCACCAGCACCGGATGTGCGCGTGCTGCGGTCGAGACGCGTCCCGCGAGCAGTCCCGCGATTACCTCCGCGCAAACCCCGGTTGTCACTCCCACTCCAGCCGCCGTCACCCCGATCACGACGCCGGCCACGATTGCCCGACGCGATCTCAAGGTCGCGCGCGATTCTGCTGCGGATGCCGCCGCGCTCGACTCGCTGCAGGTGGCGATCCCCGATTCGCTGCCTGAGCTGAACTTCGACATGCCGACTTTCGACTTGAACGTGGCGGCGTACGCCGAACATCCGCGGGTGCAGTACTACGTCGACTACTTCAGTGGCCGCGGCCGCGAGCGCTTCCAGATCTGGCTCGACCGGATGCCGCGCTACGAGGCACTCGCGCGCGACCGGCTCACCGAACGCGGCCTCCCCGGCGACCTGGTCTACCTCGCGCTGATCGAGTCCGGGTTCTCTTCGTCCGCGGTGAGCAGCGCCAAGGCGGTCGGGATGTGGCAGTTCATGCCCGCTACCGGCAAGGGCTATGGCCTCCGCATCGACGGCTGGGTCGATGAGCGCCGTGATCCGGTCAAGGCGACCGACGCCGCTGCGCGCCACCTGCGTGATCTGACCGAGCGCTTCGGCTCCTACTATCTCGCGGCTGCCGCGTACAATGCTGGCGCGGGCAAGGTCGGCCGCTCGCTCGACCGCATGGGTGCCACGATGGGGCAGGGCGACGAGCCGCTCGATCTGAGCAGCGACGATGCCTTCTTCTCGCTCGCCGACACGCGGCTCATCGTGCAGGAGACGCGCGACTATGTGCCGAAGCTGATCGCCGCGGCGCTGATCGCGAAGTCGCCGGAGCGGTACGGTTTCCAGGCCCCCGATGCCGTCGAGCCGTTCCCGCTCGACTCGGTGGTGCTCAGCGGTGGGACCGGACTCGACCTCGTCGCGCGGCTGGCCGACGTTTCGCTCGAATCCATGCGCGAACTGAATCCGCATCTGCTGCGCCTGGTGACTCCGCCGGGGGAGCGCTATGCGGTGCGCGTCCCCGCCGGGACCGCCGAGGTCGTGCGGGCGCGCTACGCCGAGGTTCCCTTGGCCGAGCGCTCGGCGGTGGCGATGCACAAGGTGAAGGCGGGGGAGACCGTGGCCACGGTCGCGAAGAAGTACGGCGTCACCTCCGAAGTCATCCGTTCAGCCAATCGGCTCTCGACCCGGACCCGAGTCCGGAGCGGTGCGACCCTCTTCATTCCCGTGTCGCGGACGTTGCCGGCTTCCGTCTTCCGCGCGCCGGAGCCGATCGTGACGGCCTCGACCACGACGCGGACCCACATCGTCCGGAAGGGCGAGACGTTGAGCGGCATTGCGAAGCGCTACGGTGTCTCCGTGGCGTCGCTCCGGTCGACCAACCGCCTCTCGTCGAAGTCGACGGTGCGGAGCGGGCAGAAGCTGCTTGTCCGGCGCACGGCCAGCAGTTCCGCCAGGAGCCGGGCGACGGTGGCTGCGTCGACGAAGAAGGGGAAGAGCACCACGACTGCACGTCGCCCGACGGGCAAGGCGCCGGTGAAGGCCAAGGCCAAGGCACCGACGAAGAAGGCGACCGCGTCGCGGAGCCCTCGGGGCACACCGAAGCCTCGCGGCTAGTCCCGCGCCGGGGCCGTATGCACAACGGGCCGGACTCTCGCGAGTCCGGCCCGTTGTTGTTGGTAGAGCGGCGGATCAGGATTTCTTCTTCACTCGCGCCAGCACGGCGTTCGAGTACTTGCCGACAATCTCCTCACCCATCTCCTGCTGTGCTGCCACGAGCGTCGGGCCCTTGTTGTAGGCCTCGAGGGCGAGCGGCACGTCGTTGTCGAACCGCTTCATCAAGTCTTTCAGGTAGCGGAAGCCGATCCGCAGATTGGTATCGCGGTTCATCAAATCGCTGTGGTCGAGCTTCGGGTCGTAGGCCCGCGCGGTCCGCAACTGCAACTGCGTGAGTCCCACGGCGGCCTGACCGCTTTGCGCGGTCGTCTTGAAGCCGCTCTCCAGTCGAACCAGTTCGAAGCCGACGCCGGGCTGGATGCCCTCGGCGGTAGCGTTGTCATAGATCGCCGCGGAGAGATCCGCGGGAATTCCATAGCGGCCCGAGAACTCGAGCACCTGGTGGGCGCGTTCAAGCTCCTTGCGCGTTGCTTTCAGCTGGCTCTGCAGGGTCGTCATCGTGGATGCACTGTCTTCCGCCACGAGCGGTGTCACCAGCGGGTCACGTCCCGCGATGGCATTCGAGGCTGCGCCCAATCCCAGCAGGGCGATGGCACCAACGCCAAGCACGGTCGTCTGCGCTACGAGTCGCTTCATCATGCGTGCATTCCTCCTTTCGGGTCCATCGAGTCGGGAGCGTGCCAGTCACCGCGCGCGCCCCCGGCCTTCTCCAACAACCGGATCTGTTCGATCCGGGCCCCACGGTCAGCCGCCTTGATCATGTCGTACACGGTCAGGGCAGCGACACTCACGGCCACGAGGGCCTCCATCTCGATCCCGGTGCGCGCGGTGGCCGTCGCCGTGGCGACGATCCGCACGCCGGGCCATTCCGGCACCAGCTCGGTCGTGACGGTTACCCGGTCAAGCGGCACCGGATGGCAGAGCGGGATCAGCGCCGCCGTCTGCTTGGCCCCCATCACGCCGGCCACTTCCGCGACCGTCAGCACATCGCCCTTGGTCGCGGTGGCGTCACGCACCAGCGCGAAGGCCGCGTCGCTCATCAGGACATTCCCCTCGGCGACAGCAATGCGGCGCGTGATGGCCTTCTCGCCGACATCCACCATCCGGGCCCGACCCTGCGCGTCGAGGTGCGTCAGACTCATGCTGCCTCCAGCATCGCGAGCTCGTCCGCCAGCACAGCGAGGAGGAGCTGCGGGTTCACGTTGCCTTGCGCCTGCTCCCGCGCTGCCATCACCCGCTCGACACCGGCGAGCTTCGCGGCCGGATCGGCCATCGTCGCGCGACCCTGACCCGTCAGCGCGCTCCGGGCCTGTGCTGCCAGCGTCTCAGCCAGGGCGTCGAGCAGGGCGGTGAAGTCACCGCGCGCCTGCCACGGCACCTGCCGCAACGCCCGCTCGGCTGCCGAGGCGGGACCATCGGCCACCGCGGCGAGGAACTCCTGCGCCGCCCTGAGCGCCTTGGCGCGGGTGTCGTCGCCCGTCGTCAGCGCGAGCCCGATCGATCCTCGGGCCGCCGTCACCACCTGCTCCGTCGCCAGCTCCGGCTTCTGTGCTGCCAGGAAGGTGTGGACCGTGTCGTCCTCGAGCTTCCCGAGCCGGAGCGGCACCGCCCGCGAGCGAATCGTCGGGAGGACCAAGCCGGGTTCGGCGGTCGTCAGGACGAACAGCGTCCGGGCTGGCGGCTCCTCGAGCAGCTTGAGCAGCGCATTGGCCGCCTCCGGACTCGACTCCTGCGGGACCAGACGTTCGGCGCGACCGATGATGAAGACTCGCCACCCGCCCTCTGCCGCCGTGAGGCTGGCGCGACGCTGAACCAATCGTGCCGACGCAATCCCGTGCGAGGCCATGCCGTCCGGCGCTCCCCACAGCGGCTGTGTGCGACGCTCGGCGATCACTGCGCCAAGCATCTCGGCCGTCTCATCGATCTGCTTCTCCGGCTCCCCGGCCTTCGGGCGCAACACCGGGACGAACCAATGGACGTCCGGGTGCGCCAGCCCCTGCACGCGGAGACAACCCCCGCAGACGCCACAGGGTTCCCCCGCGGGTGCGCTGCACATCAGTCGCTGGGCCAGCCACAGCGCGAATCGCTGCTTGCCGACACCCTGGGGTCCTGTGAGGAGGACGACCTGGGGGAGGGCATCGGACGCGATGGCACGGAGGACATCGAGTCGCGCGGCATGGTGACCGACCAACGGAGCCAAAGACATGGTGCGGAAGGTAGTCATCGGACCGGGAAATGGTAGTGCTGAAAATGGCGTAACAGCATTTTCCACAACGACTTACGACGTTGCATCGTGGCAGTAAATCAGCCACTTCGGCGCACCTGACCGCTCAGGTGTAAGAGTGAGTGCTCGCATTTGATTTACTTGTGTGAGCGCTTACTCATTCAGCCTCCTAAGTCGTTTGGGGGCAACGTGTCGAGGTGGGTGACCGGAAATAGGGCCAGATCGGCGGGACGACTGCCGGAACGGCGGGGGGGGGGAGGGGGATGATGGATGATGGATGATGGATAATGGATGGTGGGTGGCGGATCAGGGTGCCTGGCGGAATGTCCTCCTGAGCGGAGGTGGCGGCGAAGCCGACGCGTCGATCGGGGACCTGTGCGGGGCAGTGGGAGGGGCCTGGGGGCTGTAGTGTCATCCTGAGCGAAGCGCCGGCAAGGCCGGCGCGAAGTCGAAGGACCTCCGAGTCGCGTTCGCGCTTGCCGCGTTTCCCGCGTCTCGCGACTTTGCCGTCCCGTCGAAGCACCCAATTGGCGGGCCCAGTCCCGAGTAGCTCAGGTG
>JBBQJU010000102.1:0-8816 GCA_038326215.1 Gemmatimonadales bacterium | reverse complement strand
GACCGGGGCGTCGAATTCCGCCATCTGGGAGAGTGCCGCCTCAAGGAGAGGGCCCGCCTCGAAGCCGTCCTCCCGCCACCACTGCAGGTACCGCCCACTGAGGCGACGCAGGTCGACACCACCCTGGAGAAATTCCTCCAGCAGGCCGTCCCCAAGGGCAACCGCCGCGGGACGACGGCCCGGCGGCGGCGCGAGAGGGACGATCCCCTGCCCGGCCAAGGCCGCCAGCACGGCGTCCGCGTCTTGGCAGTCGGCCGTCCGGGCGGCCAGCCGAGCGCCCACCACGGCGCCAATGAGGAAGCCGGTGCGGCGATCGGCGGTGTCCAGCACGGGGGTGGTCGATGGCTGCGTCATGGCGCAAAGAAAGCGCCCCCCCCGCCTCGGCGCACCCGGGGCACGGTTGCTATATCTTTTCCGTACCTCTGCAGCATTCTATGCAACGCCCTCGCCAGTGAGGATCACGGTGACCAGCGACACTCTCACCATCACCGACAATCGCACCGGGAAGCAGTACGAAGTTCCGGTGAACGACGACACCATTCAGGCCATTGCCCTCCGCCAGATCAAGGTCAACGCCGACGACTTCGGCTTGATGACCTACGATCCGGCGTTCATGAACACCGCCGCCTGCCGCAGCGCGATCACTTTCATCGACGGCGACAAGGGCATCCTCCGCTACCGCGGCTACCCGATCGAGCAGATCGCCGGCCAAGCGTCGTTCCTCGAGGTCGCCTACCTGCTGAGCGCAGGCGAGTTGCCGACGCACGACCAGTTGGCGGAGTGGGAGCACGATATCCGCTTCCACACCTACGTCCACACCAACATCATCAAGTTCCTCGAAGGCTTCCGCTACGACGCGCACCCGATGGGGATGCTGCTCGGCGCGATCGGCGCCCTCTCCACGTTCTACCCGGACGCCAAGGACATCCACAACCCGCGGAACCGCTACATCCAGAAGGTCCGCCTGATGGCGAAGCTTCCGACGATCGCGTCGTTCTGCTTCCGCCATTCCCGCGGCCTGCCGTACGAGTTCCCGCGGAACGACCTCGACTACATCGGCAACTTCGTCAACATGACCTTCAGCATCGGCGGGAAGCATGAGCCCAATCCGGTGCTGCAGCGTGCCCTCGAGATCCTGCTGATCCTGCATGCCGATCACGAGCAGAACTGCTCGACGTCGGCGGTGCGCGCGGTCGGCTCATCGGGCGTCGATCCCTTCTCCGCCGTCTCGGCCGGCATCGCCGCGCTCTACGGCCCGCTCCACGGCGGCGCCAACGAGGCGGTGCTGCGGATGCTCGACGAGATCGGGACCAAGGATCGGATTCCCGCCTTCATCGAAGCCGTCAAGCAGGGCGGCGACCGGCTGATGGGCTTCGGCCACCGCGTCTACAAGTCGTATGACCCGCGTGCCAAGTTGATCAAGCAGGTCGCCTACGACGTCTTCC
This sequence comes from Gemmatimonadales bacterium, assembly GCA_038326215.1. Taxonomy (GTDB): domain Bacteria; phylum Gemmatimonadota; class Gemmatimonadetes; order Gemmatimonadales; family GWC2-71-9; genus Palsa-1233. The sequence continues at coordinate 7,371 of JBBQJU010000102.1, read as the reverse complement.
AGCAGACGGGGCTCAACCCGAAGCTGGAGATCGCCCTGGAACTGGAGCGGATCGCGCTCGAGGACGACTACTTCATCAGCCGCAAGCTCTACCCCAACGTCGACTTCTACTCGGGCTTGATCTATCAGGCGATGGGCTACCCGACGGACTACTTCACGGTGCTCTTCGCGCTCGGTCGCCTCCCCGGCTGGCTGGCGCAGTGGGAAGAGATGATCACGGACAAGGAGCAGAAGATCGCCCGTCCGCGGCAGATCTACACCGGCGCGGCGGAGCGGGATTTCGTGCCGTTGGTGATGCGGAAGTAGCGAACGGCGAACAGCGAACGGCGGTGTGGCGGGAAGATCTCCTCGCTACACCGCCGTTCGCTATTCGCCCTTCGCCGTTCGCCGCCTACTCCTCCGCCAACTCCCCTTCCAGATAGGTATACCCCTCCAACCCCGCCACGTAGTCCGCGATGTAGGCATTCGCGTCCTGTCGCTTGAGGATCGTGGCGCGCGCGACCTTGCGACGGAAGGTCGCCAGCAGGTCGGAGGCGTGGAACTGGACGTAGGTCAGCACTTCGGTCACGGTGTCGCCGTGGACGAGGTCGGTGATCTCGTAGCCGTGCTCCTTGAGTCGCACATGCACCGCGTTCGTGTCGCCGAAGAGGTTGTGCAGGTCGCCGAGGATCTCCTGGTAGGCGCCCGTGAGGAAGATGCCCAGGATGTAGGGCTCTCCATCACGCCACGGGTGCAGTTCCAGCGACGGCTTCCCCTTTCGCCCGCCGGTGAAGCGGTCGATCACGCCGTCGGAGTCGCAGGTCACGTCCTGGATGGTGCCGCGCCGCTCGGGCATCTCGCCGAGCCGGTGGATCGGCATGATCGGGAAGAGCTGGTCGATGGCCCAGTTGTCGGGGACTGACTGGAAAATCGAGAAATTGCAGAAGTAGCGATCGACCAGTGTCGTGTCGAGGTGCGCCGCGATCTCGGGGTACGAGGCGCGATCGTCACCAATTGCACCGGCCAGCGCGTTCAGCGTCGTGAGATAGAGCTGCTCCGCATCGGCACGCTCGCGCAGGGAGTAGACGCCCGTCGCGAAGTATTCCTGCGCCCGTTCCTTGGCGAAGAGCGCGTCGTGGAACGCCTCCTCGACGCGGTCGTGGGTGAGTGACTCCAGATTCTCCTGCATGTCGAGCAGGAGTTGTTGCGCATCGTCGCCCAGCGTCACGGGGCGCGGCGCAAACTGGGATTCGCAGTCGATCACGTTGATGAGCAGCAGCGAATGGTGCGCCGTGATGGCGCGGCCCGACTCGGAGATGAGGTGCGGCATCGGCACCTCCTGGTCGCGGCAGATGCCGCCGATGGTGTAGACCACGTCGTTGGCGTACTCGCGCATGGTGTAGTTCATCGACGCCGGACGGGTCGAGTGCGAGCCGTCGTAGTCCACGCCGAGGCCGCCACCGACATCGACATGGGTGATGTCGAAGCCCATCTTCCGCAGCTCGACGTAGTAGCGGCCGACTTCGGCCAGCCCCGCCTTCACGAAGCGGATGTCGGTGATCTGCGAGCCGAGGTGGAAATGCACCAGCTTGAGGAGGTGCTGCTTCCCGGCCGCGGTCAGGGTGTCGAGCAGGCGGACGAGCTCCACCGCCGAGAGGCCGAACTTCGACTTCTCGCCGCCGCTCTTGGCCCAACGCCCCGACCCCTCCGTCGCCAGCTTGATCCGCACGCCGACGGTCGGCTCGACCCCCATCTCCCCGGCGACCTTCAGCAGCACGTCAAGCTCGGTGAGCTGCTCGAGCACGATGATCACCCGATGGCCGAGCTGCTGGCCGATCAGGGCGAGGCGCATGAATTCCTCGTCCTTGTAGCCGTTGCAGATCACCAGGTGCGACGTCGACTCGTGGAGGCCGAGCACTGCCATCAATTCCGGCTTCGACCCGCACTCGAGTCCGACGCCGAAGGGCGTCCCGAACTCGACGATCTCCTGCACCACATGCCGCTGCTGGTTGACCTTGATGGGGTACACCGTGGTATAGCCACCCTCGTAGCCGAACTCCTCGATCGCGCCGCTGAAGCGCTCCGCCAATTCGGCGATGCGCGACTGCAGGATGTCGGAGAAGCGGAGGAGGAGGGGCAGCCCGACGCCCTGGGCGTTCAGGTCGGTGGCAATCTGGTAGAGATCGATCCCGTGCTCCGGCGCGCGGTCCGGATGCACCGTGACGTGGCCTTCCTCGTTCACCCGGAAGTAGCCCAGCCCCCAACCCGCCATATTGTACAACTTCTCGGCGTCGGTGACCGTCCAGCGCGACGGATCGGCGTGGGAGGGGAGAACAAACGGGGCGCGGTGCACGGACATCGGCGACTCCAAGGGTGATCGGACACTCGGGGCGACAAAGCTAATGGGCACGGGTGGCACGGGATAGCGGACCACCACCCGCCGGGCGGGGTATCCCCGTCAACTATCCCAGGGAGCGCGGACGTGGACGGACGAGTCATGCTGGTCATGGGGGCCACTGGAGCAGCGGGCAGTGCCACGGTTCGCCACCTGCGACGCCGCGGGGCCACGGTGGTGGCGGTCGGCCGCCGACTCGAGGCGCTCGAGGCGCTGGCCGACGAGTGCGGTGCCGTCCCGATCGTGGCCGATGCCACCGACGGCGCCCAGATCGAGGCCGCCGTCCAGGAGACGGTGAGCCGCTTTGGTCGCCTCGATGGGGCCGCCAATCTGGTGGGCTCGGTCCTCCTCAAGCCGCTCCACCTGACCCGGGACGAGGAGTTCGCCACCACGCTGCAGCTGAACCTTTGGAGCGCCTTCTGGCTCCTCAAGGCGGCGGTCCGGGCGATGGAGGGTGGCGGATCGGTCGTCCTGGCCTCCACCGCCGCCGTCCGCACCGGGCTCCCCAACCACGAAGCGATCGCCGCTGCCAAGGGCGCCGTCGAGGGCCTCGCCCTGTCGGCGGCGGCCACCTATGCCCCCAAGCAGATTCGCGTGAATGTCGTGGCCCCCGGCCTGGTGCGCGCCGCCATGACCGCGCGGATCACTGGCAGCGCCCCGGCGCTGGCCGCCTCCACCGCGATGCACGCGCTGGGGCGGATCGGCGAGGGCGACGACGTGGCCTCCGCCGTCTGCTGGTTCCTCGACCCCGCGAACAGTTGGACCACCGGTCAGGTGCTCGGCGTTGATGGGGGCCTCGGGGCACTGCGCGGTCGGCCAGGGTGACCCCACCGGTCGTCATTGTCGGTGCAGGGTTGGCCGGGCTGGCGGCGGCGAGACACCTCACGCAAGCCGGCATTCCCTGCACCGTACTCGAAGCCAGTGACGGCGTCGGCGGTCGCGTGCGGACGGACCGCGTTGACGGCTTTCTCATCGATCGCGGCTTTCAGGTGCTGCTCACCGCCTACCCCGAGTGCCGCAACGTCCTCGACTATGCCGCGCTCGATCTGCGCACCTTCGAGCCGGGCGCGGTCGTCCGCACCGGCTCTGGGTGGCATCGGCTGGCCGATCCCTTTCGTCGTCCGGGCCGCGCGGTCGCGTCGCTGTTCGACACGCTGGGCTCGTGGCGCGACAAGGCCACGATCCTCCGGCTTCGGCACCGCGCCTTGCAGGGATCACTCGACGAGCTCTTCGCACGACCCGCGACCTCGACGCGTCATGTCCTTGACCGGTGCGGTTTCTCTGCCGACTTCACCACCGCCTTTCTCGAGCCATGGCTGGGCGGCATCTTTCTGGGCCGCGATCTCGCCACCTCCAGCCGGATGCTCGATTTCGTGATGCGGATGATGGCGCAGGGCGACACCGTGATCCCGGCGCTCGGCATGGGCGCGATTCCCGCGCAACTGGCCGGGCAGCTCCCGCTCGATACCGTGCAGCTGCACCGGCCCGTCGCGGCGCTTGAGGATGGCGGCGTGCGGCTCCACGACGGCAGCGTCGTCCCCGCCTCCGAGATGATCATCGCCACTGAAGGAGACATCGCGGCCACCCTGCTCGGCCTCCCGGCCCCGACCCGACCACGGTCCGCCATCTCCCTTGCCTTCGCCGCGCCCACCGCACCGTGGCAGGGCCGCGACCTGCTGTTGAATGGCGAGGGAAGCGGCCCGATCAATTCCCTCGTCGTCACCTCCGAGTTGTCCAGCATGACAGCCCCTGCAGGCCAGGCGATGGTGACGATTGCCGTGCTCGACGAGCACGCCGAGGATGACGAGTCGCTCGAGCGATCGGTCCGGCGTCAGGCGACCACCTGGTTCGGCGCCGCCGTGGCTCAGTGGCGACTGCTCCGGCTCCAGCGCATTCGCTACGCCCAACCGGACCAACTCCCCTCCGATCTTGAACCGAGCGCGCGGTCGGTGCGGGTGCGCGCGGGCTGCTACGTCGCCGGCGATCATCGCGAGACCGCCTCGTTGCATGGCGCCTTGCACTCCGGTCGTCGTGCGGCCGAGGCCCTGATGCGTGACCGCGGAGCCGCCTGATGTGGTCGATCAATCTCGGGCGCGTGGGTGAGACACGCGTCCGCGTCCACGCCACGCTGATCCTCCTCCTCGCATGGTATGCGTACGAAGGGTGGCGCAATGCGGGTGCCGCCGGGGCGGCGGACGAACTCGCCTTTCTGGTGCTGCTCTTTCTCTCGGTGCTCTTGCACGAATTCGGGCACATCTTCGCGGCGCGTCACTACGGCATTGGAACCCCCGATGTCCTGCTGACGCCGATCGGCGGCGTGGCACGCATCGCCAGCATGCCCGACCAACCGCGCGAGGAGTTGGTCATCGCGCTCGCCGGGCCGGCGGTGACGCTGCTGATCGTGGTGCTCACCGGGGTGGCCGTGGGGCTGCGGTCCGGCTTCGTCCTGCCGCAGGATTTCGTCAACCTGCCGCTCCTCGAATCCCTCTGCTGGACCAACCTCATCCTCCTGGTCTTCAACCTGATTCCGGCCTTTCCGATGGATGGTGGCCGCGTCCTCCGCGCGCTGCTGGCGTCGCGACTCGGCCTCGTGCGCGGCACGCGAATCGCCGCGCGCACCGGCCAGGTGGTGGCGGTGGGCTTCGCAGTGCTGGGCTTCAACGGCGCACCCATGCTCCTGCTGATCGCCCTCTTCGTCTTCCTCGGGGCGCAGGCGGAACTGCAGATGGTGGAGCAGCGGCATCTGGTCGATGACCAGACCGCCGCGCGCCTGACGACGCGCGACGTCCGCGTGCTCGCGCCCCACCGTCGCCTGCAGGACGTGGCCGCGCTCTTCGCGCACGGGCAGCAGTCGGCGTTCCCCGTCACGTCGCCGACGGGTGAATTGCTGGGCATCCTGACGCGCGAGGACGTGCTGCAAGGGATCGCCATGCACGGCATCGACTCCCCGGTGGAGCTCGCCATGGTCCCGCCGCGCGACGCGCAGGTGGTGCGCGTCGATGCCCCGCTGCTCGCGGCCGCGCAGCAGCTGTTCGATTCGGGCCGCGACGCCCTCGCCGTCATCGACGCCGAGGCCCGCTTCGTCGGGCTGATCACCAAGGAGCACGTGACCGACGTCCTGCTCGTCCGACAGCTGCGCGCCGGCACCTCGCCGAGACCGACATGAGCCGGCCCCTCGTGGTGGCTCGGCAGACGCCAATCGCCACGACGGCGGATGCCCTCTGGCGCTGGCATGCCGCCCCGGGTGCCTTCGAGCGGTTGCGACCGCCCTGGGAACGCGTCGAGGTGCTGGCGCGGAGCGGCGAGGCGCTCGAGAATGGACTGGAGGTGACGCTCCGCATTCACCGCGGCCCGATCGGATTGACCTGGGTGATCGGACACGAGCGGGTGATTCCCGGCGTCGGCTTCGATGACGTGCAGCGCCGTGGGCCGTTCACGTCGTGGCATCACGCCCACCGTTTCGTGCAGGACGGCCCCAGCGCCCGACTCGAGGACACCATCACCATCGGGCTGCCCGGCGGCCCGTTCGGGCGGGCGATCGGCGCCCCGTTCCTGCGGCGCCAGCTCGATCGGATGTTCCGCTTCCGTCACGATGTCACCCGCCACGACCTGGAGCAGCAGATGACCACCCCGCTCACCCCGATGCGGATCGCCATCACCGGCGCCTCCGGGATGGTCGGCACCGCGCTCACCCCGTTTCTCACAGCCCAGGGACACACCGTCGTCCCCGTGTCGCGCCGCGCGCTGCCCGGCGGGATCCAATGGGACCCGGAAGCCGGCGTCATTCGTGCCGCGGACTTCGAGGGGCTCGATGCGGTGATCCATCTGGCGGGAGAAAACATCGCGGGCGCACGGTGGACCCCGGCGCGGAAGGAGGCACTGCGGCACAGTCGCATCGGCCCCACCCAGCTGCTGGCGCGGACGCTCGCCGGGCTCGGCCGGCCGCCACGCACCTTGATCTCCGTCTCCGCCATCGGGATCTATGGCGATCGCGGCGATGAGGTGTTGACCGAGCACAGCACGTTGGCCGATGATTTTCTCGGGCAGCTCAGCCAGGCATGGGAAGCGGCGGCCGCGCCGGCCACAGCCGCCGGCATCCGGGTGGTCCACCCACGTTTCGGCATCATTCTCACGCCGGAAGGTGGCGCACTGGCGAAGATGCTGCCGACGGCCCGACTCGGCCTCGGTGGCCCACTCGGCGGCGGCCACCAGTGGATGAGCTGGATCGCACTGGACGACGTGCTCGGGGCGCTGCATCATCTGCTGGCGCACGAGGAGATCATCGGTGCCGTCAACACCGTCGCACCAACCCCGGTACGCAATGCCGACTTTGGGACCACCCTTGGCCGCGTACTGCATCGACCCGCGTGCTTGCCCGTTCCGGCCATTGCACTCAAGCTTCTCTTCGGCGAGATGGCTGAGGCCACCCTGCTCGCCAGCACGCAGGTGCGCCCCGACGTGCTGATTGAGAGCGGCTACCAGTTCCGGTACCCACTGCTCGAGGGCGCCCTGCGGCACCTGCTCGGACACTAAGGAGCGTGGATGGACCACCGTGTGCAGCTGCTGGCGCTGCTCGTCGGCTTCGGGGTCACTCCCGCCGCCGCCCAGACCCCACCGCGCAGCTACAAGGCCCCGCATCTGGTCACGGCACCCGTCATCGATGGCCAGCTCGATGAGTTCGCGTGGCGTGCCGTGCCCTGGAGTGAGGCGTTCGTGGATATCGAGGGTGACGCGAAGCCGGCCCCAACCCGGCGAACGCGGATGAAGCTCGCGTGGGACGCGGACAACCTCTACATCGCCGCGGAACTCGAAGAACCAGACCTGTGGGCCACGCTGACCACCCGCGATGCGGTGATCTTCCACGACCATGACTTCGAGTGGTTCATCGATCCCGACGGCGACACGCTCCGCTACTTCGAGTTCGAGATCAACGCCCTCGGCACCGTGTGGGACCTCTTCCTCGACAAGCCCTACCGTGTCGGCGGCACAGCGGACAAC
>JBBQJU010000101.1:0-8817 GCA_038326215.1 Gemmatimonadales bacterium | reverse complement strand
GGATCGCGGTCGCTGGCGACCCCGGGATCGGGATTTCGCTCGCCGGCGTGCAGACACGGGCCAACATCCCGACCGGGCAGTACTACCACGTGCACCTGACGAACGCCTCGCCGTACGACGTCTGCGGCGCGGAGCAGGATGGTGGGGTCGACTGCTTCCCGATCCGCGCGGCAGGGGCCGGCGGACGCGGCTTCGGCGGCAGCGGTGGCGCAGCTCCGGGTGGTGGACGCGGCGCGGCCGGCGCGGCCGGCGCGGCGCCCGCCGTGCCCGCAAGCCAGTACACGTTCACCACGCGCTATAGCGGTGCCGGCGGCGAGTCGGGCTACGTCACGTCCGATCCCCTCGATCCGGATGTCACCTTCGGTGGCAACTACAGCGGCGTATTGCAGATGCAGAACAAGCGCACCGGGCAGTCGATGCGCCTCGACCCGTGGCCGCTCAACCCGATGGGCCACGACGCGCAGGACTCGAAGTACCGGATGCAGTGGACCTTCCCGATCATGAACTCGCCGCATGATCCGAAGACACTCTACACCTCGGGCAATGTCCTCTTCCGCTCCACGGACTTGGGCCAGCACTGGATCATCGCCTCGCCCGACCTGACGCGGAACGATCCGGCCACGCTCGGCGCGTCGGGTGGCCCGCTCACTAAGGACCAGACGTCGGTCGAGTATTACGGGACCATCTTCGCGCTGGCCGAGTCGCCGGTGGCACGCGGGTTGGTCTGGACCGGCTCGGACGACGGGCTGGTGTACATCACGCGCAACGTCAACGTCCCCAAGCCCGTCTGGCGCAATGTCACGCCGAAGGATCTCCCGAAGTGGACGCGGATCTCGATCATCGAACCATCACACGTCGCCGCGGGCACGATGTACCTCGCCGCGAACCGCTACGAGATGGACGACTTCGCGCCATACCTCTACAAGACCACGGACTACGGCCTGACGTGGACGAAGATCGTCACCGGCATCCCGGCCACGGAATTCACCCGCGCCATCCGCGAAGACCTGCAGCGCCCCGGCCTGCTCTACGCGGCGACCGAACGCAGCATGTACATCTCGTATGACGCGGGCGCCCACTGGCAGAGTCTCAAGCTCAACCTCCCGCCGGTCTCGGTGCACGACATCGCGCTCCGTGATGATGACATCGTCATCGCGACGATGGGGCGTGGTTTCTATGCCATGGAAGGAATCGCCCGGCTGCGGCAGGCCGACCAGAAGCCTGCGACCACCACCGCACATCTGTACCAGCCGGGCACGACCTATCGCAGCGCCGGCAGCGTGAAGGTCGAGTACTGGCTCGCGAAGCCGGGGCAAACCGTCGTGCTCGAAGTCCTCGATCCGAAGGGCACGGTGCTGCAGAAGGTGTCGAGCGCCGACAGTGTGCCGACCGGCCGCGGTGGAACGGGTGGCCGCGGCGGCGGTGGGGGAGGCGGCCGGGGCGCGGGTGGTGCGCCGGCTCGGGTCGGCAATGCGCAGGGGCTCAACAGCACTGACCTCGCGATCCGCTACCCCAGCGGCACGGACTTCCGCGGTGCGATTTACTGGAGCGGCAACGGACTCAACGGCCCGACCGGCGCACCGGGGATGTACACGGTCCGGATGACGGTCGACGGCGGCGCGCCGCAGACGCAAACCGTCCATGTGCAGAAGGCGGCGCTCACCACCGCGACCGAAGCCGATGTGGTGGAGCAGGTGAACTTCCTGCTCCGGATCCGTGACACGGTCTCCGCGGCCAACAATGTCGTGCGCACCATCCGGAACATCCGTTACCAGGTCGACAGCATGAAGAAGTTGATGACCGCGGGCGTGCCCGAGGCGTTCACGGCGGCGGTCCGAGTGCTCGGCGACAGCATCACCAAGGTGGAAGAGGCGCTCTACCAGACCAAGAACCAGGCGGGACAGGACCCGCTCAACTATCCGATCCGACTCAACAACCAGATCGGCGCGCTCTCCGGTTTCGTGGCGAGCGGTGAACGCCGGCCACCGCCGCAGGCCTATGATGTCTGGAACGAACTGGTGCCGCAACTGCAGCGGGAACTGCTGCGCTTCAAGCGCCACCTTGCCACGCTACTGCCGCCGGTGAACGCGGCCCTCAAGTCGGCCGGCCTCGGACCGCTGGTGCCAGGGACCGATGAACTCGGTCCACCGCCGGTCGGTCGGGCCGCCCCGGTGGGTGTCCCCGACGACGGGCAGTAGTACGCAGTGCACCAACGAGGGGCACCTGCGCGGCGGTGTCCCTCCCTACCAGCCCTTTCGGACGTGCAGCTGCACCCACTCGTCGAGGGCCGCCGCCAGCGCCGTCGCGAACGCTCGGCGGCTGGCGTCGTTGTCGCGGACCCCGGTGTAGTTGCTCTCGATCTGCAGTCCCACCACGCCGGCCACCGTGTGCCGGCTCGTGTTGTAGCCGCCATCGAAATACGGGTCGTTCCCGGGTGAGGGCATGGCCGGGCTCGGCACCGAGGGATATCCCGCCGCAGCGAGCATCCCGCCGAGCGAGCTCTCGCCCCGCAGGATCTCCGCGAAGGGGCGCTGCAGCGTCGGAAGCGCCCGCAGACTGCTCTGCGTGAGGTAGCCGGTGTTGAGTTGCCCATCGCTGCGGCCGAGCGTGGTGGCGGAGAGCAGGTAGCCCAGCTCCAATCGCGCGATGGGATGACCATGCCCGTGCAGGTCGATGTAGAGCGCGAAGCCACGTTGCCGAACCGCCGTGCTCGCCGCCGTGTCGATGAAGGACTGAAATTCGCCCCACGCGGTGATGGCCGAGACGTTGCCGGCCGCGCCTTCGACGACCTCGCGATTCGGGTCGAGTTTGGTGCGCTTGAGATGGCTGATGATCAGGTGGGGCGTGCGTCCAGTCCGCACCGTGAGCGCAGCCGAGATGGCCCGACCGAGCTCGACCGTGTTCGCGTCGGTCACCGTCGTGCCGATGGTCCGATCGGGAATCTCCGACGGCACCAGCGCGCCGCCGTGCGGCACGCTGATGATGACGGCCAAGTCGCCAGGGATGTATTCGATGTACTGGTTGCGCCCGAAGACCGGGATGCCAACCGGGAGAGCGGGCGGTGGTGGCGGTGGGGCCACGATCGGCACGGCGCCCCCACAACCGACCAGCAGCAGCAGGATGGCAACGCGCAGACGCATAGGCGGGGCGGACCAGAGAGCGATCAGAGGATTGGGCATTGAGGTAAAGGTATCGCCACGTCGGGGGATGCGGTCGCGACTGTCGCGCTGGGTCAGGCATCTTTCAGAGGTCCGCTCATGACCCCCACTTCCGGAGTCGCCCTGCCATGCGCCGTCCCGCCCTGATCGCTGCCCTGCTCCTGCTGCCGGCCGCGCTGACCGCCCAATCCCACCCCCTCGTCGGCAACTGGAACCTTTCGCTCCCCGTTGGCATGCGTGTCGAGAACGACGAGCCGACCGTGATCATGGGCAAGGGGACTATGACAGTCACCGCCGTTGGCGATTCGCTTATCGCCACGTTGACCATGGAGCCGTTCGAGGGGAGACCGCCGAGGCCAGCGGCCCGGATGGCCGCCAAGCTGGCAGCCGACACGGTCGCCTTCAGCTACGCCTCGACGGCCACGCTCAACACGAATGGCGAGGAATCGACCAGAAAGGCGGTCAGTACCTACCGCTTCGAGGTCGACGGCGACACGCTGAAAGGAACGATCGATCGCACGATCGAAGGGCTCGACGTCACCATGGGCGGGCCCCAGCCAATCACTGGGAAGCGGGCGAAGTAGGCGCGCGCGGTCGGGACCCGAAATTACCCGACGCGCACGGCGACGACCTGTCGCGCACGCCCGTCATCGATCAGTGGCACCTCGCCACTCGTGACAGGGACCCCGTCAACAGTGAGTCGCATCCGACCGGCCGTTAACGCGTCCGGGTTGCGGACCTCGATGTGATAGCGGCTCGCGCCGAAGCGGTAGTCAATCGAGTACACCGGCCAGGCAGGAGGCGCCGTCGGCGCGATGGTGAAGGCGTCACCCCGCTTGCGGAACCCGAGGATGGCTTCCAGGCCGACGCGATACATCCAGCTGGCGGCACCGGTGTACCACGTCCAGCCCCCGCGCCCGAGCTGCCCGGCGACCGTGTACACATCGGCGGCCACGACGTAAGGCTCGACCTTGTAGATCGCGACTTCCTCGGCCGTTCGCGCATGCATCAGCGGGTTGAGCATCTGAAAGAGCTCAAGGGCGCGGGCACCGCGGCCCTGTTCGGCCACAGCAAGGACCGCCCACAGCGCCGCATGGGTGTACTGCGCACCATTCTCGCGGACACCGGGCAGATAGCCCTTGATGTAGCCTGGATCCGTGGTGCCGCGATCGAACGGCGGTGTCAGCAGCATGATCAGCCGGCTATCGTCTCGTACCAACTGCTCCTCGAGCGAGCGCATCGCCTTGGCCTGCCGCTCCGGCAGGGCCGCACCCGAGAGCACGCTCCAGCTCTGCGCGATCGCATCGATGCGACACTCCTCGCTGCTGGCCGAGCCGAGCGGGGTGCCATCGTCGAAGTAGGCGCGCCGATACCAGTCGCCGTCCCATCCGTGCGTTTCGATCGCCTCGACGTAGGCCGTGGCCTGCGCTCGCAGGGTTGCCCCGACGGCGTGGTCCTCCCGCGCGTCGGCGTGGTCCGCAAAGGCACGCGCCACAGTCACCAGAAACCATCCCAGCCAGATGCTCTCGCCGGTGCCGCCGACGCCGACTCGACTCATCCCGTCATTCCAGTCGCCGGTGCCGATCAACGGCAGACCATGCGGCCCGCGCGTGGATGCCTTGCGGAGGGCACGGAGGCAATGCTCATAGATGGTGCCCACCTCGTTGCTGGTGCGCGGCTGGTCGTAGAGTTCTTCCTCGTGCGGTTCCAGTGCGCGCATCGTGAGGAACGGTATTAGCTCGTCGAGGACGGAACGGTCACCGGTCACCCGCAGATAGTGATCGACGACATAGGGAAGCCAGACCAGATCATCCGAGAAGCGCGTTCGGGTGCCGCGCCCGCTCTCGGCATGCCACCAATGCTGGACGTCCCCCTCGACGAATTGCCGCCCTGCGGCGCGCACGATGTGCGCTCGCGCCATCCCCGGCTCGGCGATCATCAACGCCATCACGTCCTGCAGCTGGTCGCGAAATCCATAGGCGCCGCCACTCTGATAGAGCGCCGAGCGAGCCCAGAGTCGACATGCCAGCGTCTGATAGAGCAGCCACCGGTTGAGCAGGGCATCGAGCGACGGCTCCGGGGTCGAGACCGAGACCACCGAGAGCCTGGCCGCCCAGCTCGCTTCGCCGAGGCCCAGCGCATCGTGGGCCGCCGTGGGGGTGGCCCACCTGGCCACGGCGTCGCGTGCCTCCGACTCACTCCCGGCGGCCCCGAGCAGCATCACGACGTCGTGCGTCTCGCCAGGTGCCAGGGTGACCACCGTGTGGAGTGCCGCGCACGGGTCCATCCCGGCCCCCGTGCGCCCGATGAGCGCCAGCCCACCTCCTGGGGCGCCGCCGAGTGCGGCCGGGTGTGCCACGGTACCGTTGGCTCCAAGGAAGGCGTGGCGATCACCGGTATGCGACGTCACCGTTTCGCTCAGGGCACAGAAGGCGACTCGGTCGGCGAACTGCGGATCGAACGGATTGCGTGCCAGGATCGCCTGCAGTGACGGGACGAATTCGGTACGCACGTGGAATTGTGTCTGCTCGCGCAGCACACCGAGGGTCCACTCCACATAGGCCGTGATGGAGAGCCGCCGAGGTGTCGCGCCGTGATTGGTCAGCTGAAGTCGCGAGACGCGGATCGCGGTCCCCTCGATCATTCCGAGGGTCAGTTCCGAGGCAATGGAACGGTGCTCGTGGCTGAACACGGTGCGCCCCGGCGCGTGGCGGACGACGAAGGGGATATCGTCACCGAGCGGCGCTGGGGTCGCGCTCCAGAGGTCGCCGCTCTCCTCATCGCGCAGATAGAGAACATCGCTGATCGGGTCGCTGACCGGATCGTTGTGCCACGGCGTAAGACGATAGAAGTAGCTGTTGCCGGCCCAGGTGAAGCCGGCGCCGCGCTCACTGACGACGAAGCCACCAAGCGGATTGGCGACCACATTGACCCACGGTGCGGGCGGCAGGTCATCACCCTGCACGTGAATCTGGTAGTCATTCTCCGGCGTGAGGCCGCCCACCCCGTTGTCGAGACGCAACTCGGCACCAGCCGGGCCGCTGCTCGGCCGGTCCGGCGCCCCGACCGTCGTGCGCGCCGGATCGTGGGGCGCCGGTTCGTTGAAGAGCGGCGTCCGAAGCCATTGACGCACCCGGCTGCCGCGCATCGTGCGCAGTATGCTGGAGCGCGGCGCAGGGGACCGACGTTCCGGCTCGGCGGTCGGCGACGAGCTGCCCTGCGCTGCCACGTCGCGAAGGATGGTCTCGAGCGAGCGACCATCACAGCGGATCAGCACGCGCGCGGTCGTGCGCAACATCAGCAGATCGGCGGCCCCCAGCTGGTCGGCCCGGCGCAGGAAGACGCCGCCCGGCCGATCGAGGACGCTCGTCTCACCGAGCGAGAACATCATCGCGGTGATGCTGTCGTTGACCGCCTGCAAGTAGGTTGATGCCTGCGAATTCAGCACCACCAGGTCGACCATCATCCCGCGACGGCGCCAGTAGTGGTGCGCCGCGAACAACTCCCGGAGGGTGGACATCCCCTCCTCCACGTCGATGGTCGCAAGGAGAATGGGCCAGTCGCCAGAGATGCCATGCGCCCAGAGGAGTGGCTGGGAGCCTCGGCTGCGGAAGAGTTCCTCCTGAGGCGCCCGGAACGCACCGGTCGAGAAGAAGATGTGCCCGGCGAGATCCTGGAAGAGCGACGCGGCGAGCGGCGTGACCTGCAACTCGCGCAATTCGGCCTGCGTCGCGGTCCAGGCCAGATCGAGCGCGCGCTGCGCAGCGTGGGGGTCGTGGTAGCGCCCGGCCAGTTCGAACGCCCGCGCCCGGGTCGTCGTCACCAGCGTCGTGAAGGCCACCGAGCCGGATTGCCCTGGCGCGAGCCGGATCCGGAGCCGGATCGCGAAGACGGGGTCGAGCACTGGGCCGGTGGTGCCCGAGAGCGCGCCGTCGAGGTGGATCGCTGCGGGGTCGCGCAGTGTACGGCCGCGGCCGATAAACTGTGCGCGGTCGCTCTCGCAACTGACACTGCCGACGATCTCCGCACTGGTCGCGACCACGTGCACACACCAATGCACCGCCTCACCCACGGATCGCGGACGGCGCGTCGCCGTGATGGCACTGCACCAGGGGTGCCATTCGGTCTGCACGAAGAGCGACGAGAAGGCCGGGTGCGCTCGATCCGAGGCCGCGGGGGCCAGGACGATTTCTCCATAACTCGTCAGTTCGATGTCGCGCGAGACGTCGCCATGATTGGTCACCGTCACCCGACGGACTTCGGCCGAATCATCCGGCACCACGCAGATCTCGGTCCGGCTCTCGATGTCGCCGTCGCCGCGATGGAAGGTGACACGGTCACTCGCGAGAATGGCGTGACTCCAATCCGCCGGCACGCACATCGGTTGGTGCGCCGTTGACCAGCGCCGATCGGTGGTGATGTCCCGCAGGTAGCAGAACTGTCCCGTCGCATCGCGGGTGCCGTCGGCCCGCCAGCGCGTCACCGCCAACCCCTCGTATCGACTGTAGCCACCGCCGCCGCTGCTCACCATGATGGTGTAGGGCAGGCGTCCCAGCAGCGCGATGCGTGGCGCCTCGGATTCCGGCTGGTGGACGGTGCGGATCGACGGCCGCTCCGCATCGACCGTCGGTCGCGCCTCGGCGGTCTGGGTCGTCTGCGTATCCTGGAACACGACCCGTCGGGGAATCCGTTCGTGGAGCAGAAGTTCCGCGCCCTGCACCAAGGGATCGGCGTGAAAATGCCGGTGCCAGAGCTCGTCGCGGAGCGTGTTCGTGAAGGCCACCAACCCCATGCCGACATGGTGCGCCATGAACGACTGCACCACGGCGAGTCGTTCCCCGGGGACGGGGCGGGTGTAGTCGATGGCGTCACGGAAGCCATAGGTTCCGAGGGCGCCCTCCCGTTCCAGCAACCGCAGGTTGGCCAGCGCGTTCGGCGCGTCCACGTGCATGGCGAGTGCGGAGGCATACGGCGCGACCACGAAGTCCCGGCCGAGCCCGCGCTTCAGTGCGAGATCGGGGACTCCGAAGGCACGATACTGATAGGTGAGGTGGCGATCGCGCAGGTTGTAGGCGCTTTCACTGACCCCCCAGGGCAGCCCGTGCGCGACGCCGTACGCCACATGCCGCGCCACCGCGCCATGACAGCTCTGATGGAGCAGCGTCGCGGGAAAGGAGCGCATCACCAACGCGGGCATCAGATACTCGAACATGCTCCCGCTCCACGAGACCAGCGCCGTCACCCCCGAGGCCCGCGTCAGCGAGCGGCCCAACCGGAACCAGTGCTCCACCGGGATGTCGTTCTTGGCGATGGCCACGAAGGAGGCCAGTCGCGCCTCCGAGGCGAGGAGATCATACGACGAGGGGTCGAGTGCGTGACTGCCTTCCTGAAAGCCGATCGAGAGCAGCTGCCGATCCTCGTCGTAGAGGAAGGAGAACTCCATTGCCATGGCCAGCCCATACGCCCGCTCCGCGATCGCCTCGAGGCGCGCACGGAAGTCGTCCGCCCCAGCCATCACGAGGCAGGCCTGCCGCAGCGCGATCAGGTGGCCGGCGAGGTTGCCGCTGTCCACCGTGGAGATGTAGGCGGGCTGCAGCACATCGAGCGTCCGCAGGTCATACCAGTTGTAGAAGTGGCCGCGGTATCGGGCCATGCGCCC
>JBBQJU010000100.1:0-8895 GCA_038326215.1 Gemmatimonadales bacterium | reverse complement strand
GAGCTTGCGCTGCGCCGGCTTGCGGGCAAAGTGGCTGTCGCGAGCCAGCAGCGGCAACGCGTCGCCGAGGATCGCTGCCGTGCGGGTCGTCGCCGTGCCGCCATCGGTGTCCGGCGGCACCACCGCGAACGAGAGCGCCCCGACGCGCTGCAACCGGTCGGCCGCTTCCCAGAGCGGCTTCTTGAGCGCACGACTCGCAGCCTGGATGGTCCCGCTGCCACCGCGCCGATCGAGCCACGCGACCAGGTCGCCCGCGGTGCCGCCGGCAATCTGCCGCCACCCGGTCTCAAGCTGCAATTGGAGCGTCGACTGCCCCCAGAGCGCCGCGGGCAGCATCGCCCGCAGCATCAGCCCCGGTGGTGCCCCGTAGTAGCGCGCCGCCCGGGCCGCCAACGCCAGGAGCGGCGCCGGGAGTGCGACGTCGAGATCGGGTGCGGCAAGGATGTCCCGCGCGGCGGCCGGCGGCGGCGGAACATCCACCGCCGTGACGATACCGATCAGCTCCTCGCGTCGGACCGGAACGACGACGCGCGCCCCGGGGAGCGCGCGATCGGCGAGGGTGGCCGGGATCCGATAGCGGTACGGCTCGGCGAGTGGCAGCGGCAGGGCGACCTGCGCGTACCGGTCGGTCATCGTCGCGTCACGCCCAACCCGGGGGCATCCGGCAGCGTCACCTGCCCGCCCGCGATGCCGGCCCCGACGAATGGATCCTGCGACAATAGTGCGGCACCATCAAGGTCGACGATATCGACCAGTGGCGTGACGTGGGCCGCCGCCGTGATGCCGAGTGAGGACTCGATCATGCAGCCGACCATCACCGTCATCTGGTGGGTGCGGGCGATGGCGATCATCCGCAGCGCCTCGCGCAGGGAGCCGCACTTCGCCAGCTTGATATTGATGCCATCGACGCGGCCCACCAATCGGGCAATGTCACCCGACGTGACACAGCTCTCGTCGGCGATCAGCGGGATACGCGCGTGATGATGGATGTGGGCCAGCCCGTCGAGATCGTCAGGCGCGACCGGCTGCTCGAGCACCGTCACCCCGAACTCCTCGAGCACCGGGAGCATGCGGACCGTGTGCACTGGCGTCCAGCCGCAATTCGCATCGACGCGCAGTTCCTTGTCGGTCACGTCGCGGATGGTGCGCAGCAGCGTGAGGTCGTCCGGGCCACCGAGTTTGATCTTCAGGATGGGATACTCGGCCGCTTCAGCCACCTTCAGGCGGATCATCTCCGGCGTGTCCATGCCGATGGTGAACGTTGACCGCGGGGCGGCAGCCCGATCGAGGCCCCAGTAGCGCCACAGGGGGACGCCGAGGCGCTTGCCCACGAGGTCATGCAGGGCCGCCGAAATGGCCACCCGTGCCGCCGCATTCCGGCGGAGGGTGACCTCCAGTCGACGTTCGATCGCCTCGAGTTGGTGCGGGTCGTCGCCGAGCAGCGGGCCGTAGGTCGTGAGGGCGGCCTGCACCGTCTCCAGCGTCTCGCCGTAGAAGCGCGTGGCAGCCGCCTCGCCCCAGCCCTCCACGCCGTCGTCATCGGTGATCTTCACCATCACGGTGCGATAGTCGCTCTGGCCGCCGCGCGCGATGATGAACGGATGACGGGTGCGGAGCGCGAGGAGCTCGGTGCTGAGGCGGAGGGTCATGAGGGAAGCTTAGGCGAGCGCCTCGACCGTCGCCAGCACCCCGTTGGCGAGCCGCGCCGGGAGGTAGCCTCCCTCCATCAACGCGACGATCGGGGTGGCCGGGAAGGCCGTGCGCATGCGGTTGACCCACTCGGCGTAGTGGGGTGGTTCGAGCGTGAAGCCACCGAGCGGGTCACCCGCCATGCTGTCATACCCTGCCGAAATCAGTACCAGATCAGGGCGCCAATCGACGGTCGCGACGGTGACGGCATCCCACAGCGCCTCGAGGTAGTTGGTTGCCACCAGCTGGGGCGGCAGTGGCACGTTGAAGATGTTGCCGACGCCACGCTCGTCCGCCGAGCCTGTCCCTGGCCACCAGGGTGACTGGTGCATCGAGATGAAGCGGATGGTCGGGTCGTGCTCGACGAGCGCCTGCGTGCCATTGCCGTGATGCACATCCCAATCGACAATCAGCACGCGCTCGCGACCCTCGCGTCGGCCCTCGGCCGCGAGCAGCGCGATGTGGTTCGCGTAACAGAAGCCCATCGCCGTCGACCGAAGGGCGTGATGCCCTGGTGGTCGGATGGCGGCGAAGGCATGTCCGGCCCCGGCCAAAGCATGGGCCAAGGCAGCGCGCGCGGCGCCACCCGCGGCCAGGGTGGCGCGCCACGTGGCCGGGCCGACCGGGCAATCGGGGCCATAGTCCCCTGCGCCCCGTCGGCTCATCGCCTCGAACTCGCGGAGATAGTCGGTGTCATGCAGGGTGGCCAACCATTCGGCGGGCGCGGGAGGGGCCTCAACGACGGCGACCCCCGCGGCGGCGAGGCGCTGCAGCACCGTGCGCAGGCGCGCCGGTTGTTCCGGCATGCCGCGACCAGGGTCATGCGCCAGGCAGTCCGCTGCCGTCACGACCAGCATGGTGGACGGGCTCTTCAGTGCACCGGGCGACGCGCGCGCCGCAGGACGATCAGCGGTGCACCGGCCGGGAAGTCGCTCTGCGCCACCGTGCGCGACTCATCAGCCAGTTCGGCGCCACGGAACTTGACCAGGAAGGCCTCGGCCGACTCGACGACGCGGGCGGCGGTCAGTGCGCGCTGTTTGATCTCGCGGACCGTCGTCGCCGGCGTTACCGACAGCGGAATCTCATCCCACGCCTCGTGGACCATCACGCGGATCGGCAGGTCGCCGCTGCTCATATGGAGACCTCGGCCGGGGGCAGCGTACTGAGGAAGCGGTCCACCGCATGATCGAAGAGCAGCGTCGAGGCACGCACTCGGGTGGCACCATCCACCAGCGTGGTCGCGAGTGCGATCTCTTCCCCGCCCTGCCCTCGGAGGACCAGCCAGGTGGCGCCCTCCTTTTCCGGAAACGCCGCGTGATGGGGCACCCGCTCCGCGAAGAATCGCTTGGCGCGGCTGATCACGTCGTCGGCGTCGAGGGAGGTCGTCACGTTGAACACCATCAGGGCACCTCGTCGCGGGTGTCGGAGACCGCCTGCACCGCACCCTGATGCAAGGGGCGGGAACGGAAGAGGTCGAACAGCCGCGGTTTGACCCGCAGCACGAGGATCAGGTCGCCCGGCGGCGGCTCGTCCACACCATCCACCAGAAGATAGGCGGGAAGCGAGGTCTCTGGCGGCACCTCCGCCACGTACCGCGCACCGTGCCAGTTGAAGCGCACCGCCGAGGGGACGTGGCGCACGACCAGGTCGAGGAACCAGTCGTCCTCGACCTGATAGACGTCCGCCACGGGGGCATCCCCATCGAGGAAGAAGAGCGGGTCAAACGGGTCGCCGTCCTGACGGGCGTAGTTCGCCTCGGCCGCCCGATCGAGGGCCTCGAGATCGTCCCCGCGCGCGCGCCATTCGACATGGTGCCGCAGCTCATGGGTGAGCGTCTCCCACCCCTCCTGCTCCCAGTCGAACGTCGGGTCGAGTTGGGCGAGGGCCAGGAAGGAGCCGTGATAGAGCACCACCCGGCTCTGGACCGCCTCAGGCGCTTCCTGCTCCAGTGGCAGCGGGATGCATTCGCCGAGCGTGTAGATCTCGGCGCGCGTCGGGTGCGGCACCGCGCGCGGCGAGACCACAACTTCCGTCACGCCGTCGAAATATTCGTCCGGCACTGCGGCGCTCATCCGGCGGATCATCCGCTCGAAGTCGGCAAGCTTCACTGGCCCTCAGACGTGCTCGAGCGCCTGCGCGAGGTCGGCGATCAGGTCCTCGTAGTGTTCGACGCCCACGGAGAGACGGATCAGCCCCGGCGTGATGCCATAGCGCGCCTGATCCGCCTTCGCGACATCGGCGTGCGTCATCGAGGCTGGATGCTCCACCAACGATTCGGTGCCGCCTAGCGAGACCGCCAGCTTGGCGAGCTGCATCGCGTTGAGGACCCGGAAGGCGGCCGCCTCCCCACCGGGCACCTCGAACGCGATCAACGACCCGGGGCCGGAGCATTGGCGCTCGTAGACGTCGTGCATCGGATGGTCCGTGCCCATCTCGCCGAGGTAGTGGAGCGACGCCACCTTCGGATGGGACTTGAGGTAGCGCGCGACGTGCCGCGCGTTCTTCATCGCCGCGGTCATCCGCATCTTGAGCGTCTCGAGCGAGCGCATCAGCAACCAGCCATCCATCGGCGACAGCATCGAGCCGAGGAACGTGCGCAGGCCGCGCACCGGCCCCATCATCGCCCGGCTGCCGAGGGCCGCACCGGCGATGACGTCGCTGTGGCCGCCGATGAACTTGGTGGCCGAATAGAGCACAAGGTCGGCGCCGTGGCGAAGGGGCTGCTGCCACAGCGGCCCGAGGAAGGTGTTGTCGACCATCACCGGCGCGTGACGACCAGGCGTCTCGAGGCGGCGGGTCATCGCCACGACCGCGGCGATGTCGATCAGCCCATTGGTCGGGTTGGCGGGCGTCTCGAGCAGCACGGCGCCAAGCGGACGGCCGGCCAGCTCGGTGCGCAGCCGCGCCTCGTGGCTCCCCGCCGGTTCACCCGCCGGCAGCGCGAGGGCGGTCACCCCCCAGGTGGGCAGCACATGATGCAGAAAGTGATCGGAGCCACCGTAGATCGGCGCGCTGTAGATGACCACGTCGCCGGGACGGAGATAGGCCATCAACGCCGTCGTCGTGGCGGCCATGCCGCTGCTGAACACCGCGCAGCTCTCGGCCTCGTCCCAGAGGCAGAGCCGATCCTCCAGCACCTCGAGGTCGGGATTGTTGAGGCGGGAATAGATGAGCCCCGGCACCTCGCCGGGGCTCGCCTCACGCAGTCCGTAGGCCACTTCGAAGAAGGCCTTGCCGGCCTCGGCGCTCTCGAAGACAAAGGTGGATGTCTGGAAGATCGGGCACTTGATGGCACCCTCCGACAACGTCGGATCGTAGCCATACCCCATCATCAGACTTTCCGGGCGCAGACGGTGCGTCCCGATGGTCCGATGTGCTGCGTGCTTCGCCATGGTCATCCCTCCAGCTTGGCGGCCACCCAGGCAACGACCTGGTCGAGGCCGATACGCTCCTGCTGCATCGAGTCACGGTGGCGTACGGTTACGGTGCGATCCGTCAGCGTGTCATGGTCGATCGTGAAACACCACGGCGTGCCGACTTCGTCCTGCCGACGGTACCGTCGGCCGATCGCGCCGCTGTCATCATAGAACGCCGGGTAGCGGCGCTTCACGTCGTGATACAGCGCGTCGGCGACCTCGGGCAAGCCATCCTTCTTGGTTAACGGCAGCACCGCCGCCTTGATGGGCGCGATGCGTGGATGAAAGCCGAGCACGACACGCACCTCGCCCTCGACGTCCTCTTCCCGATAGGCATCGGCCATCAGGGTCAGCGTCACGCGATCGGCGCCCGCAGAGGTCTCGACGATGTAGGGCAGGAAACGCTCGTTCGCCACCGGATCGAAGTACTCGAGCTTCTTCCCCGAGTGTTCCTGATGGCGGCCGAGGTCGAAGTTCCCGCGATTGTGAATCCCCTCGATCTCCTGCCAGCCGAAGGGGAATTCATACTCGATGTCGTAGGCCGCCTTGGCGTAGTGCGCGAGCTCGCCCGGTCCGTGCTCATGCCAGCGCAACTTGCTCGGCGTGAGGCCGAGGTCGTGATGCCACTGCATGCGGATGGCACGCCACTGCTCGAACCATTCCATATCGCTGCCGGGCCGCACGAAGAACTGCATCTCCATCTGCTCGAACTCGCGGGTTCGGAAGATGAAGTTGCCCGGCGTGATCTCGTTGCGGAACGCCTTCCCGACCTGGGCGATCCCGAACGGAATCTTCTGGCGTGAGCTGTTCAAGACGTTCAGGTAGTTGACGTAGATGCCCTGGGCCGTCTCCGGCCGGAGGTAGACGACTGCCGCCGTGTCCTCCACGGGGCCCATGAACGTCTTGAACATCAGATTGAAGAGCCGGGGCTCGGTCAGGTCGCAGGCAGAATGCTCCCCCGGCCCCTTGCTCGGCTTCTGCGGACAACGGGCATCTGCCAGCTTGTCCGCCCGAAAGCGGCCCTTGCAGGTGCGACAATCGACCATGGGGTCGGTGAAGCCTGCCACGTGGCCGGAGGCCTCCCAGACCTTGGGGTGCATCAGGATGGCGGCATCCAGCCCCTCGATGTCGTCCCGGGCGTGCACCAGGGAGCGCCACCAGCGGTCCTTGACGTTACGCTTGAGTTCCACGCCGAGCGGGCCGTAGTCCCAAACCGAGCCCAGCCCACCGTAGACTTCCGAGGATTGGAAGACGAAGCCCCGGCGCTTGGCCAGGGAGACCAGCTTGTCCATTAAAGTCAGATCAGCCATGGTCCGAAACTAGCAGAGGTGGAGGAGGGTAGCCCGTGTTCGCGAGCGGGAAGTTAACGGCTCCCGGCAGTCGGCTCCATCCAGAGGCAGGGAAATTGGCCACCATTGCTCGATGCATCATGAAACGTCAGCCCCTCCGCCCAAGCCTCCACGGCCCGGGCGGGCGCCTCGGCGTCACCCTGATCGAGCTGTTGATTGTGATCGTCATGATCGGCATTCTCTCCGGGATCGCCGCGTCGAAGCTCGATTGGCAGCGGTATCGGACCGACGCCACGGCACGGGAAGTCATCACGGAAGTGAGCAAGGCACAGCGACTTGCCGTGACCCTGCAGGCCAATGTCCGCTTCGTGGTCGTCGACCCCCAACGGATCCAGATCCATGAAGACGCCGACAACAATGGCGCGGTCGGGAGCGGCGAACGGGTCCGAACGGTCGTCTTGGATGAGCCAGCCCGGCTGACCCAGGGGTCGGCGGCCAATGTCCCGGGCCCCTCCGACCCGACCGAGATCTCGACGATCATTTTTCGACGGGATGGCTCCGCCTCCCGGGGCGGTACCATCTACCTCACCTCCGCGCTTCCTGACGCATCCTGCAAGCGTTGTCGTGCCATCTCGGTCGTCCGGTCCACCGGGCGCCCCACCCTCTTTTCCCTGAGCACTGGCAGCTGGCGGAGGGTCAATTGACGCAGCCACGTCGCGGCTTCACCCTGGTCGAAGTCCTGCTCGCGGTGGTGATTCTGGTCCTGATCACGACCACCTTCGCCCGGTTCTCGACCGAATTCACGAAGGGGATGACCGGGTCGTCGATCCGGGTCGTCTCGGCCGGCGTCGCCCAGGACCGCTTGGAGCTGGTTCGGGCGGATCCCCGCTACACCCGGCTGGCGACGCTCTATGCCAGCGGCGCTGGCTCCGATACCACTGGGTTCTCCGGCTTCCCCCGGATGCGCCGGATCACCACGATCGTTCGCGACCAGTCCGGGTCCCCTGCACGGGACCGCACCATGGTGACCGTCCGGGTCATCGACCCCGGGCTGAAAGACACCGTCGCCGTCACTGCCGTCATTGCGAGCCCCTGAGATGACCAAACCCACGCTCCCCAATCTGCAGCGAGCCGGCTTCTCCTTGATGGAGCTCCTGCTCGCGGTCACCGTGCTCACCTTCGTGACCGGCGCGACGTACGCGCTATTCCGCTCGCAGAGCCAGAACTTCAAGAACAACACCTCACGCTACGACCTGATCGAGAACGCGCGCGGCGCGATCGAAGCCTCGGAGCGGATCATCCGGACGATGGGGGCCGGGACGCCGAACAATCAGCCCGTGCTCGTCTACGGCGCGAACGGGGTGCTGGCGTTCAACACGGACTATGTCGAGCAGGATACCGTCGACATGCGGTGGGCGACCTACTTCAACATCGACACGCCGGCCGAGGAAACCACGGCATGGCTCCAGGCGGCGCAAGCGGCGCTTCCGAACTCCTCGCCGTCCTACACCTACCCGCCAGAGACCTATCGACTCGGCAACGGCGCGCCATCGCCCGCCGAGACCTACATACTGTATTTCGCCTTGGATGCCGGGACCACGCGCAGCGATGACTACGTGCTCTGGCAGCGCGTCAATGCCGGCACGCCAGAAATCGTCGCACGCAACATCTTGCCACACCCGAACGGCAATCCGTTCTTTCAATACCTGATGCAGCGGCAGCTCTCGACCGGTGACACGCTCCAGATTGCGCCAAACGGCGTCCTTCCTCTGATCCGCCGCTCACTCGTCTCCGGGATTTCGGCCGCCGACTCGGCGAATTACGTGCGGCCCGACTCGATCCGCGCCGTCCGGATCCATTTTCGGCTGACGAATGGCGAAAGCGGGACGGCGGAGCGGTTTCGCGACATCTCCACCACCATCGAAGTCCCGAACAATGGCATTCCGCTGCCGACCGTGTGCGGACGCGTTCCCCTCGAACCGGGCTCGCTCTCGGCCACGGAGCCGAATCCCGGCACGATCCGGATCGCCTGGACGGCCTCCCCGGACCAGGAGAGCGGCGAGCAGGACGTCACCCAGTACATCATCTGGCGGCGACTCTCGTCCGCGACGGTCTGGGCCGAACCACAACTTGTGGTCCGGGCCGAGGCCGGGCAAACCAGCTACACGACCGACATCACGGGCCACGCCTTTTCGACCGGCTACACCTTTGGCATCGCCGCCCAGGA
This sequence comes from Gemmatimonadales bacterium, assembly GCA_038326215.1. Taxonomy (GTDB): domain Bacteria; phylum Gemmatimonadota; class Gemmatimonadetes; order Gemmatimonadales; family GWC2-71-9; genus Palsa-1233. The sequence goes on along the minus strand of JBBQJU010000100.1, from coordinate 274 downwards.
CTGTACTCCTTCGGAATCGACGATCCGAACCACCGTCATCACCACGAGCGCCGCGCCATGACCAGCCCGCTGCCTTGCCGTCGGAGCCCGCGCCACAACCGGCGCGGAGCCGCCCTCATCTTCACGCTGCTGATTTCCATCGCGATCGCGGCGATGGCCCTCGGTGCAATCCTGATGAGTGGCGCTGCCCAGGAGACCACCAAGTTCACGGCACGTGAAGCGGCCCTGCAGTCCGCCGCGAATGGCGGACTCGAGATGATCCGTGACTCACTCA
>JBBQJU010000099.1:0-9053 GCA_038326215.1 Gemmatimonadales bacterium | reverse complement strand
AGGTTCGCCGTGACGAGGCGCTCGATCGCCATGTCATCGCCCTCGCGTGCCTTCCGCGCCAACGCCCGCTCCTCCTGTATATCCGTGATCATCGGGAGGTCCTTGATGTCGCGCAGATACTGCTCGAAGGACTCGGCGGCGATCAACGGAACGCGGGTACGGGATGGCGCAGGGGCGGCACGACGCGGCATGGGAGACCCAATCGGCGAGGGACGGACGGTCTGAATTTTCTCGGGAGGTATGCGAAGACTACGCAGGCAAGATGGGGTGTTCCGTAGGCCTGTCAAGAGGCGGTAAATTTATACATTGCAACGACTTACAGCGCTTGCACTTGGGCGTTTCCTGCACATCATCCACATGCCGGTTTTCCACGCGGATGTGCATGAACGACGGAAGTGGTTGGTGGGGAAGGGGATGAGGAGGTGGGCGGGGCGTGGGGGGGTGTGGAGAAGCGGCGAACGGCGAATGGCGAACAGCGAACGGGGATGGCTCAACGCAGTAGAGTCGCCAACAACTCGACATCCAGCGCCTGGGTCCATTCGCCGCCAACATTCGCCATGCGGCCCGGCTCGGCGAGGAGCGCCGCGTGCACAGCACCACGGCGATTCTTCTTGTCGCCCTGCATCGCCGCCATGATCGCGTCACGCGACAGTCCGGCTGGCGGTGCGACCGGCAGCCCGACCGCACGCAACCAGGCGGCGGCACGGTCCGACGTGCCTGGGGCGGTGATCCCCATCGCCTCGCCGAGTCGGCTCTCCAGCACGAGGCCGATCGCGACGGCCTCGCCGTGCGGCACGGCGTAGTGACTTGCCTGCTCGAGGGCATGGGCGATGGTGTGCCCCGCGTTGAGCGTGGCCCGGCGCCCCTGCTCGTGCTCATCCTCCATCACGACCTGCGCCTTGATCGCCACACTGCGGTCGATCAACGTGGTGAGTACGTCGAGATCGCGGCGGGCAATCGCGTCCCGCTGCCCTTCGATCCACTGCCCATACGCAGCATCGGTGATGAGTGCGTGCTTGACGGCCTCGGCGAGGCCCTCGCGAAAGGGGCGGTCGGGGAGTGTGCGCAGCAGCGTGGGGTCGCAACAGACCGCGAACGGAGGATGGAACGCGCCTACGAGGTTCTTCCCCGCCGGTGTGTCCACGCCGGTCTTCCCGCCGACCGAGGCATCGATCATCGCCAGCGTGCTGGTCGCGACCGCCAGCCATGGCACCCCGCGGAGGTAGGTGGCCGCCACGAAGCCGACGAGATCGGAGGTGACGCCGCCGCCGAAGGAGACCAGGACCGTGTCGCGGCCCAAGCGGCGTGAGAGCAGCTCGTCAGTCAGTCGGCCCCATTCCGCGCGGCTCTTCGACGCCTCGCCGCTGGGAAAGGTGAGCTGCAATGCACCCGGCAGTGGCGAGGGGAGGAGCGCGGCGACGTCGGCGTCGGCGACGACAACGGCGTGGTGCCCGGGATGGGTCGCATCGAGCAGGGCGCGGACCTGCCCGAAGGCGCCCGCGCCGACCAGCACCGGGTAGCTCCCGGCGCGGTGCTCGACGGTGGTGACCTTTACCAGGTCACATCTCCGACGCCGGCCTGGTGGTTCGCCTGGCGCGCCATCGTGAAGAGCAGGTCGGAGAGACGGTTCAGGTAGACGACGAAGAGCTCGGGCACGTCGGCGGTGACGCCCAGGTGGACGACACTCCGTTCGGCCCGGCGACAAATTGTGCGCGCGAGATGCAGGGCCGCGCCCTTCGGCGTGCCAGCCGGCAGCACGAAGGCGGTGAGCGGAGGCAGCTCTTTGTCTGCCTCGTCCATCGCCTCCTCGAAGAGGTCCACGCGGGAGGGCGCGAGTTCGGCCTTCTCCAGCGCCTTGCGGACCCGCTCCGGATCGGGAGTCGCCAAGTGGCCGCCGATCGAGAAGAGGTCGCGCTGGACCGTTTCGAGCAGCGCGTCGTGAAACTCGACGGGGGCCGTGCAGCGGACGATCCCGATGGCCGAGTTCAGCTCATCGACATCGCCGTAGGCGCAGACGCGAGGGTGGTCCTTGAGGACGCGTCCGCCACCAAAGAGGCCGGTTTCACCAGAGTCACCCGTACGGGTGTAGATCTTGAGAGTCATGGCGGATTATACCCCGATGACGTCCAACATTTCCTCCACCGAGACGATTTTCTCCCGGGGGCGCCCCGCCGGCGCTCCACGCGCCTGCTCCTCGGTGTCGAGCCGCTGCCAGGCCGCCCAGTCCGTCACCCGTACGCCACGGCTCGCCAGCAGCTCGTCCATCGCCTCGCTGGTCCCGCCGCGCCTGGGCAGGGTGCCGGCCTCGAGGTCGGCCAGCACCTGCGCCACGGTCTCCGCCGCACAGGACTTGTTGGTGCCGATCACGCCCTGCGGCCCGCGCTTGATCCACCCGGCCACGTAGAGCCCAGGGATCGCCTCGGTGCTGCCGGGGGCCGTCGTGACCCGGCCGCCCTGATTGGGGATCGTGCCGCGGCGTTCATCAAAGGGGAAACCCTCGAGCGCGACTCCGCGGTAGCCGACAGAGCGGAAGACCAACCCGACGTCGAGGGTCCGCTGCTCTCCGGTCGGCACTGCCCGGACGCCGCCCTGGCCGTCGGCCTCGAGTCGGTTGCGCTCCACGACGATCCCCTCGACCCCGTGCTCGCCGATGAGCTCGACGGGTGAGGTGACGAAGTGGAAGTGGATCTGGAGCGGCGCGCCGGTGAGCGTCCGCTCGGCCCACTCACGCAGGACGGCCAGGTTCTTCTCGGCCGTGCGGTCTTCCGCGGCGGCCAGGAGGGCGGTGCTCGCGGCATCGAGGTCGAGATACTCGCGCGCCACCACCACATCGACGCCGTCGAGCTCGCCGAGCTCACGGAGCTCGGGCGTGGTACACGCTGCCTGCGCGGCGCCGCGCCGCGCAATGACATGGATGGTGCGGATGGCCGAGGTGCGCAGGGCGGCCAGGGCGTGCGCGGCGAGGTCAGTGGTGGCAAGCGCATCGGGCGACTTGGCGAGGATCCGCGTCACGTCCATCGCGACGTTGCCAATGCCGATCACCGCGACCGCCGATTGCGTCAGATCGAAGGGGAGGTCGGTGTAGTCGGGATGGCCATTGTACCACCCCACCAGTTCCGTGGCGGCGTGCGATCCGGCGAGGTACTCGCCGGGGATGCCGAGCGGCCGATCGGTGCGTGCGCCGAAGGTGGCGATGACGGCATCGTACCGATCGCGGAGCTCGGCCACCGTCACATCACTGCCGACCTCGACGTGGCCGAGGAAGCGGAAGCCGGGCTGGCTCGCGATCCGCTCGAACACCTTGGTGACCGACTTGATCTTGGGATGATCCGGGGCGACGCCACCACGGACCAGGCCGAACGGCGTCGGCAGGCGGTCGAAGAGGTCGATCGCGATGCCCGGATGGGCCTTCTGAAGGGCTTCGGCGGCGTAGAAGCCTGATGGGCCGGCGCCGATGATGGCGACGCGGGGCAGCACGGGAGTGGACATGCGCGAACGATAATCGGGTCCCCCGCGCCACCCCTCGGCGCCCTCCCGTGCCTATTTGGTGATCGGCTTGCCGAGCTCCACGACGATGCTGTCGATCGCGGCAATCATGCGCGCGCTGCCGAGGGTGTGATGATTGGCCTGGATCGAGAAGACCAGGACGCGACCATCACTGCGCTCGACGTAGCCGCTGAGTGAATTCACCCGCGAGATCGTCCCGCTCTTGGCGCGGACGCGGCCCTCGAGTGGCGTGCCGACGAATCGGCGGCGCAATGATCCGGTCGCTCCGCTCTGCGGCAGCGCGGCGGCGATGACGTCGTAGCGTGGATGCTTGCGGATATAGCTGAGCATGGTGGTGAAGGCGCGTGGGCTGATCAGGTTGTTGGCGGCGAGGCCGGAGGCGTCCTCGATCGCGATCTGGGTCGAATCGACCTTCATCGAGTCAATCAGGACGCGCCGCGTGACGCGGCGACCCTCTTGCCACGAGCCGGCGCTCCCGAACTGTTTTCCGACCTGCTTCAGCAGCATCTCGGCGAACCAGTTCTGCGACGAATTGAGGATCGGGAAAAGCCAGTCCGTCACCGGGCGAGAGCGCACCTCCGCCAGGGCCGGCGCGCCACGGGCATGACGATAGGCGAGTGAGTCCGTGGTCGCTCGTGTCGCGCCGCGGATCACGATCCCTTCCGCGGCCAGTTCGCGACGGAGGGCCAGCGCCGCAAACCGGTTCGGATCAACGACCGCGGCGTTTTCGGTCCGTGCGGCGGCCCCGGCAGGGAGCGAGCCGGAGGCCACCCAGCCGCCGCCATCCTCACTCCGGAGGATATCGAAGGTGCTGCGGCTTCCCTTGGCGCCGGTCTCGGCGCGAAGGTCGAGCCGCCCGACGCCGACCTCAGGGCTCATCGTGATGCGGGGCGACACGCCGGTGCTGTCGCCTGCGGTGATCCGGAAGTCGACGCTGTTGTCGTTGAAGCCCAGCCCCGAGACCGGTGCGGCGTACCACCAATTCAGGTCGTAGGCCTCCCATGCGGGGTGAATCAGGGTTGGCTCGAAGTAGGAGCCATCACCGATCAGATCACCGGCGATCGTGCGCACCCCGCGGGCGCGCAATTGCCGCGCGAGTTCCACCAGCTTCGCGGCGGGGTCGGTGTCACATGCCCCGACCACGGTTTCGTCGACGTCGTAGCAGCGTCGCGAAAAGGTCGGATCACCCCGGCCGTAGAAGACCAGGTCACCCTGCAACACGCCATCCACGATCGGGCCGGTGCCATAGAGCGAGGTCGCCACCGTGAAGTTCGGATCGAACAGCACCGCGGCCACGGTCGCCACGACGAGCTTGGTATTGCTCGCGGGGATGAAGAGGCGGTCCGCGTTGCGGCTGTAGAGCAGGTGGCCGTCGAGGTCGGTGACGGCCACACCCCAGAGCAGCCGGTCGAGTCCGGGCGCATCCAGTCGGGCATCGAGCCGCTTGGTCAGCGACTGGGCGGTGAGCGGTGCGCCCACGGCGAGGGGGGCGGCGAGGAGCGCGGCGAGCAGCAGGTGACTACGAGCGATCATGGGCGACTCGGGGGTCGGCAGCAGCGTAACAGAGGTCGGTGATCAGGTTGACCAGGACGAAGACGAGCGAGAGGAAAAGAATACCGCCCTGGATGGCGGGGAGGTCGCGCTTGTCGATGGCCGTGAGGATATAGCGCCCCACGCCGGGCCAGGAGAAGATCGTCTCCGTGAGGATCGACCCGGTGAGATACGATCCGAAGTCGAGTCCGACCACGGTGATGATCGGCAGCATCGCATTGCCGAGTGCGTGGCGGAGGATCACGGTGTGGGCGGGCAGCCCCTTCGCGCGGGCGGTGCGGACCAGCTCGGAGGTGAGCACTTCACGCATCGCCGAGCGGGTCATCCGCGCGAGGAAGGCGATCGAGCGCATCCCCAGAGTCACGGCCGGGAGGACGAGGAAGAGCAGTCCGCCATATCCCGAGGGGGGGAACCACCGCAGCGTTACGGCGAAGCCGAGAATCAGCAGCAGGCCGACCCAGTAGACGGGGAAGGAGATGCCGAGGTAGGCGCCGAGGGTGGCGAGGCGGTCGCCCCAGGAGCCCGGTCGGACCGCGCCCCAGATGCCCACGGCGAGGCCGAGGGTCACGGCGATCAGCATCGCGGCGCAGGCGAGCTTGAGGGTGGCCGGAAAGCGCTGCCGCAGCTCCCGCACGATCGGCCGGCGAGTGATGTAGCTGCGGCCCAGGTCGCCGCGGGCCACACCCGCGACATAGCGACCGAATCGCACCGCGATCGGGTCGTCGAGGCGGAGCTCGGCCCGGGCGCGGGCCACTGCCGCGGCATCGGCGCGCTCGCCGACGATGGCGGCGACCGGGTCGCCGGGTGCGAGATAGAGCAGCGCAAACGTCACCGCCAGCACACCGAGCAGCGTCGGGACGAGCAGTGCGAGCCGGAGCAGGATGTAGCGGATCACCGGACCTCTCGCACCGTGAACCAGCGCTGGCCGGTGAAGACCACGGGGTAGCTCCATCCGGTGATGGAGGGCTGGCGGGCCCAGAGGTCGGTGGGGAACCAGCAGAAGATCCAGGGGGCTTCGTCGAATACGGCCTGATCGATCCGTTGGAGGAGCACCGCCTTCGCGGTCGAATCGGGCGTGCCCCGTGCGGCGACCAGCATCGAGTCGAGGGCTGGCCGCTGCAGGAAGGCGTAGTTCCCGCCGGTGCCGGCGTTGCTCGAGTGGAACAGCGGAAAGGTGAAATTCTCGCCGTCGGGATAGTCCGCCCACCAATCCGAGAGGAAGAGGTCGGCGTCGCCCTTGCGGGCTGCGGCGCGCGCGGTGGAGGCGTCGCGCTCGACGATCTCCACGGTAACGCCGACCCGGCTGAGGTCGGCCTGCACCGCCTGGGCGATCCGCGCGAATTCGGCGCGTGGCGAACGCCACAGCTGGAGGGTGAGGCCCTTGGCGTATCCCGCCTCGGCGAGCAGCGCGCGTGCCGCCGCCTGATCGAAGGCATAGCGGGTGCGGGTGCTGTCATAGCCGTCGAGGCCAGGGGGGATGCTGCCGGCCGCCAGGACGCCGCGATTGTGCATGACCCGATCAAGGATGGCGGGGATGTTGACCGCGTGATTGAGCGCACGGCGCACCCGGACGTCGGCCAGCGGCCCCCGCGTCGTGTTGATGGCGATGTAGACGGCGCGCATGGCGGCGCGGCGTTGCAGCACCCGATCGGTGGCGGCTTCCCAGACGGCGGTCTCGCTGACCGGGATCTCGACCACCGAGAGCCGCTTCGATTCGAACTCGGCACCCTGCGTGAAAGTCTCGGGAATGATGCGCACGCGCAGCGTATCGCTGGCAACCGGCCCGCCCCACCAATCGTCGTTGCGGGCAAAGATCAGGAGATCATCGTGCGACCAGCTCACGAAGCGCCAGGGACCACTGCCGACGGGCGCTTCGCCAAACTCCTCGGGGGTCGGTGTCGGGACGATCGCAGCCACCGGCATGGCGAGCAGTTTGGGAAAGATGTTGAGAGGCTCGGCCAGGGCGAACGCGATGGTGGAATCGTCCACGGTGGTCAGTCCGGCGAGCGTGGCGGCGCCGGAGTCGGCCACTGCGGCGGCGCCGAGGATCGGCAGCAACGGCCAGATCCGGCCACCCTCCGTCCGCATGCGCAAGGCACGATGGAAGGAGGCGATGACGGCGGCGCGGTCCAGCGGCCGACCGTCGTGGAAGCGCACGCCCGCGCGGAGACGGAAGGTCCAGGTGCGGCCATCCGGCGACGGCCACCAGGCGGTGGCCAGACCGGGAACGAGGTGCCCGTCGGGATCGAACTGGGTCAGGTTGTCGAACAGGAGCGCGACGGCCTCGCCGGTGGGTACGTCGGTCGAGAGCGCCGGGTCGAGGGAGCGCGGATCGGCGGTCCAGTAGTAGGTCAGCCCCGGGGGGATGCCGCTGCCACAGGACGCCAGCAACAGGGCAAGGAGCGGGGCGATGGCGCGGGGCATCAGGCTCCGATCTGGGGCGGGGACGTTGGCGTAACCCCTTCAACTAACCAGATTTAGGAAATGCGGTCAATGTTGCGCGCCGGCGGTCCTCGTACCATCCCCTTCGGGCGGTGGGCGCTGGCGCTTGCGCTGGTCCTGATGCCCCTCGTCGGCGGCCTCGCCGCGCAGGCGGACGCACTCGTTGTCCGGCAGCTCGACTTCTCCGGCAACAAGGCGCTCGACGACCTCACGCTCGCCGCCGCCATCTCCACGACCAATTCGTCGTTCTTCGCGACGCACTGGTATGCGCGCTGGACCGGGCTCGGTACCAAACGCAGCTTCAACGAACAGGAATTCCGGCGCGACGTCGAGCGGGTGCAGGCGTTGTATCGGCGCGCTGGCTACCGCGAGGTCGCGGTGGACACGGTGGTGCGGCGTACGGCGGTCGATGTGTACATCACCATCGCGATCAAGGAGGGCGAGCCGCTTCGGCTCACGGCATTGTCGCTGCTCGGGCTCGACAGCGTCCCCGACCGCGAGCGACTGGTGCGGGACCTGCCGATCGCCGTTGGTGATGTCTTCTCGCGCTTCACGCTCGCCGCCACGCGCGACACGATTCTCACTCGGCTCCAGGACCTTGGCTACCCGAGCGCCACGGCGCAGCCCGGCCGCTTTGGCGAGGATGTCGATGGTCATGTGGCCCAGGCCACGCTCGAGTTTCGCCCGGGGCCGCTCGCCGTCTTCGGGCAGGTCACGGTCTCGGGTCAGGTCCGCGTCGATTCCGGCTTCATCGCGTCGCTCGTATCGGCGCGCCCCGGTGAGCGCTTCCGCTATAACGACCTCTTTCGCTCGCAGCGTGCGCTCTACGCCTCCGAACTCTTCCGGGTCGTGGACGTCGGCGTCGACACCCTCACGTTCACGGCGGGCGATACCATCGTCCCGTTGCAGGTGACGGTGGCGGAGGGACGCGCCCATCGGGCCCGTGCGGCCGCTGGCTTCGCCACCAACGACTGCTTTCGGGCGGGGCTCGGCTGGACCGCGCGGAATTTCCTCGGCGGCGGCAAGCTGCTCGACATCAGTGGTCGCCTCTCCAAGATCGGCGTGGGTGATCCTCTCGACTTCGGCGCGCGCAACTCGATCTGCTCGCCCCTTCGCGACGACTCGGTCGGGTCACGGCTGGCCAACTACGGCCTCGATGTCTCGCTGCGTCGGAACGGCTTCCTCTCCCCCGACAACACGGCGACGCTTTCGCTCTTTGCCGAGCGACGCAGTGAGTACAAGGTCTTCCTGCGCGAAGAAGTCGGCGCTGGCGTGTCGGTGACCCGGGAGACGGCCGCGCGAATCCCGGTCACCCTCTCGTATCGGTTCTCCTACGGCTACACCACGGCGAACCCGGCCTCCTTCTGCGCCTTCTTCAACGCCTGCGCGGCCGTGGACATTGCCCAACTGCAGCAGCGCCGTGTCCTCGCGACGGTGGGCGTCTCGGCCGAGCGGGTCCGGGTGAACAACCTCCTCGACCCGACGCGCGGGAGCATCCTCACCACCGAAGCGACCGTCTCGTCGAAGCTGCTCGGCTCCTCCTCGCAGCAGCA
>JBBQJU010000098.1:0-9105 GCA_038326215.1 Gemmatimonadales bacterium | reverse complement strand
CCCGCCCTCGCCGAGCTGACGAATGATGCGGTACGGCCCGAACGCGCCCGCGGGCGGTGACCCGGTCGGGGCAAGCAGATCCGCGGCCATCGCGCTGAGGCCGGCGCCGAGCAGGTCGTCGTCCGCTGCATCGGCGAGCAGCATCCCGCGCACGTGGGCGACGACGTCGGCGTCGTCGCCCGCCCACGCCTCCAGCATCGCGTCACGTTCATCGACGGGCAGTTCGAGCGCCCGATGGAACAGCGCGGTCACGCGCGCGTGCCGAGCGGCGGGGGAGGTCATGCGGACGCGGCGCCGAGGTCGCTGGCAAGCCAGGCGCGGGCGGCGCGCCAGTCGCGGAGGACCGTCGCCTCGGAGATCGTCAGCAGTTCGGCGATCTCGCCGACACTGAGGCCGCCGAAATAGCGCGCCTCGACGACGGCCGCTTGCCGGGGCGACAGCTTGGCCAGGTCGGCCAGCGACGCATCGAGGGCGAGCAGGTCGCTAGCCGTCCCCTGCGCGGCGGTCAGCGCTTCGTCAAAGGTCACCATCGCCACGTCGGGGCCGCCCCGCTTTGCGGCGTGACGCTGCCGGGCGGCTTCGACCAGCACTTGGCGCATTGCCCGCGCCGCGATGCGGCGGAAGTGCAGCGCCGAGGTGACCTCGAAGCCGGGGGAACGGGCGAGCTTGGCCCACGCCTCGTGGACCAGCGCCGTCGGATTGATCGTGGCGGTCGGGTGATCGCGGCGCACTTGCGCCGCCAGCGCACGCAATTCGGCGTAGGCGGCGGTGAAGAGGACGTCGAGCGTGGTGCGATCGACTCGAGACATGCGCGGGCGTCCTCAGGGGGAGGCGCTGGGAAAGGATCGGATCGACAGGCAGGCGGGTCGCATCCAGAATCTACCGCCTGCCGACGGGGCGGGGGAGAGGCCGCGTGCTGGCCATGACGGATCCGGGCCCCGGTTGGCGCATGGGAGGGTAGCGTTCTTGAATTCCCCCTGGAGGTACCTCATGCGCCATCCCGCCGTCGCCCTCGCCCTGTCCATTGCCCTCGTCGTGGCCGCCTGCGGAGGCGGCTCTCCTGCGGGTCCCGGTGGGGGCGGTGGGAACGGCACCGATCGCATCACGGCCACGATTGACGGGCAAGCGTTCACTGCTGGCACCATTCAGGCGCTTCCGGTCTCGACCGTCCCCGGGAGCCTGGCCTTTCAGGGCACCCAAATCGTGGGCAGCGCCGCCCGCGTCATTTCCATCAACCTCGCCTTCATCCCCGGACCAGGGACCTATCCCCTGGGCATGAATATCGGGACGTCACCGGGCGGCACCGTCACGATGGTCGTCGGGACCAACTCGTACACCACGCCGCTGTCTGGGGCGGCGGGTAGTGTCACCATCACCTCCCTGACCGCGACGCGGGTAGCGGGGAGCTTCACCTTCACCGCGAACGCCACCCTCGGGGCGGGGACGTCGACTGTGACCAACGGCATCTTCGACGTGCAGCGCTCGACCGGCTATGTCGTGCCGACGGAGGATCTCGCCGGCAGCACCATGACGGTCACGATCAATGGCACGCCGCAGGTCAGCGCGACGCTGAGCGGGATCGGCGGCGGCGCGACGACGCGCGTGGTAGGCGGCATGAATCTCGACTACTCGATCAGCATCACCGTGGGCCCGATCTCGGCACCGGCCGCTGGGGCGTTGACCGGCTTCACGGTACCGACGCGCCGGCTCACGATCACTCGGGTCGGCACGACGCAGTCCTGGGGTGGCGTCGGCAACGACAATGGGACGCTCAACATCACCACGCTGACCGCCACCAGAATCGGCGGAAGTTTCTCGGGGACGCTGGCACCGAATGCGCAGACGACGGGCACGTTGACCGTCACCAATGGCGTCTTCAATGTACGGACGCCGTAATCGATGATCGATGATCGATGATCGATGATCGATCATCCCTCATCCCTCACTCCGTCTTCACCCGATACCCCGTCTTCCGCACCGTGAGAATGTGGACCGGATTGGCGGGGTCGACTTCGAGCTTCCGGCGCAACTCGAGGATGTGCACGTCGACGGTGCGTGAAATAATGTCGGGCTCGTATTGCCACACCGCGTCAAGCAACTCGGCGCGGGTCGCCACCCGGCCCTCGCGCCGCAGCAGCGCGAGCAGCAGATCATACTCCCGTGGCCTGAGCGCAACCTGCTCCCCATCACGTTGCACGACGTGTGTCCCGGTGTCGACCGTGACGGTGCCGAACTGCCACTGCTCGGGGCCGATGCGTGGGGTGGCCGGGTGCACCGGCCGCCGGCGCAACATCGCATTCACCCGGGCCAGCAGTTCGGGGAGCGAAAACGGTTTGATGACGTAGTCGTCGGCGCCCAGTCGGAAGCCGCGGAGCCGGTCGGTCTCCGCGGCACGGGCCGAGAGCACCAGCACGGCCACGTCGTGGCCCTCCTCGCGCAATGTTCGCAGCACCGTGAATCCGTCCATGTGCGGGAGCATGAGGTCGAGCAGGATCAGTTCGGGATCCCATCGGCGGGCCTGTGACAGTCCCTCCAGCCCGTTGGTGGCGACCCGCACTTCATGCCCGTCATGGGTCAGGTTGAGGCGCAATCCTTCGGCGAGCCCGGGATTGTCCTCCACCACCAGGATTCGTCGCATAGTCATCCTCCGGTCGTCAGGGGGAGCGTGACGCGGAAGCGGACCCCGTGCGGGGCAACCTCCTCGACCTGCACCGACCCGCGGTGCAGCAGCACCAGTTGGCGCACGACGGCCAGGCCGATCCCGCTGCCACTGCCCTCGCCGCGCTCGAATGGTTCCCAGATCCGCTCGCGGTCCGCCATCGGAATACCGGGACCCTCATCCTCGACGACGAGCTCGAGTTGCGTCGGGTCGTGGCGCGACTGCACCCGGACGATCCCCCCGCTGCCACCGTGGCGGATCGCATTGTCCAGGAGGTTGATCACGATCCGGCGGACCGCGTCGCCATCGAAGGTCGCGATCGGTCCCGGGGTGATGTCGGTCTCGAGCGCGATCCGGTGCGCCCGCGCGAGGGGGTGGAAGAGCGCGGCCACTTCGCGGACGAGGCGATCGACATCGTCGGGTCGCGGCGAGAGGCGATGCGCCGGCCGCCCCACTCGCGAAAGCGCGAGGACGTTCTCGACCATCTGCCCGAGGTGCCGCGTCTCGCGCACGATGGTGTCGAGGGCGCGTCGTTGCGCGGCCTCGCCGTTGGCCCGCTCCAAGAGCAGTGTCTCCGCGAAGAGCTGGATGTTGGCGAGCGGCGTGCGCAATTCGTGCGACATGCTCGAGGTGAACTCCTCGCGCAATCGACTCAACGCCACGGCCCGCCACGCCGTGACGGCCGCCGCACTGACCAAGAGGAGCGCCAGCGCGACGGCGATCGCCACGCGGGCCCCGGGGAGCGGGGGATAGCCACCCGGCATGAGCACCGGGACCGCGGTCGGCAGGATGGCGTAGGTGATCCGGGCCATCAGGGGGCCGAGCACCGGCCGCTCACTGCGCCACTCTCCAGCCGACACCTGACCCGATTCGAGCAGCACCTCGCCGTGGTCGCCGAGGACGCGCAGCGCAATCGGCTGACTGCTGCTGTCGGTGGGCGCCATGTGCATCGAGTCGCGGAGTCGCATGAAGGCGTTCAGCGTCGGCAGGATCGGCATCCGCAGCACCCGTTCGCGGAAGCGCGGGAGCGAAATTTCCAGGCCAACCCAACGGGTGCCACCGCGTTCCCGTTCGACGAAGGCGATCGAGGTATCGGCGCCACGGGCGATCACGGTGCCGAAGTATGTCGCGTCGGCCGGGCGCGGCTCGCTGAGTCGTGTCGTCAGCGATGAGGTCAGGATGGCGTCGGCGGTATCGCCGACCGACGTGGTCACCGCGGCGATACTGTCGAAGACGAAGTAGCGATGCGGGGCGAGCTCGAGAATGTACGGAGTGAACGCCTCGGCGCCGGTCAGGACCGCGATCGAATCGGCGGTCAACTGGCCTTTCGCGACCAGCGCGCGTTGCGCGCCGCGCAGCAGCGTCCGCAGGTCCAGAAAGGTGCGGCTCTGCACACTGCCGGCGTAGGAGTCGGCGAGATACGCCGCGTGATCGCGCAGCGTCTCGTCGGCCGTGGCGCGGTGGCGCATCATCGTGGTCCAGAGGAACCACGCGCCCCACGCGACCATGAGGACGGCGAGCAGGGACGCGCCGCCGACGAGGAACTCGGGGCGGCGGCGCCAGTCGCGAAATGGATGGGGGCGGTGGGGCATTGTGCCAAAGGTACTGCGCGCGGGGAGGATGAGGGGGGGTGTCTGACCGATTTCTGACGGGAGCGTGGGGGAGGGGCGCGTCCGGCCGCCGGAACCACCGAAGGAGCGGCAACCCCTGGGGAGTGGAACCGACGACCGGCTGCATGCACCAACATGAATGCCAGGCTGCGTGGGCCCTGACATCCGCCTGCACGATCACCCCGACGAGGAATTCGGAACAGGGGGGTCGTGTAAGGGGATGGTATGCACTCGCGGTGTTCCATCTTGACGTATCTCTGACACGCCGCGTTCAACAAGTGGTTCCCTTCATGCATGCGTCGATTCCTGGTCCTCTTCATGGTGCTCATCGCCCACCGCGCTGTCGCGCAGCGTGCGGATTCCGCCGCCACCGCCAGACGGCTCATCCGCGGTGCGGCCGCGGCACTGCAACTCGGCGACACGGCCGCAGCCGCGGATTCCGTGCAGGCCGCGGCACGCGCCTGGCCGGTGCAAAGCAGCTATTGGCTTGCGGCCGCGCGATGGAATGCGCTTGCCGGGCGTCACGATGCCGCGCTGGTTGCGCTCACGACACTCCGGACACTCGGTGGGGGATGGCGCGCCGACGATCCGCGATTGGCGACCCTGGCGCACGACCCACGCTTCGTCGCCTTGCCGCCTGACCGAGCGATCGTGCGCAGCCGCGTGGTGGTGACGCTCCCCGATGCCGACTTTCACCCGGAGGGCGTCGCGTGGGATCCGCGCACGCAGCGGCTGTTCGTGGGCAGCGTGCACCGTGGCACCGTCGTGATGGTGGCAGCCGACAGCGTGGTCACGCCCTTCATCGCCGCAGGCAGCGGTGGGTTGCGCGCGGTCTTCGGCGTACTCGTCGACACCACGCGTAATCTGCTCTGGATCAGTAGCGCCGATATCCCGGAGCGTGACGGTGGTGAGTCGTCGCCACGCGCGCCGCCTGCGGTGTACGCCTTCTCGCTCGCGACGGGATCGATGGTGCGGCGCTGGGCGTTCCCCGAGGATGGGCGCGGTCATCTGATCGGCGAATTGACGCTTGCCCCCGATGGTACGGTGTGGGGCAGCGACAGCGAGTCAGCGGCGCTCTACCGGGTCCCGGTCACCGAGTCGGGGACGGTGCTTGAGCGGCTGCCGCTCACACACCCGGATTGGGGGTCGCTGCAGGGGTTGGCCTTCAGCGCAGACGGCCGCACGGCCTGGCTCGCCGATTGGACCACGGGGCTGTATCGGATCGACCTCCAGACGGCGGTCGTCACGCCGGTGACCACACCGGCCGGCATCACGGCGCTCGGGATCGACGGCCTCTATCGGGTCGGGAACGCACACTTCCTCGCGGTCCAGAACGGCATCGCGCCGCATCGCATCGTGGCGATCGATCTCGACGAGCGCGGCACCACCGTCCGGGCACTGCGCACCCTCGACCACCCCCCGGGTGACGGTGAGCCGACGCTTGGGGTCGTGACCCCGTCGGGGTTCCTCTTCGTGGCCGGCGCGCTGTGGCCATTCTATGATGGCGAGGGCCGACTTTCTCCGGGCCAGCCCCGGCCTCGCGGCGAGATTCGCCTGCTCCCTTGGCGGTGACAGACCGCCCCCCACCCTCCGGGTGGGGACTATCTTTCGGCTCCTCCGAGCAGGGAGCCGGGAGATGGCAGATTTCTTCGTCCACGAGTCCTCCTACGTGGACGCCGGGGCGGTGATCGGGAACGGGACCAAGATCTGGCATTTCTGCCATGTCATGGCCGGCGCAGTCATCGGGGAGCGCTGCTCCCTCGGGCAAAATGTGGTGGTCATGCCGGGGACCCGGATCGGCCACAACGTGAAGATCCAGAACAACGTCTCGATTTACGAGGGGGTGGAGCTCGAAGACGACGTCTTCTGCGGTCCCTCATGCGTCTTCACCAACGTCATCAATCCCCGCAGCCATGTCTCCCGCAAGGAGGAGTACCGACGCACCCTGGTGCGTCGGGGCGCCTCGATTGGGGCCAACGCCACCATCGTCTGCGGGGCGACCCTGGGCGAGTACGCGTTTATCGGTGCCGGGGCCGTCGTCACCGGGGTCGTGCCTGATTACGCCCTCATGGTCGGGGTCCCCGCCCGACGGATCGGCTGGATGTGCCAGTGCGGGGAGCGGTTGGCGCCGGACGCAGGGCACGCGACGTGCAAGGCCTGCAGTTCGAGCTATCAGGAAGACGGCGACCGGCTCCGGCCGATTGTCCCGCCCGTGGCGCCGGGCTAACTTCCTTTCCTGTTGTCACTTACGCCACTTTGACCTGGGTCAGAGATGCCCGTTCCCATGCTGGACCTCGCCGCGCAGCACCGGACCATCCGTGAGGAGGTTCAGGCGGCCGTGCAGTCCGTCATTGATCGTCAGGCCTTCATCATGGGGCCGGAGATTCCCGCCCTCGAGCAGGCCATTGCCTCATTGACCGGGGTGCGCCGTGGCATTGGCTGCGCCAGCGGGACCGATGCCCTCCTCCTCCCGATCCGCGCCCTGAATCTGGTGCCGGGGGACGAAGTGATCGCGCCGGCGTTCACCTTCTTTGCAACCGCCGGGGCAATCCACAATGCCGGCGGGGTGCCGGTCTTTGCGGATATCGACCCGGTGACTTTCAACATCAGCCCGGAAGCGATCGAGGCCGCCATCACGCCGCGCACTCGGGCCATCGTGGTGGTCCACCTCTTCGGGCAGATGGCACCGATGGAGCGGATCCTCCCAATCGCCGCGAAGCATGGCCTCGCGATCATCGAGGACGGTGCCCAGACCATCGGCGCTCGTCGTCTCGTCGACGGCCAGTGGAAGCATCCTGGTCAACTCGGCACCGTCGCGACCCTCTCGTTCTTCCCGACGAAGAACCTCGGCGCCTGGGGCGACGGGGGGATGATGCTGACCAACGACGAGGCCCTTGGCGAGCGCCTCGCACGACTCCGGTTGCATGGCGGCGCCAAGCAGTATCACCACGACGAGATCGGTTACAACTCGCGCCTCGATTCGCTCCAGGCGGCCGTGCTCCTCGCCAAGCTGCCGCACCTCGCGGCGTGGAATGCGCAGCGGCAGGCGCACGCCGCGCATTACGAGGCGGCGTTCACCGGGATGGCCGGTATCTGCCCGCCGCGCACCGACCCGGCCAATGAGCACATCTGGCATCAGTACACCATCCGCGCCGAGCGGCGCGACGACCTGATGGCGCACCTCAAGTCGCGCGGCATCGGCTGCGCGGTGTACTACCCGCTGCCGCTCCACCTGCAGCCCTGCTTTGCGCACCTCGGCTACACCCGCGGCGCGCTCCCGGTGACCGAAGCGGCGATGGACTCGGTGATGTCGTTGCCGATCTTCGCGGAACTGACCACGGGCCAGCTCGACGAAGTGGTGGGTGGCATCAAGGAGTTCTACGCGTGAGCCTCGGCACCCGACCGGCGCTCGTTTCCGCCGAACCGATCACGGGGCGGACCATCCGTGTGGCCCTGGTGGGGTGTGGTCGGATTTCGGCCAATCACTTCGACGCCTTCGAGGCGCACGCCGCCGAATGCGAAGTGGTTGCCGTCTGTGATTCGGATCCTGAGGCACTCGCAAGGGCGGTCACACGGACCGGTGCCCGGGGCTTCACGAATCTCGATGCGCTCCTCGCCGGCAGCGACGCGGATCTGGTCGTGCTCGCGACGCCGAGTGGGCTCCATGCGGCACAGGCCATTGCCTGCGCCGAGGCGGGGCGCCACGTAGTGACCGAGAAGCCGATGGCCACGCGGTGGCAGGATGGCAAGGCCATGGTCACCGCCTGTGACCGTGCCGACGTCCACCTCTTCGTCGTCAAGCAGAATCGTCGCAACGCGACAGTGCAGGCCGTGAAGCGGGCGGTCGAGGCGGGCCGGTTCGGCCGGATCTACATGGTCTCGGTCAACGTCTTCTGGCAGCGACCGCAGGCCTACTACGACTCGGCGGCGTGGCGTGGCACGTGGGAGTTCGACGGCGGCGCCTTCATGAACCAGGCAAGCCACTACGTCGATCTGCTCGACTGGCTGATCGGCCCGGTTGAGAGCGTGCAGGCGTACACCGCCACGCTGGCGCGCACCATCGAGGTCGAGGATTCCGGGGTGCTGGCGATCCGCTGGCGCAACGGCGCGCTCGGTACCATGGCCGTGACGATGTTGACCCACCCGAAGAATTTCGAGGGGTCGATCACCATCCTCGGCGAGCACGGCACCGTCCGTCTCGGCGGCGTCGCCGTCAATCAGGTGGACCATTGGGAGTTTGCCGACACGCATCCCGACGATGCCAGGATCACGGAGGCGAGCTACACCACGACGTCGGTGTACGGCCACGGCCACAAGGGCTACTACGAGAACGTCTTCGCGACGCTGCGCGGCACGGCCCATGCCGATACGGATGGCCGAGAAGGCCTGCATTCCCTGGAACTGTTGATTGCCACCTATCTCGCCGCCCGCGATGGCCGGCGAGTCGCCCTGCCTCTGGAGTACTGACCGATGTCGCTTGCGAACGACCTCATTGCCCGCGCCGAACGGCGCGACATCACCTTCGGGATCGTCGGCCTCGGCTACGTCGGCCTGCCGCTCGCGGTCGAGCTGGCCCGTGCCGGCTTCAAGGTCCTCGGCTACGACATCTCCGCGCGGGTCTGCGAGGGACTCAACGCCGGGAAGTCGCACATCAAGGACATCAGCAACGCCGAAGTCGCCGAACTCCGGGCGACCGGTCGCTTCGAGGCCACCACAGACGGTACGCGCCTGGGCGAGACCGATACGATCTCGATCTGCGTCCCGACGCCACTGTCGAAGTACAAGGACCCCGATGTCTCGTTCATCGTGGCGGCCACCGAGTCGATCAAGGCAACG
>JBBQJU010000097.1:0-9220 GCA_038326215.1 Gemmatimonadales bacterium | reverse complement strand
AACGCCCCGATCCAGAGTTGCAGGCGGTGCAGGCTCACGCGGGGCTCCGGACGGACGGTGGGATGGCGACGGGGGTCATCATGTCGGCCCACCAGAGTTGCAAGTTACCCGCCAAGGGTAGGGCGGGGGCGAGGGGGATGCAAAGTGCGGGGAAATCGCCGGAGCGGTGGGGTGGGCGTATCCCCCAAAGCACACTCTAACGTATTGGGAAACAACGGGTTACCTGTAGGCCGCTGGAATTGGCATTGCTTGTGCTCATCATCGTGGCAGCGCCGGAATGGGCGCTTGGGAAACGCCCAAACACTGAGTCCCATTTTACGACCAAGGAGAATGACATCATGCTGTCCACCAACAAGAAGGGCTTCACCCTGATCGAGCTGCTCATCGTGGTCGTCATCATCGGCATTCTTGCCGCCATCGCGATCCCGAAGTTCGCCGCGACCAAGGACAAGGCGAAGCTGGCGTCGGTCAAGACCGACCTGCGCAACGTCATGACGGCGGAAGAGGCCTACTTCTCTGACGCCTCCGCTGGCTACACGTCGACCCTGGCCACGACGATCTTTGCGCCGTCGGCTGGTAACACCTTCACGGTTGTCGGCACGGCGAGCAGCTACACCGCGACCGTCACCAACGCGTCGATCACCGTGAACCCGAAGCAGTGCAGCGTCACGGTCGGTGGCTCGGCGGCGAACGACGGCCAGATCGTCTGCTAAGGATCGGACACACCTCACCTCTACCACGGTGATCTCGTGACACTTCGGCTCCGCACGCGCGGTGGCCAGCCAGCCGAGGGGCAGCAGCTCCTCGGCTGGCGTCGTCAGCGCAACGGCTTCACCCTGATCGAGTTGCTCATCGTGGTGGTGATCATCGGCCTGCTCGCGGCGATCGCCATTCCGAAGTTCGCGGCGACGAAGGAGCGGGCCTACGTGGCGAAGATGCGCTCGGATCTGCGCAACCTCGCGACGTCCCAGGAGGCGTATTTCGCCGACTTTCGGGCCTACTATGGCGGGTCGGTGCCCTCCAGCCAGCTGGTCTACAATCCGTCCCCTGGCGTGTCGGTGACGCTGGCGGTGGGAACGACCGGGTGGGGGGCCACCTCGACGGTGGTCGGTACAGCGAAGACCTGCGCCCTCTTCTTTGGCGATGGCGGGCCCCTGGGGCCGGCCACTGTGGAAGGACTGGTCGCCTGCGATTCGTAGGATGATCAACAGCGGCACGAGAGCGCGCTCCCGAGGTCGGGGGCGCGTTTTTTTTCTCCCTATCGCGACGGTCGTCGCAACGATCCTCCGAGTGTCTCCCACCGGAATCGGTCATGCGTCGTGGCGCCTCCCTGCTGGAACTGCTGGTTGCTCTGCTCCTGCTCGAACTCGTTGGCCTCGGGGCCTTGAGCGCTGCCCTTACCGCTGACCGCATCGGCCGACGCCTGGGACTGGCACGCCAGACGGACGCGGAACGATGGAGCCGTTACCGTGCGAGCGAGGTCGATCCCAGTTGCGACGACTCGTTGGCGCCGCGGCTGGGCACGGTGTCATGGCCAGCGGTCAGCGGCCGGCCGGCGGCGACGCTCTCCGTCCGGTGCGGACGATGAGGCGCCGGGGGACGACGCTGATCGAGTTGCTCCTGGTACTCTGCCTGCTGGGGATCGTCGGCGTGATGGTGACCGCCATGGTGCTCGGCGCCAGCCGGGTCGCCGCCCGCGCGACCGCCAACCTCGCGGCGGACCGGACGGCACTGGTGGCCGCGACCTTTCTCCGGCACGCGCTGCGCGAGGGGGACTGGGGCGATGTCACCGTCGCCACCGATTCGATCAGGCTCAGCCGTCCACTCGGCGAGGCCGTGGTCTGCGATACCGCCGGGACGACCCTCTGGCTGCGGCGCAGCAGCTGGTCTGGGGACCGCGCCCCCGATCCGACGCGGGATCGATTGCAGCTCTGGTCCGAGAGTACATCGGCGGCAGTCACGGAAGCGATTGGTGACGTGACGGGCGCGGCATGCCCGGACGGCGGGCCGGCATGGCGGGTGCTCCGCGAGACGAGTGCTGCCGTCGGGTGGTGGGTGCGGGTGGTGGAACCGACGACCATCCGCCGCTATCGCGCGGGCACCGCTGAATGGCTGGGGCTGACGGATGGGAGCGCGCCGGTGCAACCCTTCGCCGGGCCACTGCTCGTCGGGGCGTCGCGCTTTGCGCGCATCGGCGGCGCGTTGCAGGTCGATCTCCTCACCGCGGCAGGACGTCGCGGGCTCACGGTGCCCTTGGGAGTGGCACGATGACCCGCCGGGATACTCGTCGCGGCGCCGCGCTGCTCCTGGCGCTCCTGGTCGTGATTCTGCTTGAGGGGCTTGCCGCACTGACGCTCAGTGCGGCGTTCAGTCGTGCCCGGCTGGTGTCGGCGTCGCGCGATGCGGTCGAAGGGACCGCGGTGGCTCGCCACGTATTGGCCGAGGCCCGTGTCCACGGCGAAGCCGCAGTGGGAGCACTCGCCGACGCCGACTCAGTGCAGCTGGTCATGGCGAGTCCACTCCCGGCGTGGCGGGCGCACGTCGAGGTACGGCGGCTCGGCGCATGGCTGCGGCTTCAGGCGACGGCGACTCGAGCAGCCGCTGACGGGCGGGCTGCCGCGCGCCAGAGCGCCACTCTCTTGATGCGACGGATCGGTGCCGATACTCTGCGGGTGATCACTCCGTAGCATGCCGGATCGAGGTGTGGCACAGGGAGTGCTATCGATATTCGGGGTCAGGCGGGGTTTCGGCCCCACTTCGGGCAGGTCAGTCAGGGCGTAAGTGATATGTGGGCAACGGGTTGCTCTACCGGACCTCACTTGACTTCTCCGAGTTACTGGCAGTACCGTTCACCAACCCTCCACCGCACAATCCGGGCTCCTATGGCGCTCTTCCCGCGCACACGATCGACGGTCGGTCTCGACATCGGCAGCGGCTATATCAAAGCCGTCGTGATCAATCACAGCTCGGGGCAACCCATGCTGGAGAAGGTTGCGATGGCCCGCGTGCCGGATGACGCGATCGTCGAAGGTGAAGTGATGGACCCATCGCTGGTCGCGGAGACGGTGCGCGGCCTGCTGGACCGCGCCCAGATCAAGACCCGCGAAGTGGCGGTGGCGGTGGGCGGTCGTGATGTCATCATCAAGAAGATCCTGATGGATCGGATGCGCGATGCGGAGGCCCGCGAAGTCATGCCGTGGGAGGCCGACCAGCACGTCCCCTTCGACAAGGAGAACGTCGAGCTCGACTTCCAGATCCTCGATCCCGAGGGCGACGGCCTGCAGATGCAGGTGTTGCTTGTCGCGGCCAAGCGGGAATTGGTCGAGTCGAAGTTGGTGCTGCTCGCCGAGATCGGCCTGGAAGCCAGCGTGATCGATGTCGAGGCCTTCGCGCTCCACAACGCGTTTGAGCGCAGCTATCCCGAGGCGATGCGCGGGGTGGTGGCGCTGGCGAACGTCGGCCACGAGATCACGACCATCAATCTGCTCGAGGACGGCGTGCCGGTCCTCACGCGCGACCTGCCGGTGGGCGTCCGTCGCCTCCGCGAAGATCTGCAGCGCGAACGCGGTCTGGCGGCCGACGTCGCCGACCGGGTGGTGCGTGGCGCTGATCTTGATCCCGCGCTCGCGCCGCACGTTGCCATCCGTGGCGAGGAACTGTCGCTCGGCATCGAGCGCGCGGCGGCGTTCCTGCAGACGTCGTCGCGGCCTGTCGCGGCGCTGTCGCGACTCTATCTCACCGGTGGCGGTTCCCGCGTCCCCGGCCTCGCCGGGGTCCTCGCGGATCGCCTGCGTATTCCTGTGACCCAAGCGCACCCGCTCGAGCGGCTCTCCGCGGCGCCTGGCGCCTTCGGCGATCTGAATATCGACGAGATCGCACCCTTGCTGATGCTCCCCGTCGGGCTCGCCCTGCGGACCGCGGACTGAGGAGGCCGGCCCCATGATCACCATCAATCTCAAACCCGGAGTCCGGCGCCAGGTCCAGAAGGGACCGGCGTTCGGCGGGCTGCAGGAACGCCTCAAGGGGCTGAGCACCGGCATCAAGGAGCCGTGGCTCGCCTTCGCCATCGGCAGCTGGGCGGTCGTGCTGCTCGGCCTTGGCGCCTTCTTCGCCATCACGGGCAGCAAGCTCAGCGCGCTGGAGCCGAAACTCGAGGCTGCGCGCTCCGAAAAGGATCGCTATCAGGGCTTCCTGAGCGAGAAGCGCCACGCGGAAATGCAGCGTGACTCGGTCCTCGCCCAGATCGGCACCATCTCCGCCGTGGATCGCGACCGCTACCTCTGGCCGCACCTCCTCGACGAGGTTGCCAACGCCGTCCCCGATTACACCTGGCTGGTCGAGGTGTCGCAGGTCGGCACCGGCACGCCGGGGACCACCGCCGACAGTAGTGGGGTGGTGGCCCCGCCCCCAGTGGTGCGGATCGTCGGGTTGACCAACGACTTGCAGCATTACACCGCGTTCCTGCGGCAGCTCGAAGCGTCGCCGTGGTTGTCCGACGTGATGGCGATCGACGCGAAGACTGTCGTGATGCAGAACCGCGCGCTGACCCGCTTCACCTTGCAGGCGTCGTATTCGCGGGCCGACAGCACGCACATCCGCACGGTGCCGATCCTCGAATCGGTGGTGAGGTAATCGATGGCCGACACACCGAAGACCACCCCGATGCTGCTGGGCCTGATCGCCCTCGTGGTCGGCTACGCCGGCTGGAGTGGCGACGGACTCAATCTCCTCGGGATCGAGGGATTGCAAGCCCGAAGCGCGCACGCCGCCGCCATGCAGGACACGCTGACGACGCTTGAAGCGCAGATCGACACCGCCAAGCGTGACCTGGCGAAGGAGTCGGTCGAGGACGTGAAGACGCGTTCCGCCGCCTTCAACTCCTCGCTGCAGATCCTCCGTGCCCTGGTGCCGGAGCAGCGCGAGGTCGCCAACCTGCTCGATGACATCCAGATCCGCGCCAAGGTGCGTGGGGTCACGGTCGCCGACTTCACCGTGCTGCCGACGACCGAAGGCCCGGCCCCGTTCGACACCTATGCGTACCAGATGGCGGTGATCGGTCGCTACCACCAAGTCGGGTCGTTTCTGACCGATGTCGCCTCGTTGCGGCGGATCATGGTGTCGAGTGACCTGAAGCTGGCGGCTGCCAACATGGCGCAGGCCAAGGCACTCGGTGACACGACCGCGATGATCGAGGCGCGCTTCACCATCCGGACCTACGTCAAGGCCAAGGCCGACAGCACCGCTGCGGAGGCGCCCGATGCGCAGTAAGCCCCTGTTGCTGCTGGTGGTGCTGGTCGCCGCGTGTGGTGGCGGCAAGAACGCCACCCAGCTCGCCGACTCCACCAATGCCGCGCAGCAGGCGGTCGCGGCGGACGACGCCTCGGCGGCCGCCAAGAAGACCGCCGCCAGCAAGCCGGTCGTGAAGGCCGAACCGATCGTGCTCGACACGGCAGGGCTCGCAGGCGAGCACCCGCTGCTCCGCGAAACCTTCGGCTACGACGTCGCCTCGCGCGACCCGTTCCGCGCAGTGATCAGCCTCGAAGCGCGCGGTCCGGAGCTGGTGGACCTCCGCCTCGTCGGCATCATGTATGACGAGCGCTCGCCGTCCAACAGCGTCGCGACGTTTCGTGACAACGGCAGCGCGCAGCGCTACAACGTCCGCCCCGGCGACCGCATTGGCCGGCTTCTCGTCGCCTCCGTCCAGGCCAAGGACGTGGTACTTCGGATGAACGATTTCGGCACCGTCCGAGAACAGACCTACTCGCTCCGTAAGACGGAGGACGCTCCATGATGACTCGCTCCCTTTCCTGGCTGCTGCTGCCGGCCCTCGTGGCCGCGGCGCCGGCGTCGCTCCGTCCCCTTCCCGATGCGGCCGTCACGGCGCTGGCGCTCTCGAGCGGTGGAGGGACGGCCCGTCTCGCGATCACCGACTCCGGCACCGTCACGGTGAAGGAATCGACCCTGCCTGACCCGGCCCGCCTGGTGCTCGACATCCAGGGCGCCAAGGTCAGCGACCTCGGTCGCTATGACGGCCTCAAGCGCGGTCGCGTCGTCGATGTCCGGGTGAATCAGTACACCACGGATGTCGTTCGCATCGTGCTCGAGCTCGATCGGCTGCCGAGCTACACGGTGAACCAGGAGACGCCGGGGGTGGTCACCGTCACCTTCGCCGACGAGCCGTTCACGAGCTGGAATGCCGGCCTGGGCGGGGCAAAGAGCGCCGTCGTCATGGCCGCGGCACCGGCCGACCTCGCCGCCGCCCCCGCCGAGACCCGTGCGCCGACGCGCGAGCGTCCCGCTGCCGCCTCGTTCTCGCAGAGCGATGATCGGTACGCGAGTGGCCTCAAGCTCACTGCGCAGGCTGGGCAGGGACAGGGGCAGGATATGCGGCCGATCTCGGTCACCTATGACAAGACGCCGATCGGCGACGTCCTCAATCAGTTCGCCGTCTTCTCCGGCCGCTCGATCGTACCGGGAAAGGGCGTCGTCGGCGATGTGACGATGTCGATCATCAACCAGCCCTGGCCGTACGCCTTCGAGGCGGTGCTGGCCCAGCAGGGCCTCTCCGCGATGGAGATGCGCGGCGGGATCATCCGCGTCGATGCGCCGGGCGAACTGGCCAAGCTCGACGCCGTGGAAGTCCTGGATACCCGCCAGAAGCGGCTCAACTACGCCCGCGCTGGCGATGTCGTGAATTCCCTGAAGGCGATGATGCTGAAGGATCGCGGCTCGGTCGTCGCCGACTCGGCCAGCAACTCGCTGATCATCACCGATACGCGCACCCGGATGCCGGGGATCCTCGAGTTCATCGATCAGCTGGATA
This sequence comes from Gemmatimonadales bacterium, assembly GCA_038326215.1. Lineage (GTDB taxonomy): Bacteria > Gemmatimonadota > Gemmatimonadetes > Gemmatimonadales > GWC2-71-9 > Palsa-1233. The sequence continues at coordinate 2,397 of JBBQJU010000097.1, read as the reverse complement.
TCCGGACGCCACTGGTGGCGATCCAGGCAAAGCTGATCTACGTCGATCGCACCGACCTGCAGCAGCTCGGCTTGAAGTACGACATCGGCACCGCCGACCAGTTCTTCAACAAGCTGGTGTCGCGCCCTGACCCGCTCACCGGGCAGCCATACAACCCGAATGTGAACGTCGTGAACCTCGGCGGCAGCGCGGTCTCCGCGATTTCCAACGCCGACGCACTCATCTCGGGCTCCGCACTCGATCTGGTCTTCTCGACCGCCATCGGCGGCTTCTCGGTGACGTCGTTCCTCTCCGCCCTCGAGCGGGTTGAACTGACGGATGTCGAGGCCTCGCCGTTGGTCCACACGCTCGACAACAACGAAGCGACGATCTGGTCCGGTGAAGAGACGCCGGTCCGCGTCATCGACGCCTCCTCGTTCGGTCAGGTCAACCAAGCGCCGCGCGCCAACGTGACCTTCAAAGAGACCGGTATCAAGCTGATCGTCCGTCCCCATGTGACGGCGAACCGGCAGATCTCGATGGAGATCAAAGCGGAGCGGTCGTCGATCCAGCCGCTGGCTGCCGCGGACCTCGGCTTCACCATTCCGAAGCAGTATGCCGAGACCCGCACGCTGGTGAACGATGGCGAGACCGCGATGCTTGGCGGCCTGACCATCACCACGGTCACGCGCAACCGGAACGGCATTCCGCTCCTCTCGGGGCTGCCGTTCATCGGCAACCTCTTCTCCTTCACGGAGAACCGCGAGAACCGCAAGGACCTGATCATCCTGGTCATGCCGCGGATCGTCGACGACGGGCAGAATATCCGCCCCTGAGCCGATGCGGCTCACGAGGCCAAGGCGCCCGGCTCCGGCCGGGCGCCTTGTCGTTGCACCCCCTCGCGTCGCCACCACCCTCGGGTGTTAGCTTCCGTCCACTATGCCACTGACCTTTCGTACCGCCGGAGAATCCCACGGCAAGGCCCTGCTCGCCCTCGTCGAGGGCGTCCCTGCCGGATTGCCGATCACCGCTGATGCCGTTGACCACGACCTCGGCCGCCGCATGCAGGGCCACGGCCGCGGCGCCCGGATGAAGATCGAGCAGGACCGGATCGAGTGGATCGCTGGCGTCCGCGCCGGCGAAACCATCGGCTCGCCGATCGCGATGTTGATCCACAACCGCGACTGGGCCAACTGGGAAGAGGTGATGTCGGCCGAGGGGACGGCGGGGGAGCTGCGACGTCGTCGCGTCACGCGGCCGCGCCCAGGACACGCCGATCTCGTCGGTGTCCTCAAGTACGACCGTGTCGATGCGCGCGACATCCTCGAGCGCGCCTCGGCGCGCGAGACCGCCGCGCGCGTCGCGGCCGGCGCCGTCGCGCGGCAGCTGCTGGCCCACTTCGGCATCGACATCGGATCACACCTCGTATCGCTCGGCGGCATCCGCGCCACGGTACCAGCCGTGCTGCCGACGCCCCTCAATGACGCCTCCGATGCGTCGCCGGTGCGCACGCTCGACCCGGTTGCCGGTGCGGCGATGATATCGCGGATCGATCAGGCGAAGCAGGACGGCGACACCCTCGGCGGCGAGATCGAAGTCGTAGCGCAGGGACTCCCCGTCGGGCTCGGCTCGCATGTCAGCTGGGATCGCAAGCTCGATGGCCGCCTCGCCGGCATCCTGATGTCGATCCCCGCGGTGAAGGGCGTCGAGATCGGGATGGGCTTCGAAGCGGCGCGGCGTCCGGGGTCGGAGGTGCACGACCCGATCATCGCGTCCGGGAACGACGTAGGGGCGCCGCATGCTGCGCCCTCTCCCCCCGGGTTAGATCCCCGCGCCGGCTTCCGCCGCGTCGGCAACAACGCCGGAGGGCTCGAGGGCGGGATGACGACCGGTGAGCCGCTGGTGGTGCGGGTCGCGATGAAGCCGATCTCCACGTTGATGTCGCCGCTCAAGACCGTGAACCTCGCGACTGGGAGTGAGGCGAATGCCGTGAGCGAGCGCTCTGACGTGACGGCAGTGCCCGCGATGGGCGTGATCGCCGAGGCGTTGGTGGCGCTGGTGCTCGCCGATGCGATGGTCGAGAAATTCGGCGGCGATTCGCTCGCGGAGATGCAGCGCAATCATGCGAGCTACCTCGCTTCGGCGGGCGCTCGCTGGGCCGCGCTGCGCGATGCACCCGCGCCCGAGGAAGAACGCTGAGCACGACGCGGTCGCTGGTCCTGGTCGGCCTCCCCGGGGCGGGGAAGAGCACTGTCGGCCCGCTGGTCGCGGTCGAACTCGGTGCACGCTGGTGTGACCTCGACGAGGCGATCGTGGCCGCAGCCGGGCGCTCGATCTCGGCGATCTGGGCCGAGGACGGGGAGGCCGGCTTCCGGGAGCGGGAGCGGGCGGCGATGGCGGCGGCCCTGGCCGAGGGTC
>JBBQJU010000096.1:0-9224 GCA_038326215.1 Gemmatimonadales bacterium | reverse complement strand
ACGCTCGCCGTATCGGGCCTCCAACGCTGGCCCGGGTCGCTGGTGGGCCGCGCGGGGCTACATCTTCGTGGGCCAGTTGGTGCGTGAGCGCGGCAAGGGGAGCGGGGACATCGAGAAGTTCGGTGACTACAGCATGGACATTCAGGACGGCTACGATGCGGTCGAGTGGGCCGCCCGCCTCCCGGGTGCGAACGGCAAGGTCGGGCTGATCGGCCACTCGGACGAAGGGCGGCTCGCCTGGTTCGCGGCGGTCGGCGCACCGCCGAGCCTGGCGGCGATCGCGCCGTCGGCAGCAACCTCCGACCCATGGCGCATCGTGCCGTACGCCGCCATGGCGTTCGGCCCGATCAATATCAGCTGGGCCTGCATGATGCGCGGGCGGAACATGGCCACCGGCGGTGCCGACCTCGAGATCGGCGAGGCGATCACCCACCTCCCGCTCTCGGCGCTGCCCGAACGCCTGGGGTGCGCCCCGAATGCCATCTGGGATCGCTGGATTGCACACCCGACGCTCGATGCCTATTGGCGGTCGCGCGCGGTCACCACGTTCATCGACAAGGTGAAGGTGCCGGCGATGTCGCTGGCCGGGTGGCACGACGACTCGCGCGGCCCGCTCGACTACACCAATGCTCTCCTCAAGGTGAAGAATCACCCGTCGTGGCACCTGGTGATGGGTGTGCACTCGCACAAGGGCGTGGAATACGTTGCGGGCGACTTCGGGCCGCAGGCACGCTACGAGTACCGCGACCTGCAGCTGCGCTGGTTCGACCACTACCTCCTGGGTCGTGATAACGGCGTCGACAAGCTGCCGCCGGTGGACATCTTCGTGCAGGGCGACAACACCTGGCGCCAGGAGCAGGAATGGCCACTGGCGCGTGCCCGGGCGATGAAGTGGTACCTCTCGTCGGGTGGCAATGCGCAGACGAGCGGCGGCAACGGCGTGCTCGACTCGATGCCGCCGCGCGGTGCGGTGTCCGACACCTTCACCTACAACCCCGGCGATCCGACGCCCTACCTGATCGACTCACGCGAGCTGGAGGAGTCACTCAACGAGGACTACACCGCGTTGAACGCCACCCGGCGCGACGCCCTCGTCTTCACCTCGAAGCCGCTCACCAAGCCGCTGGAAGTGACCGGCGAGATGACGGCAACGATCTGGGCGTCGAGCGATGCGCGTGACACCGACTTCGGTGTCATGCTGCTCGATGTCTTCCCCGACGGCCACGCCGAGCGGGTCCAGGACGGCTTCGTCCGGGCCCGCTTCCGGAAGGGGATGGAGAAGGAGATTCCGCTGGTGAAGGGGCAGATCGAAAAGTACGACATCGATCTCTGGTTCACCTCGAAGGTGTTTGCCCCCGGCCATCGGCTCCGGGTCAGCATCACCTCGGCGCTCTTCCCGAAGTACAACCGGAACCTGAACACCGGTGGCAACAACGAGCGGGACTCGACCTACGTCTCGGCGCACCAACGGCTGATCCACGACGCGGCGCATCCGAGCCACGTGGTGCTGCCGGTCATTCCGCGGTAGTTCGCAGTAGTTCGCGGGGACAGCAACGCCGGTATCGGACTTCGGTCCGGTACCGGCGTTGCCATTGTGAGGGTTCATGTCGAGACGAATGGGGGGGTACCTCGGGGCGCTGGTGGCGGGGGCCGATACTGCGGAGTAGCTTCTTTACCATTCCTCTTTCAGGAGCTCCTCCCATGCGCCTCGCCCTGCCCACCCTCGTGTTCGCCGCCGTCCTGGCCAGTTGTAGTAGTGGCTCCACCGGTTCGGACGGTGGCGCGTTCGTGCTCAAGGGTTCGAGCTCCGCTGTCGCCACCGGTTCCTCCTTCCGCGCTGTCGATGGCTCGCTGTTTCGCGTCAAGCTCTATGAAATGCGTCTCTCCGCCAATGTCGATTGTTCCGCGCCGTACACGACCGTATTCTCCGGCACCAGCCCGAGAGTCAACGACCTCGTGGTCAACCCCGAGATCGCGCGTGTGGAGGGCCTCGCTCCGGGTGTGTACCCGTGCGTTGCGTTGCGCCTTTCCGATCTGATCGACTTTGCCCCGGCGACCACGCAAGGAACCTGCATCGCGGGGACGACCTACGTGCAGGATTTCTATCGTGTGGGCAACGAAGCGATCGCCTTCCGCGACCCGGCCGGTGTGGTCATTCCGGCGACGGGCACGGATGGCGCCCCGAGTCAGGACCTGGTCTGGGTCTTCTTCTCCACCAATGTGGCGGCCGTGACCGCCCGCGGATATTCGCCGAGTCAGGTGGTCACGCTGACCAGCGCCTTGAACGTCCCGGGATCGACCACCTTCTTCTGGAGCGCCGCCAACGCCGTTTCTCCCGCTTCCGGTGGCGGATGTGAAATCAATCCGACCGCTGTCGGCTTCCGCTGAGGGATGCGGAGGGTGTGAACGCGCCAGCCGCGGGGTGATCGAGGAGAGGAGCCCCCGATCACCCCGCGATGCGCATTACCCCGTTTGCCCGACCTCGAACTTCCGCAGCTTGGTGATGCAGAGGGTGATCACCGCCACGGCCACGACCGCACTCATGATGTAGGCCGTCCTCGCCGGCAGCTGTGCGACGAAGATTTCCGGTGCCACCGTCGTGATCGCGTCGGCCACCGCGAGCATGTACTGCCGCACGCTCAGCACGCGCGTCCCCTGGAAGATCGACCCCAGGGCCCCTTCCCAGACAATCAGGTAGGTAAGCCCGACGAGCATCCCGCGCTTGGTGACCAATCCGAGGGCGAGGAAGAGCACGGTGTAGAGGAAGGCGCCGAGCGCGGCTCCGGCCGTGAGGCCAAGGACGAGTCGGGTCGGATCGAGGCCACGGACGAGACTCATCCCCGCACAGAGCATCGAGAGCGCACCGAGGACGATGCAGATGATGGCAGTCACCACCAGCTTCGTCACGACAATCTCCGTGCGCGAGATCGGCTTGGCGAGCAGGTAGATCACCGTGCCATCCTCGATCTCCGTCCCGAAGGAGGATGAGGCCAGCACGAGCGCAATCACCGGCACGATGACCGTATAGATGAGCGTCATGATCGGGATCGCCACGATCTGCAGCGGCTCGTCGTCTGCGGTGTTGTAGAGGTGAATCAACGTAGCCATCACCACTGGCACGGCGGCCAGCAGCAGGACGATCATCCAGCGCCGCTTGGCCAGTGCCTGACGAAGTGTCAGCCCGGCGAGGACAGGGTTGAAGAGCATCGGTTACCCCTGGACCAGGTAGGAGAAGACGCTCTCGAGCGACTCATCGGCCGGCTGCACCTCTAGGATCGAGACACTCGCCTCGCGGGCCAGCGATGGCAGGAGGCGCGTGAAGGTGCCGAGGTCGGAGGTGCGGATGCTGAGGCCGGCGCTGGTCACCTCGACACTCGCGGTGGTCGCCTGCTGGACAAGGCGCGAGGCGATCAAGCGGTCGTCGCTGGTTCGCACCGTAAAGGTGTGCGGCCGGTCGGTCATCAGTTGCCGGATCATCCGGCTGGTGCCCGACGCCGCGAGCCGTCCGCCGATGATCACCAGCACGGTATCGGCGAGCCGATCGACCTCTTCGAGGATGTGCGACGACACCAGTACCGTGCTTCCCGCATCGGCCAGGCGCCGCAGCACCGCCATCATCTGCAGCCGCTGCTTCGGATCCATTCCATTGAATGGTTCATCGAGCAGCAGGACGGTCGGGGAGTGCACGAGCATCGCGGCAATCTTGATCCGCTGCCGCATCCCCTTGGAATACGTCGCCACCGGACGGTCCTGCGCCGCGGTCATTTCCACCAGATCGATAGCGCGCTTGACGGCGGCCTCGACATCGGGCAGCTGCTGCAGTCGGGCGTTGAGTCGGACGAGCTCGACGCCCGTGAGAAAGGCGTACACCGACTCGCTCTCCGGGACGAAGCCCAGCGTGCGGTAGATCTCCGGATGCTGCCACGTCGATACGCCGTGCATGGTGACGGTACCGCTCGAGGGTTGCAACAAGCCGACCAGCATGTGGAGGATGGTCGACTTGCCGGCGCCGTTGGGGCCGAGGAGCCCGGTCACGCCCGGCGTCAGCGTGAACGAGACATCGTTCACGGCGACGATGTTGCCATACCACTTCGAGACATGCGCGAGTTCGACACTCATGTCTCGACGCTCCGGTAGCGGAGCGTGAGGACGACGCCGGCAATCACGATGAAGCCGGCCATGGTGCCGAGGTAGGCCAGCCCGGGGAGATTGGCGGCCTGCAGCACGGTGCGGTTGCGGCGGCGGAAGCGGCGGCGCAGTTGCTGCGCACTGTCGACGGCATTCTTCGGCGGCCGGGCGAGCGCATCGGCGGCGTCGAGGGCGGCGATCGAATCCGCCTTCTGCTTGACCGACGTGGTGTCGAAGATCCACGTCGTCACGCCGTCACCGACGATCATCGGCGACGAGAGCGCCAGATAGCGCATCTTGTCCGGACGCTGCAGGATGAGCGGCGTGACAAAGGCGCTGGCGAGCAGGAAGAAGGCGAGAATCGCCGCGGTGGCGAAGGGCCGCCGCTTGATCACCGCCGAGATGGTGATCGAGACGGTCGAGAGAAGAATCGCGATCGCGAGCGCGCCGCCGAGGATCCGCGGGATGGTCGGGAGGGAGGTCTGGATCGCCGGAACGACCTCCACCGCCGACATCCACGTGCCCGCCAGCAGCACCATGTGCGGGAGCAGGGCCACGACGAAGAGCGAGGTGGCGAGGGCCGCCACGCGCGCCAACACGTAGTCCGACCGCCGGACCGCGCGGGAGAAGTAGAGTGCCAGCACCCGGCTCTGGGTGTCGCTGGTGATCAACTCAGGCGTCTGGAAGGCACAGAACAGCCCGAAGAGCCAGACCGTTGTGCGGAAGTACGTGGCGTGGGAAAAGAGCTGGATCATGTTCCCCGCGAGGCCAGCGACGGCACTCTGGACCAGCGCCGGAATGACCATCATCGCGACCAGCGCCACCGGCGGAATCTTGGCTTTACCGCCCCGACCGATGCCGAAGATCGACCGGACCCCCTCGACATAGAGCGCCCGTACGGCGCCGGCACGACCGAGGCGCGGGCCGTCGTAGTGCTGATAGCCGATATCGTAGATCACGCCGGTGCGCGGCGTCACGGGCTCAGCCATGCATCCCTCCCGCGATCACCGCAGCGTCCACATGGAAGAGATCTTCGAGTCGGTCCCGACGGCGTGCCATCCGCATGATGCCCGCCCCCATCTCCGCGGCCAGGTCACGCACGATGTCGAATGGCGCCTCCTGCCCCGTCTCGATGGCGATCGCCCCACCCGGGGCCATCCGCGCGGTGAGTCCACGTGCGAGCAGTGCGGTCAGAAAGGCATCGGCATCACCGAGAATCTCGACCACCAGCAGTTCGGTCTCCTGCACGAACTCCCGCAGCGGTGCGGCGCGCAGCAGACGCCCACCATCGATCGCCACGAGAAAGTCGCAGACCTCCTCCACTTCGCCGAGGAGGTGGGTCGCGACGATCACGCTGATGCCGAACTCACGGCCGGTGCGCTTGATCAAGTCGAGCATGTCGGTCCGGCCGGCCGGATCGAGGCCGTTGGTGGGCTCGTCGAGCAGCAGGAGCTTCGGGTCGTGCACCAGCGCCTGGGCCAGTTTGACCCGCTGCTTCATCCCGGTGGAGTAACCACCAATCGGTCGATACCGCTCGTCATAGAGTCCCACATGGCGCAGCATCTCGGCGGCTCGCTCGCGAGCGGCCGTCGCCGGCAAGCCGGAGACGCGGGCGAGATGCGTCACCAGGTCGGTCGCCGTGCGGTCGGCCGGCAGGCAGTCGAACTCGGGGATGTAGCCGAGGTACTGGCGCAGTTCGGTGCCGTGAGTAGTGGCGTCAATGCCCAGCACGGTGAGCGATCCGCTCGTGGGCGGGAGCAGGCCGAGCATGATCTTGAGGAAGGTGCTCTTCCCGGCGCCGTTCGCCCCAACCAGCCCGATGACGCCGGGTTCGAGGTCGAGCGTGAGGCTGTCGAGCGCGGTCACCCCATTCGGGTACCGCTTGGTTAACTCGGAGGTACTCAGGAGGGGCATGTCAGCCGGATTCCATGTGGGGGAGCGTACTGCAGCGAGGAATCCTACGGCCCGAGGGGCGGGATAGGTAGCCACGTCCCTGCCCGGGCCCGTTGGCGTGCTCCCCTTCGCCGGCCGACCGCGCGGTGGACCGCATGAGCCACTTTGGCCCCCGATGGCGCATGCAGGGGAGAGAACCCCACACGCCCCACCCTTTCGGAGCAGCCGATCATGCGTACGATACGCCAGGTATTGGCCTTGGCCTCAGTCACGACCTTGATCGCGTGCGGCGGGGCCGGTGATGCCACCTCGCCCCCCCCGCCGCCCCCGGGCACGGCGGTCACGCTCAGCATCCGCGCCGGCGACGGGCAGGAAGCTGCCCCCGGCACCGCACTGCCGACGAATCCGGTGGTGCTCGCGACCGACGCTGGGGGGGCGCCCGTCGGCGGCGTCGTGGTGACGTTCTCCGTGGATTCAGGCGGCGGCCGCGTGGCAGCCGCCCAAGTCACCACCGGCCCGGCGGGTACGGCGTCGCCCGGGACCTGGACGCTGGGCGCAGCCGAAGGGCCGAACGTCCTGGCCGTCTCGGCCAGCGGCGCGGCGCGGATCACGCTCCGGTCGCTCGCGACGGCCCCCGCCACCACCCTGATCACGAACGCGACGGTACCCCGAAGCGGGGGCGTCTTGCGCGTGACGACGCCGGGCAGTCCCCTCAACGGCCTCACGCTCACGATCCCCGACACCGCACTCGGTGCCGGCGGGCAGATCACGATTGGCTCGAAGAATTCGCCAGTCACGACGCTCCCCGCGGGCTATACGCAAGTTGGACCGCGGATCGTGATCACGACGTCGTTCGCGATGGCGGCGCTGCCGATGGTGCTCACGATCCCCGTCAGTGTGCAGTCGGCAGACACGGCGCTGGCCGCCTTCTACTATGACCCACTGACGAATGTCTACGAAGTGCTGCCGGTCGCGGCGCGCACCGCCACGACGTTGACGGTCTTCGCGCGGCACTTCACCGCGGATCGGTTGATGCGTCGACCCGCCGTGCCAGGCGGCGCACCCCGCCCCACGTCGAACGGGGCACAGTTGGTCGGGTCATTCTCCCCCGCGCAGATCATTGTCGCGAGCGTGCCCGCCGCGACGCTCAACGCGCCCACCTCAACCGGATTCCTCCCCGGCGTGGACGACTGGGAATTCACCAATCACGGCACGTTGCCGGAGTACGGCGGGATCTGCGCAGGAATGTCGATCACGGCGATGTACTACTTCTATGCGCACCGCGATCTGGGGACACTCTTCAAGCGCTTCAATCCGTTGGGGAGGGAGGAATACGCCAACACCGTCGGCCTGCGCTTCGCGACCGTGGCCCAAGCGGGCGCAGACTGGAATAGCGCAGGTCAGTGGTACCGCGTCCTGGATGCCATCCCCTTCGTGACCGCCATCCCGGCGGCACGACTGCACTATCAAACGCTGGTGATGGCGATGCGCGTGACGGGGATGCCACAGTACTTGGCGATCCGAGGGACGAATTTCGGCCACGCGGTCGTCGCCTTTGCCTCAAACAACGGCGTCGTCTCGTTCGCTGACCCGAACGCACCGGGGACAACCCGTACCATGACCTTCTCGGGAAATGGATTTACTCCGTTTCCCTTTTCTGCACGCGCGGGCGCCACCACGAATCTCGTGACCATTGTGCAGACGATCGGTGCGTCGGCGATGATCAACGCCTCCAATATCGATGCGATGTGGGGCCAGGTCGCCGATTCCACGATCGGGAACGCACTCTTCGCTCCCGTGATCCCGGAATGGTTCGACCGGATGACCGACACATGGCTCCAGCTCGACACGACGAAGACGCTGTACCTATCAGACAGAGATTTGACGGTGCGAACCACCTGCCCGAACCAGCGCTGCCCGGTCGTCGAGCGACGGAATGGTATTGACTATATCAACACGCGGATTCTTGAGCCAAGTGGGGTCCTGCACGCGGGCCTCCCCGCATCACATGGTACGAGTGTCACTCTGTACGCAGCGCAGACCAAGCTTGGTGTGATTCAACACAGCGAAATCACCATTGGGAGCACCGCGGACTCGTGGACCAACTTCCGTTGGTTGAATGTCACCTACGGCACGGTCGCGATCGCACCAATGGCGCCAACGGCGAAACCCGATTCGACGATCAACTTCACGGTCAGCTCCGGACCGCTGGCACCAATCATCACGAAATTCACCTGGGATTTCGGGGATGGGGCCGCCGTCGTGAACACGACATCGGCAGCGGCCTCCCACACCTTTACCCGAGGCGGGAATTTCAAGGTCCTGGTGAAGCTGTATGACGCCACCAATCGGCTGGTCGGCAAGGACTCGACGGCGGCGAGCATCGCCCTGGCATCCGGTCCGTACAGCGTCTGGAAAGTGAATACCAGCGCGGGCGCCACCGTCAATCCGCCGCCCGCCTCCGACACCGGGCAGAGCGTCGCGGCCGTGCTGCGCCGGAAGTACGATGCAGTCCGCGCGTTCTGGGGCCGGTCCAACCAGACGCTGTGGGTGGTCAAGACGGCCGCCGACTTCAACAACGATTTCGATACCCAGCCGGTGGGTATCTACCTCTCCGATTCCCTGCCGGGCTCGAACCGTGGTAAGGATCCGTACCCAGCGCCGTTGGCCCTCGCGTTGGATGTCAATCGCACGGCGATCGACACCCCCGAGTTCCTGCCGAAATGGGCGCTCACCGGGACGCCACCGGACGACGGCCGCATCACCGCGACCGGCGGCCTGCGCGGTTCGACGATCTACGCCTGCATCGGTGAGTTCGAAACCGCCACCTTTGTCCAGGCGGTGGACATGACGATGCTGGGCAACACGGCCACCGGCACCATCACCTACACCTTTCGGGTCGTGACGCCCAGTTGTACCAGGCCGAACACCGAGTTGTCACGGTGGCAGTGGGTCGTGCCGTTCACCGCGACACGCATCAAGTAGGCGCGCGCGTCGGCGCAGTACGACGTATCGTGGGCGAGGGGTCTCCGGTGAGGCCCCTTGTTCGCGTCGTCTGCCGTGCTCAGCGCGTCGGACGGTTAACATGATGCGATTGACCGCGTCTCCAGTGATCGACCACCCCTTGGAGCCATCATGATTCGCATCACCCGGCGTCGTTCCAAGCGCATGCCGTTCATCACCGTCCTGTCCTGGTGCGTGAT
>JBBQJU010000095.1:0-9234 GCA_038326215.1 Gemmatimonadales bacterium | reverse complement strand
GCTGCTGATGGTGTGGGTGGTGGGCGGGCTGCTCGTGGTGCCGCGTCTGATGCGTTTCATCGTGCGACTCAACCGACCGGAAACCACATTGGTCGCCTCCCTCGGTATCTGTTTCGCCTTCGCCCTGTTGGCGCAGTCCCTCGGCTACTCCGTGGCGCTCGGGGCGTTCATCGCCGGCTCACTGATCAGCGAGTCGGGAAAGGGGCATGCGGTGATGGAGTTGGTGCGCCCGGTGCGCGATGTCTTTGCCGCCGTCTTCTTCGTCTCGGTCGGGATGCTGATCCAGCCGTCCGTGCTACTCGAGTATCGCGTGGCGATCCTCATGCTGGTGCTGGTCGTCGTCCTTGGCAAGCTCCTCTCGGTCTCCCTCGGCGCCTTCCTCGCGGGGCAGGGGACGCAAGGCGCGATTCAGGCCGGGATGAGCATGGCGCAGATCGGCGAGTTCTCCTTCATCATTGCCTCGCTCGGTCTCGCGACCGGCGCGGTGGGCGACTTCCTCTACCCCGTCGCGGTGGCCGTCTCCGCGATCACCACCTTGCTCACACCCTTCATGGTGCGCCATGCACCGGCCGCTGCGCGCTACGTTGACCGGAAGCTGCCGAGGGCGCTGCAGACCTACGCCGCGCTGTATGCCACCTGGGTGGACGAAATGCGCCGTGCGCCGGCGCGCCGCACTGCGGGCGATCGGGTGAAGGGAATGATCCGCTGGCTGCTGGTGGACACCGCGTGCGTGATCGCCGTGGTCATTGGGATGGCGATCTTCGGGGTGCGACTGGAAGAGGAGTTCATCGCCCGGCTCGGCCTCTCCGCGTCGCTGGCGCGCCTGGGACTGTACCTGACCGCCACGGTGTGCTGCGCGCCATTCCTGCTCGGCATCTTCCGGATGGCGCGCGGGCTCGCGCAGGTACTCGCCAACCTCGCGTTGCCGCGGACGACCGGGCTCGATCGGGCCGCCGCTCCGCGTCGGTCCATGGTCGCGAGCCTCGAGATCACCATCGTCTTCCTCCTCGGGCTGCCTGTTCTGCTGGCGACCCAGCCGTTCGTCTCGTCGTTTCGCGGCGTGTTGGTCTTTGCGGTGATTCTGCTCCTGATGGGGGTCGGCGCGTGGCGGAGTGCCACGAACCTGCAAGGGCACGTCGCCGCCGGCGCCGAGGTCCTGATCTCGGCGCTCCGCTCCTCGCTACCGCCAGAGCAGATGACGATGGAGATGCCCACCACCGGCTTGACGGGGCTGTATCCGGTGGATCCCGGCGCCGTCGACCGCCTGACGACGGCGACGCACATGCTCCCCGGGATCGGGGCGCCAACGCCGTTCCGCATGGAGGCGCACTACGCCGCGGCCGGCAAGACACTGGCCGACGTCGGACTCCGTGGGCGGACCGGGGCGACGGTGCTCGCGATCAGTCGCGGCGGCGTGGGGATCCCCGCACCGAGCAAGATCGAGCGACTCGAGCCCGGTGATACCCTCGTCCTCGTGGGGACCAAGGAGGCACTGCGGGATGCGCGGCGGATCCTGATCGGTTCGGCCGTCCAGCCCAAGACGGGGTGACAACCCCCAGCCACCCCTCTACCATTCTCGGCATGCGTAGCTCAGTGCTCAGCTCGGGCGTTCCCCTGATGATGGCGTTGGTCTGTTCCATCACCCTGAGCTACCTGGCGTGGCTCCGGCGGGAGCGCTTTCTCCTTTGGTGGCTGATTGCGTGGGGCTTCCTGCTCACCAGACTGTCGTGGCACCTCTTCCTGCCAGCGTCCGCGCCGACCGATGGCGCGGTCTTCCTCGCCGCCCTTCTGCGGATCGCCTTCGCCGGGTCATTGCTCGCCGGGGCTTTGGAGTTGCGTGGTCGCCGAGCCACATGGTGGGCCGTGCCGCTGGCGGCGCTGGCGGTGCCCACGCTCATCGTGATCACCACGCGGCTCGGACTGCTCCCGCGGGTGCCCCAGAGCCTGGTGGCCATGACCGTCATCGTCCTCGCGGCGGCCTGGCAGGTCGCGAAATCCGCGCGGTTGCCGATTCAGGAGCGCACGATCACAGCGGTCGCGATCGCGATCCATGGCATTGCTGCCGGGATCTCTCCCCGCCTCGATGACGCCGATGTGCTCTTCTCGGTGGTGACGCTGGTGGGCTGGACAGCGCAGTTGATGATCGGATTCGGCATGCTCGCCGCCTTCTTCCGGATCGCCAACGAGCGGGAGATAGCGGAGGCCCGTGCGATCGGCGCGTCACTCACGACCGCGCTGGGCAGCTTCGTCGCAGTCTGCATGCACTGCAAGTCGGTGCGCGACCACTCCCAGGCCTGGCAGCCGCTGGAGTACTATGCCGCGCAGAAGTCGGGCACGGCCATCTCGCATGGGCTCTGCCCGAACTGCGAAGAGGCGCACTATCCGGAATACCGCTAGCGCGGGAAACGATGAGGGCTGATCGATGGTCGTGCTATGGTCGCCCCTCCGCGATGGCCTGATGTGCTGCCTCCCGCATCACCCCCATCTCGTCGTCGGTGATCGTTCCCTTGAACAGATTCGGCATGACCCTGGGATCAACGTCGTAGATCACACCGGTGATGACCATCGCGGCGAGCAATGCGCCGTGTTCGGACGCGTGGAATCCGTCGGGCCCGTAGAGAGGGAGCAGCGGCCTTGCCGCCAACGCCGCCTGCCACGCGGCGGCAGCGGGATAGAACGCCATGCCGGAGGCGTCGGCCGCCGTCTTGTAGTTGGCGATCGACGCCCCCATGCCGCCAGTAGCCGGCGCCCACACGCCGTAGAGTCCGGGCCGGGTACCGTATTTCACCGCCTCAGCCGCCAGGAGGGCGCTCCACCGCTGGAGGTCGATGCCGCTGGCGGCGAGCGTTGACGGCCCCTGTTGCATGACCAGCACGTCGTAATGCCGCTGCTGCAGTGCCTTCGCCACCCATCCTTCGTTCCAGTGATCCTCAAGCCCGTAGTTGGGCGACGCGCGCATCTCGACCCGCGGTGCCGGCTGCCCAGCTGCCTTCGCAAGCCGCCGCACCAGGTCGGGGACGTTGTGGACGTAGGTGAGTGAGTTCCCGACGAAGAGCAATCGCAGCTCCGGCGCGGGCGGTGCGGTCGGCTGCGTGGGGTGGATCGGGCCGACGATGGCGAGCAGGGCGATCAGGAACCAGGGTGGTCGCATCGGGCGCTCCATGCGAGGATCATGGCGCGAAATATCGGGGCCAGACGTGCCGGCGCGGAGACGGTCGCGTCAGAGGACGGTCAGCGGCCGCTCAGGGCGGTGGGCTACGCGCCTCGACGACTCGCAGCCCGCCCGTCATCTGCTGCAGCAGGAGATACTCGCCGTTACGATCGAGGAGTCGTTCGCTGACGGGGAGCGCGATCGTGAAGCGAAGCTGCGCGTCACGATCGAAGGCACGCCAGGTCGTGGCATCGCCGACCCAGGTGAAGCCGATAGCGTCATGGGCCACGGCGATTGGTGCGACGAGCACGCCATCGACCCACCGTGCGGTCAGCGTCGGTCCATCACTCGCGCGCCGTTCGACCTGCCGGGTGCCGACGTTGGCGCGAAGCAGCGACCCGTCGCGGCCGATGGCGATGGTTCCGGTCCAGCCCTCGACAGCACGCACTGTGTCGGTGAGTTGTCCGCCACGGTCGTGATGCAGCCAGCGCGCAGGCGCCGTCATTTCCGCAAACCAGCCGCCGCTCCGGTCCGCGGTGATGCGGCGTGTTCCGACCAGCCACGGCATCGCGAGGGTGTCCGCCACCGCGCCCAGCGAGTCATACCGCATGCCGCGCCCGGTGGATGGTTCGACGGCAACCACCCCGCCGTCGGCAAGTGCCGCCACCAGCAGGGGTGCACTGAACGCAGCGACGCCGCTGCCCTGCTGGGCGATGGCGCGATGGTCGTTCTCCTTGCCGTCACGGTAGAGGACCGCCTGGTCGGAGCCGCCCGACGTGGCATACCAGACGGCGCCGTCGGCACCGAGGGTGGCGGCCACAATCCGGCCGGTGCGCGTTGTGTCCGGCGCCAGTGCCCACCGCTCGGTGAGGGTCACTTCACCATCGAGCCCGGGCTCTCTGGTGGTCACGAATGTGGTGTCGCCGAGCCGCGTGATCACGGGCTCGGCGGACGGGCCGCCGGAGCGCTTGTTACAGGCGACGAGCAGCAAGGAGACGGCAATGATGCGGAAGACGGTGTGCATGCCGTTCACTGCAGTTCCCCAACCGCCCGTTCCACCGCTGCCCGCAGTCGTCCGCTGGTGATCAGCGTCCGCACGGCGGCGAGGTCGCCCGTCATGATGCGGTCCGCATCAAGCGGCGGCACCACGGAGCGGATCAGCCGCACGGCGGCGCCGACCCCCGGGCCGGGGAGTAGCGGTGCGTGGAAATCCAGCGCCTGGGTGGCGTTCAGCAATTCGACCGCGATGACCCATCGCGCATTCTCGAGAATCATGGCGCACTGCCGTGCCGCCGTGGTGCCCATCGAGACGTGGTCTTCCTGATTGGCCGAGGTCGGGATGGAGTCGACCGAGGCGGGGTGCGCCAGCACCTTGTTTTCGCTCACGAGCGAGGCCGCTGTGTACTGCGAGATCATCAGTCCCGAGTGCAGTCCGCCCTGACGGGCGAGAAATGCCGGCAACCCGCTCACGGCCGGGTCGAGCATGTGCTCCACCCGACGCTCGGCGATGTTCGCCAACTCGGCGATGGCGATCTTGGCGTAGTCCATCACCAGCGCGACCGGCTGCCCGTGAAAGTTGCCTGCCGAAATCACCAGATCATCGTCGGCGAAGACCAGCGGATTGTCGGTGACAGCGTTGACCTCTCGGGTGACCACCTCGGCGGCGTGTCGGAGGCCGTCACGGGAGGCACCATGCACCTGGGGAATGCAGCGCAGCGAGTAGGCGTCCTGGATCCGGTCGCAATCGGCGTGGGCCGCGTGCACCGGGGAGTTGGCCGAGATCGCCAGCACGTTCCCCGCCGCCTCGGCGGCGCCGGGATGCGGCCGCACGGCAGTGACGCGCAGATCGAATGGGGCACGCGATCCCTTCAGCGCCTCGAGGGACATTGCCGCGGCAATGTCGCATGCCGTCGCCAGTTGTTGACCATCGTGCACCGTCAACGCGCCGATCGCCGTCATCGCCTGGGTGCCGTTGATCAGGGCGAGCCCTTCCTTGGCCTGCAGCGTCACGGGCGTGAGCCCGGCCGCCGTGAGTGCCTCGGCGGCGGGGCGGCGCACGCCCTCGAACTCCGCCTCACCCTCGCCGATCAGCGTGAGCGCCATGTGGGCGAGCGGTGCCAAATCACCACTGGCGCCAACCGAGCCTTGCGACGGAATCATCGGATGGACGCCGCGATTGAGCAGGGCGAGCAACAACTCGACGACCTCGATCCGGATGCCGCTGAACCCCTGGGCCAGCGACTGGGCCCGGAGCAGCAACATCGCGCGGACGACTTCCGTGGAGAGCGGCTCCCCGACGCCCATCGCGTGGGAGACGATCAGGTTGCGCTGCAACTGCTGCACATCCTCCGGCGCGATGCGGACGTTGGCCAGTTTGCCGAAGCCGGTCGTGACCCCATAGACCACGCGCCCTTCGGCGACAATTCGCTCGATGAAGGCGCGACTGGTCGCCATGCGGGCGCGGGCATCGTCGCAGAGCGCCACCGGCATCGCATCGCGCGCGACCGCGACGACATCGGCGATGCGGAGTGGCTGACCAACGAGGAGCGGGGCAGTGCTCACGAGTGGAACTCCCGGCCGCCGAGGATCATTCGTTCGATGGGCGAACCGCCGAGGGTGTAGGGAAGGTCGCGCCAGTCGGCCGAGCCGACGACGAGGAAGTCGGCGCACATCCCGACGCGAAGTCGACCGACGCCCTCACGCTGCAGCGCCGCCGCTCCGTTGGCCGTCGCGGCGGTCAACGCCTCGGCCGGGGTCAGGCCGTTGAGCCGCACCGCGAGCGCCATCGCCAGCTGCGGCGAGAACAGCGGCGACGAGCCCGGGTTGCAGTCGGTGCCGACCGCCACGGCGGCCCCGGCATCAATCAGCGCGCGCCCGGGCGCGGCCGGAATGCCGAGGTGGAGCGTCACGCCAGGGAGGAGCACGCCGATTGTCGGTGCGAGGCCAAGCGCGACGATCTGCGGCTTGCCCGAGGCCTCGAGGTGGTCGACCGAAATGGCGCCATGCTCGACCGCCAGTTCAACGCCACCGATGGCGTGGAACTGGTCGACGTGCGCCTTCACCGCGAGCCCGTGCTCGCGGGCGCACGAGAAGATGCGCCGGGCGTCGTCGAGGGTGAACGCCTCGCGCTCGATGAAGACGTCGACGGCCCGGGCGAGGCGACGCTTGATCGCTTCGGGGATCAACGTCTGCGTCACCATGTCGAGATAGCCTGGACGCTCCGCCTCGTCCCGCGGTGGGATGTGGATCAGCAGCGTGGGGACGATGTGCGCCGGGCAGCGGTCGTGGAGGAGACGAATCGCCTCGAGCGATGTGAGCTCTGCCTCGAGCGTGAAACCATAGCCACTCTTCACTTCGATCGTGCCGGCCCCACCGCGAATGAGCGCTGCCGCACGCGGCGTCGCGAGCGCCTCCAGATGAGCGACCGACGCCTGGGCCGTCCGCTGCACCGTGTGGCGAATGCCACCGCCGGCCGCGAGGATCTGCTCATACGGGACCTTCGCCGCACGTGCCTCGAAATCGGCGAGGCGATCACCGGCCCAGACGATATGCGTGTGCGCATCGACCAGCGCCGGCACCACCGCGCGGCCGCCCAGGTCGGTGGTGGGTACGGTGGCATCGTCCCAGGCGGTCGCCGGGCCGAGCCAGGAGATGTTGCCATCAGTGACCGCGATCGCCACGTCGGCGTGGATCTCGAGGTTGCTCATCGCGGCGCCGCGCAGGGCGCCACGCCCACCGGGCGAGACGAGCTGCGTGATCCCCACGAAGAGATGGTCGGCAGTCATCGGGGGAATCTACCCGCCCGGTCGATCACGGGTCGAGCGACGGCATGTCGACGCCCCGCGCACGCGCCACATCCTTGGCGAGGTCGTACCCAGCATCGGCATGCCGGATCACGCCCATCGCCGGGTCGTTGGTGAGGCAAAGACGGAGCCGCTGCTCGGCTTCGTCACTGCCATCAGCCACCGCGACCAGTCCGCTGTGCTGCGAATAGCCCATCCCGACCCCGCCACCGTGGTGGAACGACATCCACCCAGCGCCGCTGGCGATGCCGGCGGCAAAGTTGAGTAACGGCCAATCACTCACGGCGTCGGAACCATCCATCATCGCCTCGGTCTCGCGGTAGGGCGAGGCGACCGAGCCGGCGTCGAGGTGATCACGGCCGATCACGATCGGGGCGCTCACGCGGCCGTCGCGCACCATCTGGTTGAAGAGGAGCCCTGCCTGGTCGCGCTCGCGGTAGCCGAGCCAGCAGATCCGAGCCGGCAACCCTTGGAAGGCGATCTTCTCGCCGGCCCAACCGAGCCACTTCTGAAGGCGCTCGTCCTCGGGGAACAGCTCGAGCAACGCCTTGTCCGTCGCGGCGATGTCGGCCGGGTCTCCCGACAGCGCGACCCATCGGAAGGGGCCGCGGCCCTCGCAGAAGGAATCACGGATGAAGGCCGGGACGAAGCCGGGATACGCGGTCGTCGCGCCAGCGAGTCCGCCGAGCTCGGCCTGGGCGCGGAGATTGTTGCCGTAGTCGAAGGCGATCGCGCCGCGTTCCTGCATCGTGATGATCGCGTGCACGTGCGTTACCATCGCGGCCCGTGCCCTCATCAGGTACTCAGCTGGCTGGGCGCTGCGCAGTTCGGCGAGATCCTCGTCGGCGCGCGCGGGCGGCAAGTAGCCCCACATCGGATCGTGGGCGGAGGTCTGGTCGGTGACCAACTCGGGCGTGAAGCCGATGCGCACCATCTCCGGGAGCACCTCGGCCGCATTGCCGAGGAGGCCGATGGAAAGCGCTCGCCGTTCGCTGCTCGCGGTGCGAGCCATCGTGATCGCCTCCTCAAGCGAGGCCGCGGTCACGTCGAGGTATCTCGTCTCCAGCCTGCGCTGGATGCGGCTGGCGTCGATTTCGACGCAGATCGCCACGCCGCCGGCGAGCGTCACAGCGAGCGGTTGGGCACCGCCCATCCCGCCGAGGCCGGCAGTCACTGTGATGGTGCCAGCCAGCGAGCCGCCGAAGTGTTTGGCGCCAGCCGACGCGAAGGTCTCGTAGGTCCCCTGCAGGATGCCTTGCGTGCCGATGTAAATCCACGACCCGGCCGTCATCTGGCCATACATCATCAAGCCGAGTTGGTCGAGCCGGTCAAACTCCTCCCACGTCGCCCACTTCGGCACGAGGTTGGAATTCGCGAGGAGGACGCGCGGGGCCAGTGCGTGGGTCTTGAGCACGGCTACCGGCTTGCCGCTCTGGATCAACAGCGTTTCGTCGTTCTCGAGCCGGTCGAGCGTCGTGATGATGGCGTGGTACGCCTCCCAGTTGCGCGCGGCCTTGCCCCGGCCACCATAGACGACCAGGGTCTCGGGATGCTCGGCCACCTCGGGGTCGAGGTTGTTCATGAGCATCCGTTTGGCGGCTTCCTGGATCCAGCCCTTGGCGGTGCGGTGGGGGCCGCGGGGGGCGCGAATGGGTTGGTATGGCATGGGGGGAAAGGTATCGCCGAGAACACAGATTTTCCCCGCCCTCACGCGCCAGCGTGAGGGCGGGGTTACATCTTCGCCTGCACGAACGCCAGCGTCTCCTCTTCCAGCTCCTGGGCGCGTTGCGCCAGCGCCGCACCCTTCCGGACCAGTTCCGCGGCCTCGGCGTTCCCTCTCAGCGAGGCGGCGTTGATCCGCACGTTGAGGTAGGCTCCCCGCACGGCCGCGCGGGCACAGAGCGCCCCCACGCCGGCATCGGACACGCTGCTCGGCTGGCCGTGCTCGGCCATCGCCTTGATCAGCGGCATGACCGCCACGACGGTCTCCATCACCCGGAAGGGCACCTGCGTCGCCTCGAGGGTGGCGTCGTCGATGGCGGCGCGGCGGGCGGCCTTCTCGTCGTCGGTGCCTCGCGGCATGGCGAAGCCTGCCATCACCCGGTCGAAGGCGCGGGGGTCCTCGTCCACCAGCAGGAGCAGCTCCTGCACGGCCCGCTGGCCCGTCTCGGCGTGGTCGGAGAACTCGCGCCAGCGATCGTCCCAGCCGCGCTTGTGCGACGAGAGGTTGGCCACCATGGTGCCGAGGGCGGCACCGAACGCTCCCACCGCGGCGGCGAC
>JBBQJU010000094.1:0-9346 GCA_038326215.1 Gemmatimonadales bacterium | reverse complement strand
CGTCGCCGCACCGCAGCCGAAGTCGCCGAGGCCGAGGCCAAGGCGGCCGAGGAGGCCGAGGAAGTCGCCGCCCGCGGCGGCCTGCTCGATCTCGAGCCGTTGGCGCTTGAGGTTCCAGTGCCAGACGCGAAGCCGGTGCTCTCGCTCGAGGAGCGCGCTAAGCTCCTCTTCAAGGATCTGCCGCCCGCGCCGCCTGAGCCGGAGCCGACGACGCCCGAGCCGGCGACCGTCGAGTCGACGGACGTCGCCTCCGCGACGACCGATGCGACGACGCCAGTCGCGCCGGTCGCGCCCGTGGCCGCACCGGTCCGGCCGCCGCTGCCGCCGATGCCGCCGCGGCCGCAGCCGTCGCGTCCGACGACCCCGCCGCCCGCCGCCAGCGGCACCTCTGCGGGTGGACCGGCCAAGCCGTTCATCCCGCCGCGGGTGCAGCGCCCGGCACCAAGCAGCGGGCACTCCTCCGGCGGCCAGAGCGGCCCCGGTGGCCGTCCGCGCCCGGTCTTCTCGTCCAGCAATCCTTCGCAGGGTCGTGGCGGGAGCGGCGGGGGCGGTGGGAGTGGCGCCATTCCGACACAGGTCGGCAATGCCGGCTCGACCGCACCGCGTACCTTCGGACCCGATGCGCAGCCCGGCGGAGGCCGCAAGAAGGGCCCCGGCAAGAAGGGAAAGAAGAGCTTCGTCGATCAGGATCAGGTCCAAGCGAACATCCTGAAGACGCTGCACGGGATGAAGGGTCCCGCGCCGCGCCGGAAGATCCGCTCCGACGAACCCTCGTACCGCGACATCATCGCGTCGCGTGTCGCTGAGGAGAAGGAGCGCGAGAAGACGATCATTCGCGTCAACGAGTTCATTTCGGTGAGCGAGCTCGCCGAGGCGATGAAGATTCCGGCCAACCAGATCGTTGCGTTCGCATTCAAGGAACTCGGGCTGATGGTCACGGTGAACCAGCGTCTCGACTTCGATCAGATCGAGTTGATCGCCTCCGAGTTTGGCTTCCAGGCCATGCGCGAAGAGGAGTATCACGCCGAGGTCGAGGAAGTCGAGGTCGAGGAAGAGGGCACCCGGACCGGACGTCCGCCGGTCGTCACCATCATGGGGCACGTCGACCACGGCAAGACGTCGTTGCTCGACTACATCCGGAAGGCGAACGTGGTCGCCGGCGAGGCCGGTGGCATCACGCAGCACATCGGCGCCTACCACATCGAGATGGGCGGCAAGTCGATCACCTTCCTCGACACGCCGGGCCACCAGGCCTTCACGGCGATGCGTGCCCGCGGCGCCCAGGTGACGGATATCGTCGTCCTGGTCATCGCGGCCGACGACCAGGTGATGCCGCAGACGATCGAAGCGATCTCGCACGCCAAGAACGCCGGCGTACCGATCGTCGTGGCGATCAACAAGATCGATCTCCCGGCCGCGAACGTTGCCAAGGTCAAGCAGGACCTGCTGCAGCACAGCGTCGTGCTCGAGGAGTTCGGCGGCACGGTGCTGCACTCGCTGATCTCGGCCAAGAAGGGCACCGGCGTCCCGGAACTGCTGGAACAGTTGCTCCTGCAGGCCGAAATCCTCGAACTCAAGGCGAACGCCGAGGCCAAGGCGCAAGGGACCGTGATCGAGGCCACGCTGGACGCCGGCAAGGGTCCGCTTGCGACGATTCTGGTCCAGAAGGGCACCCTGCGGGTCGGCGAGAACTTCATCTGCGGCAAGTATTCCGGCCGCGTCCGCGCGCTGTACGACGAGCGCGGCAAGACCGTGAAGTCGGCCGGTCCGTCGATCCCGGTGCAGGTCCTCGGCTTCGAGGGCGTCCCGGCCGCCGGCGACACCTTCCTCGCGATGACCGATGCCGTCGAGGCGCGCGAGATCGCGCAGAAGCGGCAGCGGCTCGAGCGCGAGGCGCAGAACCGGCGCTCGGCGCGCGGCGGCACGCTCGAGGACATCTCGCGCGCGCTGAAGGAAGGCGCCGTGTCGCAGCTGCGGATCATCATCAAGGCCGACCAGGGCGGCCCGGCGGAAGCGCTCGCCGACTCGCTGGCCCAGCTCGGCACCAATGAAGTGCGGGTGGACATCGTCCATCGTGGCGTCGGCCAGATCTCCGAGAGCGATGTGCTGCTCGCGAAGGCCTCGGGCGCCATCATCCTTGGCTTCCATGTGCGCCCGGACGCCAACGCACGGTCGGCGGCGGAGCGCGAGGGCGTGGATATCCGGACGTACCGGATCATCTACGAGGCCGTCGAGGACGTGAAGAACGCCTTGGAAGGCCTGCTCAAGCCGGAGGAGAAGGAGACCATCCTCGGCGAGGCCGAAGTGCGCGAGGTGTTCAAGGTCACCCGGGTCGGCACGATTGCCGGCTGTATGGTCCGGAGCGGCATCATTCCCCGTACGGCACGGGTACGCCTCCTTCGCGACGGCTCGGTGGTATACACCGGCAACCTCGGGTCGCTCAAGCGGTTCAAGGATGACGCCAAGGAAGTGCGCGAAGGACTCGAGTGCGGTATCGGCATCGAGAACTTCAACGACGTGAAGGTTGGTGACGTGATCGAGGCGTTCCGTACCGAAGAGGTCAAGCGCACGCTCGCGGCCTCGGCCGCGCAGGACTAGGCCGTGGCGGGGAAGGGGAATTCGCGGCGCCCGGAGCAGGTGGGTGAGACGATCCGGGCGGTGCTCGCCGAGGCACTGTTGCGCGGCGAAGTGCGCGACCCCCGCGTGGGGATGGTGACGGTCAGCGCCGTCGAGGTGACCCGCGACCTGTCGCATGCGACGGTTCGGGTCGTGCCGCACGGCGAGCCCGCCGAGCGGGAAGCGGCAGTGGAAGGGCTGCAGCGGGCAGCGGGCTTTCTCCGCGGTTTTGTCGCGAAGGCGCTCACCACCCGCATCACGCCCGAGTTGCACTTCGTGCTGGATCGCGGGTTCGAGCACGCGCTGGAGATCGATCGCCTCCTCGCGGGCCTGAAGCGTGAGGAGGAGGCCTCCTGATCGGGGGGATGCTCATTGACAAGCCAGTTGGCTGGACCTCGCACGATGTTGTGGCGGCGGTGCGGCGGCAATTGGGAACGCGCAGTGTCGGCCATGCCGGGACGCTGGATCCGTTCGCCACGGGACTGCTGGTGGTGTTGATCGGCCGGGCGACACGGTTGGCACGCTTCGTCGAGGCGGGCGAGAAGGTGTACCAGGCTACGGTCCGATTCGGGATCGCGACCGATACCGAGGACGCCACCGGCACGCCGACGATGACGGTCGAGCCGTCGAGCTGGCCGACTCGGGAAACGCTCGCTGAGGCCGCGGCATCGCTCGAGGGTCGGCAGTCGCAGCGGCCGCCGGCCTACTCGGCGAAGCACGTCGGTGGCACGCGGGCATACGTGCTGGCCCGTGCTGGCGAGGCGGTCGATCTCGCGCCGGTCGAGGTGATGGTCCACCGACTGGAGCTTGGTGACTGGACGCCGCCCACGCTGGCCCTGACGGCCACCGTCGGACGCGGGACGTATATCCGGGCCCTCGCGCGAGACCTGGGGACCGCGGTGGGATTGCCGGCGCATTGCGCGACACTTCGGCGCACCGCGATCGGACCGTTCTCGGTGACCGACGCGGTGACACCGGAGGCGATCACCGAAGCCGCGCTCCGAACGCCGGCCGAGATGGTGGCGATGCTTCCCCAGGTCACGCTCGACGAGGCCGATGCCAGGGCGGTCGGGTTCGGACGCATGGTGGTCCAGCACGCGGCGATGGCGGGACACGCGGCGCTGCTGGCGGAGGACGGCCGTCTCCTCGCCGTCGCGGTCGCCGCCGACGGACGGTGGCAGCCCGAGGTCGTGCTGGAGCCGGCGACGTGAGTGGGGTGGGGAGCGTGGTGACCGTCGGCACCTTCGATGGGGTGCACCGAGGTCATCACGCCGTCCTCGAGGAGATTCGCCGGCGGGCGCTCAGCAGCGGGCGGCGCAGCATTCTGGTGACCTTCGAGCCGCATCCGCTCGAGGTGGTGAATCCGGCCGCAGCGCCACCGCTGCTGACCACGACGCGGGAGCGGCTCGCCGCCCTCGCCACCAGCGGGATCGATCGGGTGCTGACGCTGCGATTCGACCGGGCCATGGCGGCCCTCGATCCGGCCGCGTTCGTCGACGAGGTGCTGTTGCCGCGGTGCGACCTGCGCGAGCTGGTGATCGGGCACGATCACGGATTCGGCCGGGGACGACAGGGCGATGTCGCGACGCTGCAGGCGCTCGGTGCATCGCGAGGCTTCCCGGTCGATGTGGTGACGCCGGTGCTGCTCCCGGATGGGCTGCCGGTGTCGAGCACCGCGATCCGACGGGCCGTGACGGGTGGCAATCTCGAAGAGGCGGCGCGGATGCTTGGCCGACCCTATTCGGTCGAGGGTGTGGTCCGGCGCGGCGAGGGGCAGGGCCGACAGATCGGCTTCGCGACCTGCAACCTCGCGATCGAGGGACGAAAGCTGCTGCCACCCGACGGTGTCTACGCCGTGGTGGTCGAGACACTCGCCGGCCGATTTGGCGGCATGATGAACCAGGGACACCGGCCGACCTTCAATGATGGTCGGCGCCTCCTGGAGGCCCACCTGTTCGGTTTCGAGGGGGTCCTGTACGACCGGAGCGTCAGCGTCCAGTGGGTCGCGCCGCTCCGTGACATCCGCCGATTTGATTCGGTGGCAAGCCTCCGGCAGCAATTGGAGGTGGATTCGCACCGCGCCCGGACCATGCTGGCCGTGGCGCACCCGGACCTTGAAGCGCCCGTACGGGCGTCCGAGTGACGATGTTCGCATCTATTCGCAATCGCATGATCCTGATCGCCGTGCTGGTCATCGGCTCGATCATCGCCCTCATCCCGCGCACCGTCACCGTGCGCGAGCGCAGCGCCACCGGCGTGATGCAGGACGTGCAAGTCAAGCGCGTCCCGCTGAAGCGCGGCCTCGACCTCCAGGGCGGGATGCACCTCGGCCTCGAGCTCGACCAGTCGGAGCAAGTCTCGGCCGATGTCTCCAAAGACATCGACCTGGCCCTCACCGTGCTGCGCAAGCGCATCGATGAGTTTGGCGTGACCGAACCGGTCATCCAGAAGGTCGGCTCCTCGCGCATCGTCGTCGAGCTCGCCGGCATCAAGGACCCGGAGCGCGCCAAGGGCATCGTGCAGCAGAACGCCTTCCTCGAGTTCCGCATGACGGACAAGACGGGCGCGCTCGATGCGGCCCTCCCCGCCATGGATCGGGTCCTCGCGCAGCTCGGCGTCAAGCCGGCAGCCGGCGCCCCGGCGGCGGCAAAGGGAATCGACGCGCTGCTCAGCGGCGATTCCACGAAGCCGGTGCTCGCGGACAGCGGCAAGGTGGCCGCGGACACCGGCAAGGCCGGCGGACCGATTCTCCAGGCGCTGATCGTGTCGGGTGCCTCCGCCGGCGCGTCGGCCCCAGGGACCTATCTGGTGCCCGAGGCATCGGTCGCGCGCGTGGACTCGCTGCTCCACCTCCCCGAGGTCCAGCGCGTTCTCCCGCGCGGCATCGAGTTGAAGTGGGACCAGTCGCCGACTGGTGGACTCGAGCCGATGCGAGCGCTCTATGCCCTCGAGGCGAAGTCGATCCTGACCGGCACGTCGCTGGTCAATGCGACGCCCCAGATCGACCCGAGCTCGAACAAGCCGATCGTGGTCTTCGACCTCGACCGGGCTGGCGGCCGTCGGTTTGGCCAGGAGACCAGCCGGCACATCGGCGACTTCATGGCCATCGTGCTCGACGGCAAGGTCCAGGGCGCGCCCCCGGTGATCAACAGCCGGATCGACCGCCGTGGCCAGATCGAGCTCTCCGGCCGGACCATCGCCGAGGCGCAGGACCTCGCGCTCACGCTGAAGGCCGGTGCGCTGCCGTTCACGCTCAAGATCGTCGAGGAGCGCACCGTCGGTGCCTCACTCGGTGACGATTCCGTCCGGGGCGGCATCATTGCCGGACTGGTCGGCACGGTGTTCGTCATCCTGATCATGGTCGGCTACTACCGGATGTCCGGGGTGCTTGCGGTGCTCGCGCTCTCCCTCTACATCCTGTTCACGCTGGCCTCGCTCTCGATGATCGACGCCACGCTGACGCTGCCCGGCCTCGCCGGCATCGTCCTCTCGGTCGGCATCGCGGTCGACGCGAACGTGCTGATCTTTGAGCGGATCCGCGAGGAGATCATTGCCGGACGCACGGTCCGGGTCGCGGTCGAGGAGGGCTTCCGCCACGCCATGCCCGCCATCATCGACTCGAACGTCTCGACCGTCCTGACGGCCGCCTTCCTCTTCCAGTTCGGCACCGGCCCGGTCAAGGGCTTCGCTGTCACGCTGATCATGGGCATCATCGCCTCGATGATCACCGCGATCTTCGTCACCAAGACGTTCTTCCTCGTCTGGCTCGACCGGAAGCCCGCCGCCACCACGCTGAGCATCTGACCATGATTCGCTTCTTTGCACACGCCAAGTACGATTTCATCGCCCAGCGCCGGAAGGCCTACCTCGTCACGGCGACGCTGTTCTTCGTCGGGCTCGCCGCGCTGGTCGGCCTCGGCATCACGCAGTCGATCGAGTTCACCGGCGGCACCCTGGTGCAGTTCACGACCACCGCGCCGGTCGATGTCGAGAAGTTGCGGGCCGGCCTCGACGCCGCCGGACTGAAGGGCGCCGAGATCCAGCGCTTCGGCGGCGACAACGAGTACGCCGTGCGTGCCCGGACCGCCGTGGCGGGATCGAAGACCGACGACACCCAGGCGACCACCCGGGCCGTCAACGCGGCGATCGAGAAGGTCGTCGGTGCTGGCGGTTTCGTGCCGGGCAGCGGCGAGGCCGTGTCGCCGAAGGTCGGCGCGGAACTCAAGAGCCAGGCGTTGATGGCGATCCTCCTTTCGTTCCTCGGCGTGCTGGCGTATCTGGCCTACCGCTTCGAGTGGCGCTTCGGCCTCGCGGCCGTCCTCGCCACGGCCCACGACATCGTCCTGACCATCTGCTTCATCGCGGTGGCCCGGATCGAGCTGTCACTCGTCGTCGTTGCCGCCGTGCTGTCGATGGTCGGCTATTCGCTGAATGACACGATCATCATCTTTGACCGCGTCCGCGAGAATCTCCACAAGTACCGGCGCACGCAGTTGGTCGAGGTGCTCAACCGCTCGATCAACGAGACACTGCCACGGTCGATCCTGACGCACGCGACGACGCTGTCAACGCTGCTCGCGCTGGCGGTCTTCGGCGGCGAGGTCATCCGACCGTTCGCGATGGTCATGTTCTTCGGCGTCTTCACCGGCACCTTCTCGTCGATCTTCATCGCCGCCCCGCTGCTCCGCGTCATCGAGCAGCGCTGGCCCGGTGTCGATGGCCGGGGTGTCAAGATCAAGCCGAAGCCCGGCACCGCAGCCTCGCGCGGCACGGTCCCGCAGGTCTGACCCCGATGCTGGTGGACACGCACTGCCACCTCGCGGACCCGGCCTTCGCGGTCGACCGCGACGCGGCGGTGGAGCGGATGATCGCCGTCGGCGTCACCCATGCCATGCTGATCGAATCCGTGCCCGCCCAGCTCGAGGAAACCCTCGACTGGGCGGTTCGGTATCCGGGATTCGTCGTGGCGACTGGCTGCCATCCCCATGATGCGGCGCAGTGGACGGCCGACATGCAGGCACGCCTCCAGGCCGCGTGGTCGCAGCCGCTTGTTCGGGCCGCCGGGGAGATGGGACTCGACTACCACTATGACCACGCCCCGCGTGACATCCAGCGGCGGGTCTTCGCCGAGCAGCTCGCGCTGGCAACCACGGCCGGGCTGCCCGTGGTGATCCATGCGCGCGAGGCCGACGCGGACGTCATCGCCATCCTCCGCAACCAGGCGGATGCCACAGTGGTCCTCCACTCGTTCTCGAGCGGCCCGACCCTCCGCGACGCCGGGCTGGCGGCGGGGTGGTACTTTTCCTTCAGTGGCATGGTGACGTTCAAGTCGTGGACACAGCAGGACGCGATGCGTGCGGTCGCCGAGGACCGGGTCTTGATCGAAACCGACTCCCCGTACCTGGCACCTGTCCCGCACCGCGGCAAGCGCAACGAGCCAAGCTTTCTCCCGGCCGTCGCCCGGACGCTGGCCGAGGTGCGTGGTACGACGTTCGACGCGATGGTCGCCACCACGACGGCGAATGCGATGCGACTCTTCTGGCCCGACGCGCACTTCGTTCGATGATCGATGAGCGATCGTCGATCATCGATCATCGAAACAGCGATTTCACCCTCACACCGGATGCACTGATGCAGATCATCGCCACCCCCGACGCCCCGGCCGCCATCGGCCCCTATTCGCAGGCGATCCTTGTGAACGGGATGCTCTACACGGCCGGTCAGATCGCGCTCGACCCCGCGTCGATGGAGATCGTGCCGGGTGGGGTGACGGAGCAGACGGAGCAGGTGTTCAAGAATCTCGGCGCTGTCCTCGCGGCGGCGGGGATGACCTTCGCCCACGTCGTGAAGACGACGGTCTTCCTGCGCGATATGGCCGAGTTTGCGGCAATGAACACCGTCTATGCCGCGCACTTCGGTGACCATCGTCCGGCGCGCAGCACCGTGGCGGCCGCGGGGCTGCCGCGCGACGTGCGCGTCGAGATCGAGCTCGTGGCGGTCGCCTGACCAAGCGGCTGGCGGTGCGAATCGGACCCGCCCTGCTCGCGGCGTGGCTGCTCATCGCAGCCCCGCTCGACGCGCAGGTCCGTCCCGATTTGCTCGCCGTCCGTCCGCGCCCCTCGCCCCTTGGCTACTTCGCACGCTCGCTGCTGCTTCCCGGATGGGGTCAGGCCGCGCTCGACCGCAAGCTCAGCGGCGGGCTCTTCGTCGCCTTCGAGGGTGTGGCCGTCGGGATGGCACTCAAGGCCCATCATGAGATGCGCTATCTCGAGCGGACCGGATCGGGCCGTCTCGAGTCCAAGCGTGCCGAACGGGGCGACTGGCTCTTCCTCATTGCGGTGAACCACCTTTTCGCCGGGATGGAGGCATACGTCTCCGCCAATCTCTACGACTTTCCGGGCGAACTGCAGGCGCGGGTGCTGCCAGGTGGACGGCGCGCGCTGGGCATCACACTGCCGTTCCCCCGATGAATCGCGCCCCGATCGGCGTGTTCGACTCGGGCATCGGCGGGTTGACGGTCGTGCGCGCCATCCACGCCCTCCTCCCCAACGAGTCAACCCTCTACCTCGGCGACACCGCCCGCGTGCCATACGGCTCCAAGTCGCCGGCGACCGTGCGTCGATATGCGCGCGAGATCCTCGGCTGGCTCGAGGAGCGCGAGGTGAAGGCCGTGGTCGTGGCCTGCAATACCGCCACGGCGCATGCCCTGGATGCGCTTCGGGACGTTGCC